>NZ_JAHXBH010000020.1:0-144635 GCF_020103775.1 Allostigmatella hybrida
CGTCCATCCGCTTTCCTCGTTGCCAAGTTCATTGGTTCAACAACTGAAAGTGGAAAAGTTATTTCCTCCAGCCTCCTAACAGGAATGTTGAGGGCTCCGGCGGTGATGTGCGAGGAGCCCTCGGAGAACTTGAAGGCTATTTCCGGGCGGGCGCCAGCGTCAGGTCCAGCACCGTGATGGAGTAGGGCGGCAGCAGCGCATCCAGCCCATCCGTCTGGAAGGACCCTCCCGGCTGCTCGGCGAAGCCATCGGGCTCACCCGTGTACGTCAGCACCCGCGCATCCCGCAGCGCCCCGCAGCCCTTGAGCTCCACCCGCGCCGCGCGGGCCGTCTCCGGCTGGAGGTTGAGGGCAATCGCCACCACGCGCTGTCCATCCACGCTGCGCGAGGCGAACAGCGAGGTTCCCTCCACCGCCTTGGTGGGCACGTACAGGTCCTGGAAGCGCCCGCCCTTGCCGTCGAAGTCCCGGTACGCCCGGAACGCCCACCACGTGGGGCTGCGGTCCGGCGGATAGGTGAAGTGGAACGCCGCCGTGAGGTTTCCCTCCGCGAAGCGCCCCAGCGCCTCGGCCTGCGCTAGCCCTCCGCTCATGTGCCGCGTGGCGCCGAAGTTGTACTCCCCGAGCGCAATGCCCAGCCCCGGGTAGTTCTCCGCCACCATCTTCTTCAGCCGGGGAATCAGCCGCACCGGCTCGCCAATCCAGGACTCGTCCTTGTAGTTGTCGTCCCAGAGCGCGCGCGTGGAGCGGATGCGCAGCGCCGAGGTGGCCTCGTCCGTCTCCCCCTCCTCCTCCAGGCCGATGCCCTTGCCCTGCGGGTAGAAGTGCACATCCAGCACATCCAGGAGCCGCACGCCCGTCTTCTTCTGGTGCTCCTTCAGCTTGCGCAGGTACCAGGGCAAGAGCGGCACGTTGCCGTGCGCCTTCCGGTCCGCGTCCGCCGGGCGCGACTTGTCCACGTCCGCCGCCGAGCGGAAGTACGCCGTCCACCCCCACTCCGCCGGCCCCGCGATGACCGCCTCTGGATCCGCCTGCCGCACCGCCGTGCCGTAGGCCACCGTGCGCTCCAGCAGCTCGTCGTACGTGGTGGGCTGCGGGTGCACGTCCCGGTGCGTGGAGTTCCACAGCATGGGCTCGTTATCGAGGAAGTACATCTGCACGCTGCGCCCCCGCCCTCCGTCCTTCTGGCGGATGGTGCGCACCCACTCGGCGATGAACTCCGGCGGCGCGGCCACGCTCGTCTGCTCCGGCGGCAGCGGCGGCAGCAGCGCCCCCGAGGGCGACTTGCCGTTGCCCGCCTCCGGCATCTCCGGGGCCGTCTTCTCCTGGGACTTGAACTTCGACACCGGGAAGCTCACCGACGCCGTGTCCTTGGCCACCCAGCCGAGAATCGGCAGCGTGAGCGCCGACTGGAGCCCGCGCGCGCGGTTGCTCAGCAGGAACTCCTCGTAGGTGAACTTCGGCTCATCCCCGGGCGAGGTGTTGCGGAAGTACCAGTCATTGGCCGTGTTCCACGCGTTGATGCGCCAGTTGTAGCGGCTCGTGGGGTTGCCGCCCCAGCGGCGCGCCGTGGCCCCCATCTCCCACAGGTGCGCGTCCTTGCTCTCGCGCAGGGCGTTGAAGGCGATGCCGTAGATGAGCGGGTTGATGGCGTGGGTGGGCGCCGTGCACAGCACCGACAGGGCCGCGGCCTTCGGCGGCCCCACCGCCACGCGCCCCCCGCCCACCGAGAGCGCGCCCACCGCCGCCTCGCTCGTGCCCGTCAGCCCAATCCGGTCCAGTTCCACCCAGTCCGTGCCCACCTTCTTGTAGGCCCGCATGACGATGCGGCGGAAGGGATTCATCTCCGGGTTCAGCTCCGCCAGCGGCACGAGCACCTGCACCCAGTCCTCCTGCCGGCTCACCTGGTGCCGCGCCTCCACGCGCACGCGCGGGAACACCGTCGCGTCCTCGGTGTCCAGCCGCACCTCCAGGAAGTCCCCGTAGCCCGGGGGCGCGCGGTAGCGCAGCGCCAGCCCCCCGAAGGTGCCCTTCAGCGGCTCCTTGTGCCGGAGCGTCCACCCGCCCAGCCCCGCCATCATCACCTGCGCGGGCCCCGTGTCCACCACGCGCTCGGTCCACCCGCTGGCCTCCCAGCCCGGCTTCACCCCGCCGTCGTAGGCCACCTCCTCCAGCACCAGCGACGCCTGCCGCCCGCGGCTCGCCACCTGCGCCCCGGGCCGCGTGAGGCCGATCTGATCCAGCTCCACCCACTCGCGCCCCACGCGCTTCCGGGCCCGCAGCACGAGCCGCTCGAAGGGCCGCTGCTCCGGGTTCAGCTCGCCCATGGGAATGAGCAGCTGCACCCACTCGCCCTCCTGGGCCACCGCGTGCCGTGCCTCCACGCTCACCCGCGGAAAGGTGGTGCTGTCCTGGGAGTCCAGCCGCACCTCCAGGAAGTCCCCGTAGCCCGCGGGCGCGTGGTAGCGCAGCGCCACCCCGCCGAAGGTGGCCTGCACCGGGCCCTCGTGCTCCATGGCCCACGAGCCCAGCTCCGCCATCAGCACCCGCGCGGGCCCCGGCCCCGTCACCTCGCGCTCGGCCCAGCCCACGTCCTTCCAGCCGGACTTGAAGCCGCCCTCGTAGATGACCTGCGCCAGCTCCACCTTCAGGTGGGCCTTGGCCGCGGCCGGCCGGGCGGTGGCGGCGGGGGGACTGCCGCGCGCGGACTCCTGACAAGCCGTGAGCACCAGGGCCCACGCAAGCCCCAGGGCCACCCACCGCCCCGTGCTCATGACGCTCCGCTCGTGTCCTTCCGCCCAGGCCCGGGCGAGGGCTGCGCTTCGCCCCCGGCCGCGGCGCGCCGGTACCGGGAGATGCGCCGCGCCACCTCGCGCCACGAGCCGGCCTCCGCCCGCGCCCCGCGCAGGTACTCCATGGTGTAGGCCACCGACGTGCTCTTGTAGGCCACCTGCGCCAGGCCCAGCCGGTCCGCCAGCTTCGCGGCGCCCATCAGCGCGCCCGTCACCGGCCGCGTCGGCCCCGGCAGCACCACCGCGGTGGCGAGCAGGGGCCGCGCCAGCGCGTTCATCTCGAAGAGCATTCTCCACGGGTCCACCTGCGGCACGTCCGAGTGCCGCTCGGACAGACGCGAGTCCATGATGCCGTAACGGTGCGCGCGCGCGAGCCACTTCTCGAAGCTCGTGTGGTCCGAGCCGTGGAGCACGTACGCCGCGTTGCAGAACCCCACCCGGCAGCCCGCCTTCTCCAGGCGGATGCCCAGCTCGATGTCCTCCGACTGCTTCAGCGCCGGATCAAAGCCCCCCACCGCCAGGTAGTCCTCGCGGCGGAACGAGACATTGCCCGTGTACAGGTTGAAGCCCCGCGCCCCGCCCGCCTCCAGCCGCTGCGCCAGCCGGTCGTGCAGGTACGCATACCAGCGCTCGAACAGGGGCATGTCGTGGATGGCCGGGTCCGGATCAATGCGCCCCAGGATGACGTGGCGCGAGCCGGGCGGGTGCTGCTCCAGGTGACGCTGGAGGAAGTCCTCCGGCACCTGCATGTCGTCGTCGGTGATGAGGACAATGTCCCCGCGCGCCCGGGTGACGCCGCGGTGCCGCGCCGCCGCCGCGCCCGCGTTCTGCTGCACCTCCACCTGGAGCGCGTAGGGCAGCGTCTTCGCCAGCGCCTCAAGGGGCTCGCGGACGGGCTCCTTGGAGCCGTCATCCACCACCACGACTTCGTAGCCGGAAGGGGGCAGCGTCTGCCGCCCGAGTTGCTCCAGCAGCCGCGTCAGCAGGGCCAGCCGGTTGTACGTGGCCATCACCACGCTCAGGCGAGGCCGCTGCGCATCGGCCCGCGGCGCAGCCTCTCGGCTCGCCGGGGGCGAGTCGCTCACTTCTTTCTCCCCTTGGGCTGCAGCGTCACGCTGCCCAGGAAGCGGTGCTTGCCGATCAGCTCCAGCGTCTGGCGCGCCGCGGAGAACTGCGTGGAGCCCAGCGGCACGCACAGGAGCGCGCGCTCGGACGCCATCGCCACCTCGATGCACACCGGGTTGGAGAGGACCGAGTCAATGCAGACCACGACCATCCCACCCTGCTCGACGTGGGCCCGCATCTCCCAGGCCAGGCGGGACCCAGCGCCCGGAGGAAGGCCCTCGGCGCTGATGAAGCGGATGGGCTTCTCGCGGTACTGGTTGCCCACCTCGACGATGGCGCGCGCCGCGTCGATGCCCGAGGCGCCCGGCTGGGCCGGCACCACCACCAGCGAGGACCACTTCTCGCGCTGGGTGAGCATCGCCCACAGGTGCAGCAGCTCGTGGGGGATGGGTTCGGGTTGCGGCGGTGGGGCCGGGACGACCTCGTTGTACAGAGGCTCTTCCGGAACCAGTGGAAGCGGAACAGGCGTCGGCCCACGCACCACCGACCACGGCCGGGGACGGCCCTGTCCTTGCTTCGAGGCATTGGCCTCCCCCCCACGGGGAGTGCCTGCACCACCGGACGTGTCATTCGGCTCGAACATGGACTCGTCCAGTGTACTCATTTCCCGGCGTCTGCCCAATGGCGACACCGTCGCCGGCGGCCGAAGCGTTGACGAGGTGAAATCGCGCCTTTGCTCCGCTCGCCGGGAGTTCCCACCCTTGCGGCTCATGTGCGTCCCACTCCTTCCTTCACCTCCACCATCTCCCCGGTCATTTCGGACGGGGAGGGCGTTGTCGACCCCCACGCCCCGGCCTGCGTCGCCACCTTGCCCGCGCACGTCACCGCCAGCGCGATGAGCAAGTTGCAGTACCAACTGCTGAGCCCCATGTCGCCGAAGCACTGGTTGGTGTAGGCAAGCACCACCGAAACACATACCAGTGCGCCCGCACGCCATACGGGCGGGTGGGCGCGGTGGTAGGCGCGCACGGCGAAGAAGACCGTGAGTGCGACGAACATCCACATGCCGCTGAAGCCCACCACGCCGCCGAAGGCGAGCAGGCCCAGCACCGAGTTGTGCGGGTGGTAGAGGTAGTCCTCGAAGAGGTGGGAGATGTCCGCGAGCTTGATGACCTCTTCAAAGCCGTGGCCGTACCCGGTGCCGAGCATCGGGTTGCGCTGCCAGGTGCTGATGACGTTGAAGTTCTCCACGTCGCGGTAATCCATCTCGCCGGTGTCGTTGTGCTCGCCCACGAGCATCGACTTGAACGTGTTCACAGGCGAGAAAAAGCCCGTGGGATTCGCCCAGCCCACCACGACATAGAGCAGGAACACGGGGGCCAGGATGATGCCCGCGCGCGCTACATAGCGCTTCACCCAAGTCCACGGGCTGATCAGGAAGATGGCGACCAGGCACTGGTTGAAGCTCGCGTACGCCAGGCGCCGGTCGTTGTAGTGCATCCCCATGAGGATGACGCCGCAGACAATCACCATGCGCCAGAAGTTGCGGCGCGTCGGCTCCTCGGAATACGAGGTCACCCCGATGGCCAGCCCCGTCACGTAGATCATCGTGTCCGAGTGCGTGGTGGCGTACTCGGTGTAGAGCCCCCGGGGCCGGGCGATGAAGACGATGAAGAAGGCGCCCAGGAACGCCTTCACGAAGGCGGACGCGACGATGATGCGGCCCAGGAGCTTGAAGTCCTCCGCGCCCTTGATGGACACGGTGAACAGCATGACGATGATGGGCAAGAGCAGCATCTTCTGGAGCTGCCACTTCGCCGGGCGCGGGTCTCCGCCCCGGGCCATGCCCCACAGGTACATCCACACCACGGTGCCAATCACCACCAGCAGGGCAATCACCAGGGGCTTGGGCAGGGGCGTCATCACCCCGTCTATCTTCAGCCCCGCCGCGCGCCGGTAGATGTAGAGCGCGCTCAGCCCGAACACCGACAAGTCGATGAGCGTGAAGCCCAGGCCGGGCACGCCGGTGACGACGTTGAGGTTGATGAAGCACAGCCGGCCGATGAAGGTGAGCGGCGAGTTCCAGTGCCCCGAGTAGGGGTTCTCCACCGCGCAGTCCACCACCAGCAGCACGGTGAGCAGGACGAGCACCGGGTAGCGCACCGGCACCTTCGCCAGCACCCACACCATGATGGCGGCCACCATGGGCAGCAGCGCCACGGCCGGGAAGAGCACGAGCAGGCCCAGCGTGGCCAGCACCAGGCCCGCCAGCAGCGTGAGGAACACCGGTGTGCGCGAGAGGAAGGCTTCCATCACCGCCCGGGGGCAAGACCGTGCCGCACCGCCCCTTTAGGGCTTGCGCGCTTCACGGGTGGTCCGCACCCACTCCCCCTTCTTCTCCTGCGGCCGGCTCAGCACCAGCCACAGCTTCCACACCACGTAGAAGGGCGCTCGCCCCAGGTCCATCAGCCCGCGCACGCCCATGCCCGACACCCACCAGCCGCGCAGCACGTACAGCCCCAGGCTGCCCACGCAGAACGCCGCCAGCAGCGTGGAGAGGGCCACCTGCCCCTGCCACGCCGAGAGCGCCCCCGCGGCCACCATGAGCCCCACAGCGCCCAGCACCACGTAGCTCAGGGGCGGCACCAGCAGGTCCATGGCCAGGTCCAGCAGCACCCCGTCGCGCTTGCGCAGGGCCTCGCCCAGGAGCGGCACGCCGAACTGCTTCGTCATCGCCCACCGGCCGCCCTCCCACCGGCGGCGCTGCGAGCGCGAGGCCTTCTCCGAGGAGACCATCTCCCCGAGCACGTCCGCCTCCCACACGTAGTGCACGCGGTGCCCCGCGCGCCCCAGGCGGATGCCGTACTCCAGGTCCTCCACGATGGAGAACGCCTCGTGCGGCACCTCGCGGATGACGCGGTGGGTGAAGCACATGCCGTTGCCGCGCAGGCCGCAGGAGACGCCCAGCCGCTCGCGCCCCATGGAGCGCACCTTGTGGAACAGCGCCAGGGCAATGGTCATCAGCCGCGTGCGCCACGAGGCGTGCGGGTTGAGCACGCCGTAGTGCGCCTGGAGCGCCTGCGCGCCCGCCTCCAGCCGCTGGGAGAAGGAGTGCAGCAGGTGCGGGGAGACGTGCGTGTCCGCGTCCACCACCACCACTGCATCGGCGAAGCCGTCCTTCAGGCTCTGCGCGAAGGCCAGTTCCAGCGCGTAGCCCTTGCCGCGGCGCTCGGTGTCGTGGCGCTCCAGCACCGTGGCCCCCGCCTCGCGCGCCCGGTCCGCCGTGGCGTCCGAGCAGTTGTCCGCCACCACGAGGATGCGCCGCTGCACCGCCGGGTAGTCCAGCGCGGACAGGTTCGCCACCGTGCTGGCGATGCCCGTCTCCTCGTTGTGCGCGGGGACGATGATGTCGAACGTGCGCGTGGAGGCCCCGCGCGCGGGGGCCGCCTTGCCCGCCGACAGGAGCGTGAGCAGCAGCAGGTAGCCGCAGCCCACGCCCACCGGCAGCCCGAGCACGAGCAGCAGCGCGTCCATCACCATCATGGTGTTACCCCCGGGGCCATCCGCGCCCGCTCACATTCCGCCCGGACGGCGGTCCAGCTCCGCCAGCACCGGCAAGCCCAGGCCGCGCTCCACCTGCCAGCTCTCCAGCACCCGCCCGCTGAGCACATCGCGCGCCAGCGCCGCGAACACCCCCAGCACCAGGCCCGCCACCACCGCGCCCAGGGAGATGACGAGCGCGTTGGGCTTGATGGGCTTCTTGGGGAACTCGGCCGGCGTGAGCAGCGTGAAGCGGTACTTGAACGAGCGCATGGCGATGTTGCGCTCAAGCTTCGCCGAGTCGATGCGCTTGAGGATCTGCTGCTGCGCGCTCAGCCGGCTGCGCAGCTGCTCCAGGGACACCGCCGCGCTCGGGTTCTCCGAGATGGCGGGCAAGAGCCCCATCAGCACGCGCTCCAGGCCGTACGGGTCCGGCACCGGCTCGTCCGGGAATGGCAGCGACTTGCCGCCCAGGTCCGCGTACTCGGCCAGCATCTCCTTCTCCTCGCCCACCAGCGCCTTCACCTGCGGCGAGCCCTGGCGCAGCGAGGCCACCCGGCCCTCCAGCTCCACCACCGAGGGGTGGTCCGGCGCGTACATCTCCCGCTTCTGCGCCAGGTCGTCCTGCATCTCCGTCACGCGCTGGTTGTGCTGCACCTGCGCGTCCGCGATGGCGCGGCGCTTGGCCCGGATGAGGAAGCGCAGCTGCGCCAGCTCCTGGTCCGTGGAGGAGAAGCGCGGAATGAGCCGCGGGTCGCCCACCACGCGCCGGCGCTCCAGCATGATGGCCGAGAACGTCTTCTCGAACTCGTCGTAGGAGAGCTTCACCGCCTCGGCCGCCTGGCGCTCGTGCTCCTCCAGGATGGTGATGGCGTCCTCGATGCTGGAGACTTCCTCGCGCTCGCGCGCGTGGAGGAAGCTCTGCTGCGCCGCGTCCACCAGCTCGTAGGCCAGCTGCGGGTCGCCCCACTCCACCCCGATGGTCACCTTGCCGTCATTGGTGCCCACCGAGAGCTTCTTCTCCAGCACGCCCACCATGCCGTCCATGCGCGCATCCTCGTCCGGCGGGGCGGTGAGCATGCGCATGACCGTGTCCTTGGCGCGCAAGAGCGGCGGCCGCGTGGCCTCCCAGCGGTCGAGCAGGTTCAGCTTCTTCACCAGCGACACCAAGTTGTCGCGGCGCAGCACGGCCTCGGCGGCCGCCTTGGTGGGCGCGTCCACCTCGTTGGCCGGGCGCATGGGGTTGGGCGGATCCGGGTTGAGCAGGTTCGGGCGCTCGGGGTTCACCAGCGCGGCGATGGCCGAGGCGCGCCGCGGCAGGAGCTTCGTCTCCGCGTACCAGGTGCGCGGCAGGAGCTTCGCCGCCGCCAGGCCCAGCCCGGCCGTGAGGAGGAACGTGCCCAGCACCAGCCACCGGTGGCGATTCACCGCGCTCTTCACGTAGCCGAAGTAGTCGCGCAGCTGCTCCCAGTCGAAGAGCTGCGCCTGCTGGCGCTCCACTTCCGGCAGCCGCTCCTCAGGTGCGGGCATCGTTCTTCCCTCCACCCGGTAGAGACTTCACGTTTCTGGCCAACATGGACAGGACTTGCTGGTTAAACTCGTCTTGCGAGAATGGCTTGGTCAAGTAGCCATCCGCACCGACTTCCTCCGCCTGTGCCCGGTCCAATAAGGTGCCTCTCGCGCTGATCATCAGTACTGGCACCGTCGCCAACGCTTTGGTGCCCCGGATGTATTCGCACAAGTCGTACCCCGACACGTCCGGCAGGGTCAGATCCAGGCACACCAGGTCGGGCCGTCCCGCCGCCAGGAACTCCATGGCCGCCCGGCCATTGGAGGCCTCCAGGACGCGCTCGATACCCAGGGCGTGAAGAAACTCCCCCACCATCTTGCGGAACAGGGGAGAGTCCTCGACCACCAGGACCGTTCGTTGCGAGGCGTCCATACGGGGGATTCCGGATCCTCTCCTTCAGGGTCAGTCGTCCATCTGCGGCCAGATGACGAGCACGGCGAACGCGTAAAAGAGGTTGAAGAGGACCATCAGCGCGATGGCTTTCTTGAGGCCTCGAACCGGGTGACGCTCCCGGGCCGCCACGCCCGGAAGCACGACCAATGCGTACAGCACCGACAGCAGCAGGAACTTCTTCATTCGTGCTTCTTGGTGGGATTAAAGCCTACCATTCTCCTGGCGAATCACCAATCCGACGCCCGCAAACCACTTATAGAGGGGGTCGTCGGAGATCAGAAATTCTCGCAGCCTCAAGAGTCGGCCAGACGCCACCACGGCCGAGGTGCGAGTAAGCGGCCATTGGAACTTGAGGGTGACGCGCTCCTCGCCATCCGGCGCGTGGAAGCCCCGCGTCGCCGACTGGGCCAGGGCCATCTCCAGGTTCACCTGGGCCTGGCGCCGGCCCTTCCACTCCAGGGCCACGGCCTGCTCCATGCGGGGGTAGACGATGGTGGTGAACGGGCTGATGTAGGGCACGTACCGCGCCGACAGCTTGGCCTGCACCGGCCAGTGGTAGCCCACCGGCACCGGCACCGTGAGCGAGGCATCCCCCATGGGCTGGAGCAGGAACGGCTTGAGCCCGGAGAACTCCTCGCGCTGCGGCAAGCGCTCGCCCACCGCCACCCCCAGCTCCAGCTTGCCCTGGACGAGCGGGTGGAACTGGTACTGCGTCACCTGGGTGGACTGGAGCTGGGTGAGGCGCGCGCCCGTGGAGAAGTCCACGTCCCGCCCGTACAGGTGCAGCCCCAGCACGAAGCGGCGCGTGAGCGAGTGGAACGCCTGCGCGCGCAGCTCCACGCTGTACTGGGCCGGGGTGACGCGGTCCGTCTCGCTCCGGGTGCGGATGGTGGTGGGCGGATCCAACAGGCCGTTGATGACATAGGCCACGTACGCGCCGATGTAGGTGCGCCGGATCCCCGTCACATCCACGCCCGCCATGGTCTCCGCGTAGATGTAGCGGTTGGCATCCAGCAGCCGGTCCCCGCCGCCGCTCACCGGCGCGGGGACGCGGAAGTCCTCGAAGGGGAAGGTGCCGTAGGTGGCCGACTCCATGGCCCAGACCTTCAGCCCGCGCCGCAGCTGGTACTCGCCCCGGAGGAAGAAGAAGGTGAGCACCTCCAGCGTGGGCTGGGACAGGGTGCGGCGGAGCATGAACTGCGGCTCGAGGATGGCCTTCACCTCCAGCCGCGGCGTGTAGAGGATGGCCTGCCCCCGGGGCGTGAGCACCACGTCCTCCAGCACCGAGCGGTCCGCCCGCTCCGCCAGGCCCGGGGTGCGCACGAACGTCTCCGCCCGGAACGCGCTCGAGTAGCGGATGGCCGGGGAGCTGGCCAGCACGAGCCCCGTCACCAGCGCGGGCAGGAGCGTCGCCATGCGGCTACTCCACCACCACCACGTCGCCGGTGCGCAGGAGGAAGGAGGCCCCCTTGCCCCGCGTGCGGGTGACGGCCTCGTAGTCGAAGCGGATGCGCACCGGCAGCGGGGAGTCCGGCTGCTGCCGCAGCACGAAGATGCCGTCGAGCTGCGCGTAGTCCGTGAAGCCGCCCGCCTGCGCGAGCGCGTGCAGCACGCCGGACTCCGGGGCCAGCTCCTTCATGCCCGGGCTCTTCACCTCGCCCAGCACCGACACCCGGAGCGGCTCGGGCCGGGAGATGCGCACCGAGACGACGGGGTTGTTCACCATGGGCTTGAAGAGCTCCTCCAGCCGCCGCGCCAGCACCGGCGGGGTGACGCCCGCGGCGTCCACGTCGTTGAGCAGCGCCAGGGTGATGCGGCCGTCCTCGCGCACGAGCGTGTCCGCGGACAGCTCGCGCTGGTTCCACACGTTGATGTTCAGCAGGTCTCCCCGGCGGATGATGTAGCCCTCGTCCTGGAGCGACGGGGGCGCGCGGTAGTCATCCACCCAGACATAGCGGCCCGGCCGGTAGCAGCCGGCCACGAGCACGGGCAGCACCAGCAGCAGGGCCCACCAGGCGGGGGGGCGGGACACGGACAGCGCGGAGAGATTCGAACGGCTCATCACACCAAGACTCCAGCTCACGCGGGGGAGGCCGGGGCGGGGGCTCCCCGGCGGCGCACCAGGCGCATCAGGTTTCGCAGTTCCTCCAGGCGCACCGCGCCCGTGGCGAACACGAGAAGGACATACAGCGCGGCGCCCACGGCCAGCCGCACGGCCCCGAGCCCCGCGAGCGCCACGTGCACGCCGCCCACCCCCGCGCAGATGCCGAGCGTCTTGCCCAGCCGCACGAGGCTCTGCCGGTCGAAGGCCTGGTGGCCCACCGCGCGCACCAGCAGGAACACCACCACCGACTCGCAGGTGAAGAGCGCCAGCGCCGAGGCGCACGCGCCGCCCACCGGGCCAAACCACGCCAGGAAGGGCCGCGCCAGCGTGAGGTTGAGCGTGGCGTTGAGCACCATGGACACCACCGAGGTGCGCGTCACCCGCCAGCCCTGCCCCGTCACCGTGAGCACGCTGGCGCACACCATGGCCACGTACGTGAGCGCGAGGATGGGGGCCTGCAGCCGCAGCACCGCCGCGGCGGGCGTGAAGGCCTCGCCGTACACCCAGCCGATCCACACGTCCGCGCCCAGCCCCATGGCGAGCGTGAGCGGAATGGAGAAGGCGAGCACCGCCTCCAGGGTGCGGCGGGTGATGCGGGTGAGCTCCTCGGGCGACTGGGACGCGGCGCGCGACAGGAGCGGCAAGAGCACCCAGGTGAGCACCGGCGCCGCCATGAGCGTCATGCCCGCCAGGTTCCACCCGGCCCCGTACCAGCCCACCTCCGTGGTGTTGGTGAGCAGGCCCAGGAGGAAGATGCCCATGGGACCGTTGGCCGCCAGCGCCGCCTCGTTGAGGAAGAAGGGCAGCGCGCCCGTGAGCGCCTCGCGGGTGCCGCGCGCGTTCACGTGGAACTGGAGCCCCGCGTGCCGGCGCGACAGGCGGAAGAGCACCGCGGCGCGCAGCACCTCCGAGGCGAGGATGGGCGCGCCCAGCCACGGCAGCGGCAGCCCCAGCGCCAGCACGAGCAGCTGCCCGCCGCCCCACACGCACTTGGTGGCGATGTTCGCCACCGAGAGCCCATCCACCCGCTCGCGCGCGTGGAGCACCGCGGCCAGCGTGCCGTTGCACCGGAAGAAGAGCTGGTAGACGCCCAGCAGCAGCACCAAGAGACGCAGGTGCGCCGGCTTGCCGTCGGCCACCATCAGCCCCTGCATCAGCGCGAGGAGCCCCGCGGCCAGGCCCACCTGGAGCAGCAGCGTGCCGCCGAAGAACTCGCTGGCGTGCTCTGGCCGGAGCGCCACCTCCTTGCGGATGTAGACCTCCAGCCCCAGCCCCACGAGCACGAAGAAGACCGCGGTGAAGCCCTCCGAGGCCCAGTTGAACTGGCCGAAGGCCTCCGGCCCCAGCACCCGGGGCAGCAGCAGGCGCACCGCCAGCGCGATGCCGTACGTCACCATCAGCGAGCCGCCCAGCTTCAGGGCATTGCGCACCGACGCCGTGACATCCAGCGCGGGAGACGGTGAGGAGGGGCGAAGCGCCGCGGCGCTCGGGTCGGGGGGCGGCATGGACATGGGCGCGGAAGGAGGGCCAGTCAACGACAGCACCGCACCCGCGTCAATTCGGGGACCGCTTCCCCGCCCCGTCTCCAGCCTGCCACCCGGCCGGGCGCCGCTAGCTGGCCCCGCTGCCGGTGAGCACCACGGGGACCGTCTTCAGGATGAGGTCCAGGTCGGTGCGCAGCGTCCAGTGGTCGATGTACTGCATGTCCAGGTACATCCACTCATCGAAGGTGATCTGGTTGCGCCCCGACACCTGCCAGATGCAGGTGAGCCCGGGCCGCACCGACAGCCTCCGGCGCTGCCAGGCCGCGTACTTGGCCACTTCATTGGGCAAGGGCGGCCGGGGACCCACCACGCTCATCTCCCCGCGCAGCACGTTGAGCAACTGGGGCAGCTCGTCGATGGAGTACTTGCGGATGAAGCGGCCCACGCGGGTGATGCGCGGATCATTCTTGATCTTGAACACGGGGCCCGTCTGCTCGTTCATCGCCTCCAGGCGCGCCTTGAGCTCCTCGGCGTTCACCACCATGGAGCGGAACTTCAGCATGCTGAAGGGCTTGCCGTGCAGCCCCACGCGCTTCTGCTTGAAGAGCACCGGCCCGCGCGAGGTCATTTTGATGAGCAGCGCCACCGTCAGCATCAGCGGCGAGAGCACCAGCAGCGCCGCGGAGGACGAGGTGATGTCGAACAGGCGCTTGATGGCCATCTGGTGCGGCTGGGGCGCGTGCGTGACGAAGTGCAGGTAGCCGTCGGCCACCGCGTGGCCATGCTCGGGGCGCGCCCGGTCCATGCGGAACGGGTGGGCCGGCAGCGCGAACGGGATGCCGAACTTCTCGCACAGCTTGATGGCCGCCTGCATCTCGGTGCCGTGCTTCTGCACGTTGCCGGAGATGTAGACGACATCCACCGGGACCTGGCAGAGCACCTCCTCCAGGCGCTCCACCTTGCCCAGCACGTTCGGCGGGGAGTTCGCGCCCTGCACCTCGTTGCTGAAGGCCAGGTGGCCGCACACCCGGCGCCGCCCGTGCTCGGCCAGGTGCTCGCCGGTGAGCCGGCCCATGGCGCCAATGCCCAGGATGAGCGCCTCGTCCAGCGGCTCCTCGCGCACCGCCAGGCGGCGGAACACCAGGTGGCGCAGCGTCACCACGCCCGTCCACAGCATCAGCGGGAAGAACGTCAGCGCCACCACCGGCATGCCGCCCGCGATCAGCAGCCGCTCCAGGTAGAGCACCCCGGTAATCACCACCACCGTGATGGAGGTGAGCGCCAGGTCATCCAGCGGCGCCCGGTCCGAGAAGCGCGCGTCATACAGGCACAGCGTGGTGCCCACCAGCACCCAGCCCAGTCCCGCCACGCCCAGCAGCAGCCAGAAGTCCAGGTTGGAGAGCTGCAGCGAGTGCCCCGCCAGCAGCGTGGAGCCCAGGAGCGCCACCACCACCCAGGCCAGGTCCGCCAACAGGTTCAACTTCGCGGCGAAGCCCGGCGCCAGGCGCCCGCGCACGGGCTTGTTGGTCCGCATCGGCGCGACAAAGACCCGCGGGGCCTCTGCCACGGCGGCAACCTTGTTAGGTTCGCGCGACGGCGCCGAACTCTCAGCGCTTTCTTTCGGGACCGATGCGGTCTGCATGCCAACCTCCCCACGACCCAGGGAAAAGCCCGGGGCTCGAGTCCCCCGGAATACAGGGGGCGGACTTCACGGCGCCTCCCTGCTCTTAACCTCCTAAGATTGTACGGGTCCTCGAAAAGTGCACGCAAGCACGCTGAAATTCGACGCCGTTAAAATACCTGTTGGGTAGGAGATGCCGGCCTCGTTCCGGAAGAGCAAGCAAGCTCAGCACTTACAACTTCCAGCCACCGACATTCCGCCCCCGGGGCAGGGCCCCGTTGCCTACCCCGCACGTGGGTTGGAGGAACCCCAACAGGTTTTTCCAGGAGTGTACGCATGGCCTTTTTCCGGCTCAACTTGACGCGCCGCGCCAACGTCTGGCCCCCCGGTCGGACTCAGGTGTGCGGTGGCGGCGCATCGCCGGCGAATGGACTGAGGATGCGCTCCACGTACCGCTCCACGGAGAAGTCGCGCACGGCTTTCTCGCGGGCGCGCTGCCCCATGGCCTCGGCCTCGGCGGGGTGGGCCAGCACCCACTGGATGCGCTCGCGCAGCTGGGCCGGGTTGCCCGGGTCCACGAGGAGGCCTGTCACCCCGTCCTCGATGAACCCCTCCACATAGGGGTTGCGCGTGAGGATGACGGGCTTGCCCATGGCCATGCCCTCCAGCACCACGGTGATGCCGCTGATGATGGGCCGCGCCAGGGGCACCACCACCACGCGCGACTCGGCGTAGAGCTGGCGCAGGTTGAGGTAGTTGCCCCAGGAGCGCATCTCCACGTTGGGCGGCAGGGCCTGGGCGTCCTTCTGCTCCTTGCCCGCCACCGAGTAGCGCCAGGCGGTGTCCGCGGCGATCTTCACCTCGGCGTCCAGCCCGGTGGCCGCCGCGATGAGGGTGCCGTAGTCGCGGTTCACCGCGCCCGCGGCGCACACCCGGTGGAGCACGGGCTGTGCTGGCTGGGGCTGGAAGTAGGCCGTGTCCACGCGCGAGTAGATGACGGTGATGCGCTCGCGCGCAATGCCGTATTCCTCCACCAGCACGCGCCGGCTGTGCTCGGACAGGCACAGGAAGTGGTCCACGCGCCGCCCCAGCCCCACCTTCGCCAGCGCCAGCAGGCGCTTCTTGCTCGCCACGTTGTGCACCAGCAGCACGATGCGCCGCTTGCGCCGGCCCAAGAGGGCCTCCCACGCCAGGAATTGGATGCCGGGGAACTCCTCGCCCAGGAGGATGTTCTGGCGCCGGCGCGTGGCGCGCCACGCGGTGAGCGCGAAGCGCGCGCAGTCCACGTTGGAGGCGGGGTTCAGCCCCTGCTGCGCCATGGAGAGCACCTGGGTGAAGGGCCCCTGGCTCATCTCGACGAACTCGCCCCGGGGCACCTTCTTCTCCAGCGCGCCGCTGACATGGCGGGCTGGCTCCCCCACGGCGATGAATGCGGAGTCTTGCGGCATGAAGTCCTCGCGCGCCCCAGAGCCCGGGCGCGGGCCTCATGTAGACGCCGGCCCCCGCGCCGGTCAACCACGGGGCCGCGCCGCCCGCGGGGAGCGGCTCAGCCCATCCCGGGCAGCAGCAGCCGGAAGGTGCTGCCCCCCGAGGCGGCCGGCAGCACGGCCAGGTCCGCGCCCATGCGGCGCAGAATCTGGTACGCCAGCGCCAGGCTCAGGTTCAGCCGCATGGTGCGCCCGCCGTGGGAATCCTCCTGGATGCGCGCATCGAAGATGTCCGAGCGCCGCTCCTCGGAGAGCACCAGCATCGGGTCCTCCAGCCAGATGACGGGCCGGTCCTTGTCGTGGCCCGCGCGCAGGACGACGGGCTCGCGCGAGGCCCCCGGCCGCTCCAGCGGCATCTCACACAGGAACGTCACCAGGCGCGCCAGGCTGCTCTCCAGCTCCTTGCGCCCCACGTGCGCGATGACGGCGTTGGGGGCCTCCACGCGGATGGGCCGCGGCAGGTGCTCCTTCTCCGTCCACGCCTGCAGGAGCGGGGTGACATCCATCTTCTCGAACTGGACCACGGGACAGTCGCCCGACAGCGTGCGCAGCTCGGAGAGCAGCCCCTCCACGCGGCGGATGCCGTCCACGGCGTCCTCGGCCGCGTCCGCCGAGTCCTGGATGACCGCCTGCGCCTCGGAGCCCGTCACCGCGAGCAGCCGCCGGGCCAGCTCCATCAGGCGCGGCTCGCCGCGCGAGGCCAGCTCGTGCGCCACGTCGCGCGTCACCGACGAGAGCGTCTTCACGTTGCGCGAGTAGCCCGTGAGCGCCTGGAGGCTCGCCTTCGTGAAGGCCAGCGGGTTGCTCAGCTCGTGGGTGAGGCCCGCGGCCAGCTTGCCCGCGGTGGCCAGCTTCTCGGCCTTCACCATCTCGCCGCGCGCCGCGAGCATCTCCTTGAGCCGCGCGTCCATCTCGCTGTTGAGCCGCGCGGTCTCCAGCGCCAGCGCGAGCTGGGCGCAGAAGAGGTTGCCCCTCTGAAGCTCGGAGACGGAGAAGGCCGGCTGGGCGATGCCCCGCATGAGGATGAGGCTGCCCGCGGGGGCGCTGCCCGCCTGCAGCGGGTAGGCGATGGCCGCACCCAGGCGGGAGACAGGCGAGAAGGGCCACTCCTTCGCCGCGTGCGTCACGCTCACGGGCTCCTGGCGCCCGATGGCGCGCAGGGCCAGCTCGCGCAGCGCCTCCAGCGGCAGCTCCAGCCCGTCCGGCGGGGAGCAGAGGTGGAGCACGCCCGTGTCCGGATCCGGCAGGAGCAGCCGGAAGGCCTGGTGCGGCACGAGATCCAACGCCAGCTCGCCCAGGTGCGCGAGCACCTCGGCCCGGGTGCGCAGCGACAGCAGCGCGCAGCTCACCTCGTAGAGCGGCACCAGCGAGCGCAGGCGCCGCTTCTCCACGGCGCGCAGCAGCACGTGCCGCAGCTCCTCGATGTCGTACGGCTTGCGGATGTAGTCGTACGCGCCGTAGCGCATGCAGGCCCGCGCCGTCTCGGCGCTCACGAAGCCCGTGGCGACGATGACCTCCATGTCCGGATCCATCTGCCGCAGCACCGAGACGGTCTCCATGCCCTGGGCGTCCTGCGACTTGAGGTCCGTGATGGCCACGTCGAAGCGGCGCGTGGCCAGCAGCGCCACGGCGGCGCGTCCGCCCTCGGCCATCACCACCTCGAACTCGGTGGAGGGCAGGGAGAGGCTGATCAGCTCGCGCATGTCGGGCTCGTCGTCGATGACGAGCACGGAGATGCCGCCCGAGGAGGCCAGTTCCTGCACGGTGCGCCGGGGCAGCGACGAGCCCCCGCGCGGCGGAGCGATGCCCGCGGCGCTGGCGTGCCGCGAGCCAAAACCGTGTCTGCGCCGAGGAGCTCTCTGGTTCATCTCCATGCCGTCATCTCCCTGCCGCCCTCATCCGCGCCGCGCACGTCCCGGGGCCCAACCCGCTTCTTTGCCCCAGGACGGAACCCCTTTACTGAAACACGTTTCCTTGTAACCGGCACGTCAGGTCCTGTCTCTTGGATGACCGGGCAGGCCGTGTAGAAGAAATCAATTTGGGCCCGTGGCACGGCTCTTCCTGCCCGCTCCTGTTCATAGCGAGTTTCTGGAAGATCCCACTTGGCTGCCTAATAGGGCGGGGCTTCGGCTGAGCGCCCGGGGGGGAGGGCATCATCCCCTTCCCGTAACGCTTGCCCTGCGCGAATGCCTCCCCGGATGCGCGCGTCTGCGGCGCCCACGCTATGGTGTCCCGTGTGAATCCCCCCCGCTTCGTCCCAGGCCATGTCCCCCCTCCCCGCGCACGCGAGGCGTGTCTGCTCTTCGCCGCGCGCGGGCTGGAGCTGCTCGTCGCCGAGCGCGAGGGGACGCCCACCGTCCCCTCGGGGGCCGAGCTGCCCAGCCTCCTGGAGGGCGCGCACTTCCTGGGCACCCTGGAGGGGCGGGACTGCTACGCGGTGGCTTACCCCAAGGAGCTGGAGCCGCCCCCGGGCATGAAGCTGGTGACCGCGCGCGGCCTGTTCATGGTGCTGGATGACGTGTGGCTCGGCGTGGCGGGCCGAGCCCTGGCCATCGCTGAGTGGGATGTGACCCACCGCTTCTGCGGCCGGTGCGGCCAGCCTACGGGGCTGGTTCCCGGCGAGCGCGCCCGGCGCTGCCCGGCGTGCCGCACGCCGTACTACCCGCGCATCTCCCCGGCCATCATCGTCCTCATCTCCCAGGGGGAGCGCATGCTGCTGGCGCGCGCCTCCAGCTTCCCCGACGCCTTCTTCAGCACGCTGGCGGGGTTCGTGGAGCCGGGCGAGTCCCTGGAGGAGACCGTCCTGCGCGAGGTGAAAGAGGAGGTGGGCCTCGAGCTGAAGAACCTACGTTACTTCGGCAGCCAGCCCTGGCCCTTCGGGCGCTCGCTCATGGTGGGCTTCAACGCCGAGTACGCCGGGGGCGAGGTGCGGGTGGACGGCCAGGAAATCATCGAGGCCAACTGGTACACCATCGACGCCCTGCCCCGCATTCCGCCCCCGCTGAGCATCGCCCGGCGTCTCATCGACGCGTTCATCGCCCAGGTTCAGGCAAGCAGGCAGGCAGGCGGGCGATGACGGGGAGCCCTCAGTAGATGGCGCCCCGGCTCCAGGCATAGAGCAGGGCCGCCGCCCACAGCCCCAGGAGCAGGAGGTTCACCCCGCCCAGCCCCCGGGCCACCTGGGCCTGGCGCACGCCGCGCAAGGGGCCCTCGCCCCGGTGGATGCGCCGCAGCTCGCGCGCGGGCCACCACAGCCCGGCCGCCGCGGCCAGGAAGTTGAGGAGGGGCACCGAGAAGCCGCACATGGGAAAGCAGACGATGGCCAGCACGTTCAGCGCGAGCACCGCCTGCACCGTGCGCGACGGCGCGCCGTGCTGCCGCAGCCAGAGGACACACGGCTCACAGTAGGCCGCCTCCCCCATCAGCTCCGTGCACTCGCTGCACAGGAAGGTGCCGCACCGGGCACACGGGGCCACCGCGGCCACCCCGGGATGCTTCGCGCACTGCGCGCCCGCGGGCTCCAGGCTCACGGCGGGTTCAGTACCCGGGAGGAGGCAGGCTGGACATGCTCTCCGCGAGCGCGTGCGCCCCCAGCCCCAGGCACACGGCCGCCAGCAACGAGCAGCCGAAGAACCCCGCCAGGATGAGGCTCTTGCGCGGGTGCTCGAACTGGCTGAAGGCGTAGAACAGCACGTAGAAGGGGATGAGCAGCACCATCATCCCGGTGCCCACGCTGCGGCGGAACGCGTGGAGCAGCAGGAAGGCGGCGCAGACGAGCGTCACGAGCGCGAACAGGGCGGCGAGCGGCAGGAGCGGCACGATGGCCCAGAGATAACACGGTCCGGGCTTTGCGGCGGCCCCCCGCGCATATAAATGACGGCCACCGCTTCCCGCCCCCCCCTGCCGAGGTGCCCCCCATGGCCGTGCTCAAGACCCTGCTGACCTTCATGCTCGCGGGGGCCTTCCTGGGCAACCAGGCCGCCACCTACGCGGCCCCGCACTTCATGGCCTGGTACAACGAGACGCCGCTGGCCGCCCAGACGGTGTGCAACCTCCCCCAGGTGGTGCGCGACGTCACCGCGGACCTCATCCAGGCCCAGCTCATCGGCTCGGGCATCGGCGCGGCGGTGTTCCTCGTGCTCGGCATCCTCTGGGTCCGCGCCCGGGCCCGGAAGCAGCGCCCCCAGCCCCCGGCCGCCCCCTCGCCCCACCCGGCCTGAGTCAGGGCGCGTCCGGCGGCGGCTGGGTCTCCTGGATGACGTCCTGCAGCAGGGTGCGCAGCGCGGGCAGCTCCACGGGCTTCTCCAGCCAGTACCGGGCCTGGCCGATGAACGCCTGGGCCCGGGGCGTGAAGGCCCCGCCGGTGAGGAAGATCATCCGCGCGGCCATGTCCGGGCGGTGCTCCCGGAGCCGGTCGTGCAGCTCCATGCCGGTGATGTCCGGCATGGCCAGGTCACACACGATGGCGTCGAACGTCTCGCCGCCCAGCAGCCGCTGCAGGGCCTCCATGCCCAGGAGCATGGTGATGTCGTAGCTGTCCTTGAGCGTCCGCCGGATGGACGAGGCCACCAGCGGCTCGTCATCGATGAGCAGCACCCGCGCCCGCGCCCGCGCCCCGAGGGAAGGCACCGGGGTCCGCTCCTCGGGGACGGCCGGCGGCGCCTCGGTGGCCGGCAGCGTCACGGTGAACGCCGTGCCCTGGCCCACCTCGCTCCAGGCGGAAATCCTTCCGCCCAGCGCCACGATGATGCCGTGGCAGATGGACAGGCCCAGCCCCGTGCCCACCCCCACGGGCTTGGTGGTGAAGAACGGCTCGAAGATGCGCGCGAGCACCTCCGGCTTCATGCCCGAGCCGGTGTCGCGGATCTCCACCTCCACCTGGCCAGAGGCGCCCACGCGCGTGCGCACCGTGACGCTGTGGGCCTCGGGGTTTCCCTCGGGGATGGCCTGCGCGGCGTTCACCAAGAGGTTCAGGAACACCTGCCCCAGGCGCGTCTCGTCGCCCAGCACCGGGGGCACCGGGCCGTAGTCGCGCACCAGCCGGGCCCGGGGGCGCAGCTCCGGGGCCGCCATGTTGATGGCGAAGTCCAGCCCCTGGTGCACGTCCACCGGCACGCGCCGGGCATCCTCCACGCGGGAGAACGTCCGCAGGTCCTTCACGATGGTGCGCACGCGGTTGGCGCCCTCGCGCGCGTCGGCCAGCGCCTTGCGCAGCTCCTCGTGGTGCGGGAGCTGCGCCGCGGCCTGCGTCCCCAGGTTCTCCTCCAGGTAGAGCAGGTTGTTGGTGATGAACGTCAGCGGGTTGTTGATTTCATGGGCCACGCCCCCCGCCAGCGTCCCCAGGGCGGCCATACGGTCGGCGACGGCCAGCCGCATCTCCAGCACCTTGCGCTCGGTGATGTCCTGCGCCGTGCCGCTCAGCCGCACCGGCCGGCCCGAGCCGTCGCGCACCACCTGGCCCCAGATGTGAATCCATCGCACCTCGCCCGAGGCCTGGAGCAGCCGGTACTCCCCGTGCAGCGAGGGCCGCCCCGCCAGCACCTGGTTCAGCTCCTGCTCGAAGGGCGTCCGCTCCTCGGGGTGCATGCTCGCGAGGAGGGCCTTGTGGCTCGCCTCGCCGGGGGCCCGGCCCAGGATGCGGTAGAGCTCGGCGGACCACGTGTGGAGGTCCGAGGAGATTTCCCAGTTCCAGCTGCCCATGTGGGCAATGGCCTGGGCCTCGGCGAGCGCCGCCTCGCTGCCCTTGAGCTGCTCCTCCATCTGGAGGCGCTTCTGCAGCTCGATGCGGGCCACCAGTTGTTCGAGCACCATCCGGGAGCAGATCAGCCCCAGCAGCCCCGCCATCAAGATGAGCCCCAGGTTGAGCAGCACCAGGCCGGGGTGCTCCATGAGCTGCCCCATCAGCGCCAGCATGGCCAGGTAGCAGCCGCTGATGAGGAGCGTGGAGAGCACCGTCGCCCGGGGCGTGTACCGGATGCCGATGACGACGACCGTCAGGCAGATGATGGTGAAGTAGTGGGTGTGGACGCCCCCGGTGGCGTACTGCCACGCCATCACGAAGCCGAAGTCGATGGCGGACGTCACCGAGGCCAGCAGCGCCGCCCGGTACCTCCGGTAGGGCTCCCACCAATAGAGGAAGAGCGCGTAGGCCATCGCCAGAACCAGCACCCCGTAGGCGAACCGGGGCCCCTTCCCGGTGAGGCCCTCCAGCCACGGGTAGGAGAGGCCCCCCACCACGATGATGAGCAGCCGCAGCAGCACCACGCCGCGCTCGGCGGCCAGGAACTTCTCCGCCAACGCCCCTTCCCTCGATGACTCCGACAACTGCGCCATGCTGCCCATGATGGATAATTCAAATATACATGTTTCCGGGTGATCAACGATGGCGCCGCCACCCGGGCGGAAGGACAGGATGCTCGAACTCGATGAGGCACGGGTGGCGGCGGTGTGCGGCGTGGCCCAGGAGGCGGGCCGCGCCACCCTGGCGTTTCATGGCGGCACGGTCGCCTTCGAGCGGAAGGCGGATGACTCGCCCCTGACGGCGGCGGACCGGGCGGCGCACACCCACATCGTGGGGGCGCTGCGGCAGCTCACCCCCCACCTGCCCATCCTCTCGGAGGAGTCCAGCGCGGAGGAGGCGGCCGGGCGTCACGCCTGGAGCACCTTCTGGCTGGTGGACCCGCTGGATGGGACGAAGGAGTTCATCAAGGGCAGCGGCGAGTTCACCGTCAACATCGCCCTCATCTCCGGCACCCGGCCCGTGCTGGGCGTGGTGCACGTGCCCGTCACCGGGGTGACGTACTGGGGCAGCGCGGCGGGCGGCGCCTTCAAGGCCCTGCCCGGCCAGGCCCCCGTGCCCCTGCGCACCCGCCCCGCCGTGCCCGGGCAGCTCACCGTCGTGGCGAGCAAGGACCACGCGGGCCCCCGGGTGGAGGCGCTGCTGCGCCGGCTCGGCACGCCGCGCACGGCCACCCTGGGCAGCTCGCTCAAGTTCTGCCTCATCGCCGAGGGCCAGGCGGACTTCTACCCGCGCTTCCTGCCCACCAGCGAGTGGGACACCGCCGCGGCGCAGGCCGTCCTGGAGGCCGCCGGGGGCAGGGTGACGGACCTCGCCGGGCAGCGGCTCGTCTACAACAAGCCGCAGATCCTCAACCCCCCGTTCCTGGCCTTCGGGGACCCGGGCTACGGCTGGCACGCCCTGCTGGAGGATTAGGGCCGGGGTGGCGTCCCGGGCGCGCTGTCCGGGTTCGCGGGGGGCTCGGGCTCGCGGTGGAACATCTGGGCCAGCAGCCGCTCGGCCGCATCCGCGAGCACGTCGCGCGCCAGCCGGTCCTCCTCGCCGAAGAAGCGCCGGCCCACGCGCGCATCGAGCACGTGGGTGGCCAGCAGCGTGAAGGCCGCCGCCTCGTCGAAGGACGTCTCCGAGGACAGGACGCGCTTGCCCGGGTGCAGGTCCTCCTGGTCGAAGCGGCCCTCCCACGTCTCCCCCAGGGTGACGGAGAAGTACTGCATGGCCACGTTGCCGGGGCGGGCCATGTGCGAGGTGGCCACCACCACGCGCAGCCGCTGCTGCTCCTCCGGCGTCATCTGCCGCTTCCAGGCCTCGACGGTGGCGTGCATCGTCTCGAGCTGGTCCCTCGCCGCGTCCTCCGCGTTGAGGAGCAAGTCGGGAGCCTGCGCGCGCGCGTAGGCGGTGAGCGCCTCGGGGGTGATGCCGCCCGGGGCCAGGGCCTGCACGAGGAGGCCCTGGGTGGACTCGAGGATGCGGCGCTGGCGCGCGGCCTCCCCGGGCGTGAAGCCCCGGTGTTCGAGGCTCTCCAGCGCGGCGGTGAGGAGCCGCTGAATCCCCTGGAGCCGCTCCCGCAGGGGCTCGCCGGGCACGCCCCGCCGCTCCCAGAGCAACATGTGGAGCGCCAGGGGCACGTGCGTGATGGACTTGAACGCGTGGTAGCGCCGGGTGCGCGCGGGGCCCTCGAAGCGCTGGCCGCCCCGCCGGAGAATCAGCACATCGTCGATCTGCGCAATCACCGGGCCCAGCCCCGCGAGGATCTCCTCCCGGCGCGAGGCATACGCCTCCCGGAACGCACCGTTGAGGACCGACAGGGGATCCGTGGGCTCCAAGGCGGCGGGAAGGGGGGCGGAGGACTCGGCCATGGGCCCCCTATAACGCAAGCGCGGCGAGGCCACCGGCCGTCTTCCCGCGGGCGGTGCGCGCCTCCCTGACGCCGGGCCGCGCTCCAGGCGGCCGTCCCTGCGATTCGGGGCAGGCGGTGCCGGGGTGGGCTAAGGTGGGGCCATGTTCTGCGCGCATTGCGGGCAACCGCTTCCCACACCCCCGGGCCGGTTCTGCGCCCACTGTGGCAAGACCACCACCGCCGAGGGCGCCTCGGACGGCCCCCGGCTTCCCCCCGAGGTGAGCCGGGCCGCGGCCTCCGCGGCGGAGGCCACCCGGCGGGCCGCGGAGCACACCGCCCACGCGGTGCAGAACGTCCTGGAGGACCCGCGCCTGCGGGGTCGCCTGCCGGGGCGCTCGCTGGCGCTGCTGGGCGCGGGGCTGGTGGCGCTCGCCATCCTCCTGACCCTGCTGCCCTTCTTCTCCGGCATCGGCTGGATCTGGTCGGTGCTGATGCTCGCGGGCAGCGTGCTCATCGGCGCGCGCGAGCTGCGGGCCGCGGGCCGCGTCCTCCCCACCCCGCTGGTGCGCGCGGCCCAGGTGGCCGAGCACCCGCACTTCCTGCCCCTCTTCACCCTGCTCACGTTCGTGCACGCGTTCATGGTGCTGTCGCTGGGCTTCATCCCGCTGCTGTGGCTGCTGGCCGCCCTCGTGCTCGGCTATGACCAGCGCCATGCCCTGCGCCCGCTCCTGGCCAGCCCGGGCACCCCGGAGCAGCAGCGCCTCGGCCGCTGGGTACTGGTGGGCGCGCTGGTGTGCGTCACCTCGATGTGGGTGCTGACCTGGGGCTACAGCGGCGGCGGCTTCCTCGGGGGCTTCCAGCCCTACCACGTGCGCGAGATGCAGATGGATGGCTTCACGCGCAACTACGTGGACCACTACGAGTTCCGCTACGACTCGATGGTGAACTACATGCCGCCCTATGCCACCTCGGGGCGCGCCCGGCCGTTCTCGGCCCTGGTGGTGCTGGCGCTGGGGGCGCTCGTGGTGCTCACCCGCGCGCGGCCTTTCGAGTTCAGCCGCTACCCGTGGCTGCTGCCCGCGCTGGCGGGGGGCATCACCCTGTGGGCGGTGCTCGGGCTCGTCTCCCGCCCGGGCCCGTGGCTCTTCCTCGCGGGCGCGCTCATCATCGATGTCGCGGTGGCGCGCGGCTTCAGGAGAGCAACGGCGACGTGAGGAACGCGTCCACGGCCTGGGTCACCGCCAGGGGCGCGCTCAGGTGGGGCAGGTGCCCCCGCGCCGGGATGGAGACGAGCGTCGCCTGAGGAATGGTCCGCGCCATGTAGTGGGCCACCGAGTCCGGCACCGCGAAGTCCTCGCCGGCCTGGAGGATGAGCGTGGGGGGCCGCACGCGGGCCAGCTCCTCCCGGTGGTCGGACTGGAAGGTGATCTGCGCGATGGACCGGGCGATGTCCGGCCGCATGCCGCACAGGGTCCGGATGAACTCCTGCGCCAGCTCGGGCCGCTCCGGGTTGCCCACGGCCGCCTTGCCGAAGCCGCTCGCCCACGAGACGAAGCACGCGGACATGGACGCGTACAGCGCGTCGATCTCCGTCTGCTCGAAGCCCCCGACATAGTCCTGGGAGGGATCATTCAGGTAGCGCGGCGAGGCCTTCACGAACACCAGCCGCCGGAAGCGCGTGGGGTCCATGGCCGAGGCCAGCACGCCCACCATGCCGCTCAGCGAGTGGCCCACCAGGGTGCAGTCCGTGAGCCCCAGCTCGTCGCACACCTCCAGCACGTCCTCCGCATAGCGGTGCAGGCTGCGGTAGCGGCGCGCGGAGTAGGCGTTGAAGTCGGACTTGCCGCAGCCCACGTGATCGAAGAGGACGACGCGGTACCGGTCCTGGAACGCCTCGGCCTGGAAGCGCCAGGCGCTCTGCTCCGACCCAAACCCGTGGGCCATGAGCAGCGTCTCCGGCCCCTTGCCCAGCACCGTCACATTGTTGCGCTTCGTGATGACTGAACCCATGACGCCCTGACCGATGGAGTGGAGGAGAGGTGGGGGGGCACCCCACGGGAATTCCTTCCCGGGGCCCGTGGGGAATCAACCACCGGCCCCCTCCCGTTGCTCACTTCAGGACGCCCGGCCTGCCCGGCCGCACACCAGCCGCAGCTTCTCGGCCCGGGTCAGCCGCTTGAGGGCGGCCTCGCGGCGCAGGGCGGCGCTTCGGTCCCCGGCGGGCTCGCTCCACACGAGCACCACGGGCAGCCGGGCCCGCGTGTAGGCCGCACCCCGTCCCTTTTCATGGGTCGCCACCCGGCGCTCCAGGTTGTTCGTGGCGCCGGTGTACAGCGTTCCGTCCCGGCAGCGCAGCATGTAGACGGTCCAAGGGGGAGAAGCGTCCTGCACGCGCGGGACTGTACCGCACCGGGAGAAACTTCAGTGGCTCCCGTGTCCTTCCAGGGTTCCTTCCAGAAGATCCTCCGCCCGGATCAGCTGGACCTCCTTGGGCTCCTCGCCCCCCATGCACAGCTCCATCACCCGCGACACCGGCAGCAAGGGGTCCTCCCCCCAGGCGGCCAGGATGTGGGCCTCGCTGAGGAGCCCCAGCAACCGCCCCGTGTCATCCACCACAGGGAGCAAGCGGACGTGGTGACGCTCCATCACCTGCAAGGCACTCAGCAGTGTGGTGGTGGGTAAAACGGTGACAGCATGGCGGGGAGTTTCTTTCCCATCTGCGCTTTGCTGCTGCATCCCATGGTCCTCCAGGTCAGTGTGGGGATGTGGCATTGCAACCTCCCTGCCGTTCTTGAGGATGCTCACTTTTCAACGAAGCGCACGGCGTGCCACCCAGGTACAATTATTTTGTGACGCGAGCACAGGAGCCCAGGCTCCACCGAATGGCAGATCTTTTCTCCCGGACGGTACGGACGGGGGCTGAAGGTCCGCTCACCCTGACCTTCCGGCCCGATGAGCTGTACCGGGTGCCCACCGATGACGGGGCGGCCATTTGTTTAGGCCGCTACCATCCCCGGGGGGAACGGCGCTACGCCGAGCCGGTCATCCTGTGCCATGGACTGGGAGCCAACCGCTTCCACATGGACTTCGACGAGCACTACAGCCTGGCCCGGCACCTGGCGCGTGCGGGCTTCGAGACGTGGGTGCTGGAGCTGCGCGGCCGGGGACTGGCGGGGCCCAGCGGGGACTTCACCTTCGATGACCAGGCCGAGCACGACGTGCGGGCCGCCCTGCGTACCGCGCTGTCCACCGGGGCCAAGGAAGTCCTCTGGGTGGGCCACTCCAAGGGCGGGCTGATGCTCTACGCGCACCTGGCCCGCAACCCCCAGGCCCCCGTGCGCGCCGCCGTCGCCCTGGGCAGCCCCTTCACCTTCGCCGTGCAGCCCGGCCTGCGCCTCTTCATTCAACGCATCGAGCCATTGTTGCGGCTCAAAATGATTCCCACGCGGCGCGTCGCGGGGCTGGCGTTCTTCGGGGCGCCGCCGGGGCCGCTGACGCGCTACATGATGCTCGCGGCCAACATGGAGACGGAGGTGGTGAAGCGGGCGCTGGCCAACGTGCCCTCGGACATCTCCGGCGGGGTGGCGCGCCAGTTCGCGCGGTGGGTCTCCACCAACGCCTTCACCTCCTATGATGGTGGGTTCGACTACCGGGTGCCGCTGGCCGGCGCGCGGATGCCGTTCCTGCTGCTGGCGGGCAACAAAGACTTGCTGGCCCCGCCGCTGGCGGTGGCCCGGGCGCAGGAGTACCTGGGGGGGCCGGTGAAGCTGGTCATCGCCGGGAGGGACCACGGGTTCGCGGAGGACTACGGCCACGCGGACCTGGTGCTGGGGCGCCGGGCGCCGGACGAAATCTTCCCCCTGCTGGAGACGTTCCTCTCGGCGCACGCCACCCGGCTCTAGGGGCGGGGCGGCGGGCACTGTTGCCCTTTGGCCCGGTCCTGCTACAGGAAGTTCCGCATGTGCCCCACCCTTCCGCGCGCCCCCCTGCTGGTCCTCTGCCTGCTCCTGGGCCTGGGGGGCTGTGACAAGCCGCAGCTCGAGGCCCCGGACGCCAACGTGGTGGCCATGGTGAACGGCGAGGTGCTGGGCCGGGCCGAGTTCGAGCAGGAGCTGTGGCGGGAGCTGTCCTCCGCGGAGGGGCCCGAGCGCACCCCCGAGGAGGTGGAGCCCTTCAAGCGGGCGCTGCTGGACACCCTCATCAAGCGGATGCTGCTGTTGCAGCAGGCCAAGCAGTACAACCTCACGGTCACCCCGGACGAGGTGGACCGGCGGATGCTGCGGCTGTCGGGGGACTACCCTGCGGAGGGCTTCAGCGACGTGCTGGCGCAGGGGCAGCTGTCGCTCGCGGAGCTGCGGGCGCGCGAGGCGAACCGGCTGCTCATCGAGAAGCTCTTCACGCACCATGTCTACTCGCGCGTGGCGGTGACGGAGGAGGAGCTCCGGGCGTACTACGCCGCGCACGAGGCGGAGTTCCAGGAGCCCGAGCAGGTGCACGCCGCGCAGCTCGTGGTGAAGGGGCTGGACGAGGCGCGGCGGGTGCAGGCGCAGCTCAAGGCGGGCAAGAAGTTCGCGGACCTGGCGCGGCTCTACTCGCTGAGCGCGGATGCCAAGGTGGGAGGAGACCTGGGCTTCTTCCCGCGCGGGCAGATGCCGCCCGCCTTCGATGAGGTGGTGTTCAACCTGCGGCCGGGGCAGGTCTCGGACGTGGTGTCCACGGAGTACGGCTACCACCTGTTCCGGGTGCTCGAGTTCAAGCCGGCGCGCAAGCGGGAGTTCGCCGAGGTGCGGGCGCAGGTAGAGGCCCGCGAAGTCAAACGCAAGCAGGCAGAGGCGCACGAGGCCTTCGAGAAGGCGCTCCTGGACAAGGCGAAGCTCTCGGTGAACGAGAGCACGCTGCAGTCCATCCGGGGGCGGCCTACGGCTCAGGCCGCGGCGGCCAAGGGAAGATGAGGAACGGGATGAAGACGAAGCTGGGTGTCATCGCGGCGGCCGCGCTCCTGTGGGGCAGCGGCGCGCGCGCGGAGCTGGTGGACCGGGTCGCCGCGGTGGTCAACCGCGACATCATCACGCTGTCGGAGGTGAACCAGCGCGCGGCCCCCGAGCTGGCGCGGCTCGCCGGGGAGAAGGATGCGCGCCGGCGCGCGGACGCGCGCGCGCAGATGATGAAGCAGGCGCTGGATGTGCTCATCGCCGAGAAGCTCATCGAGGCGGAGATCCGCGAGCTGGGCATGACGGTGTCGCCCTCGGAGGTGGACGAGGCGATGGCGGACGTGCGCAAGCAGAACGGCATGGAGACGCAGGAGCAGTTCGAGGAGCTCCTGAAGCGCGAGGGCTACACGCTCAAGAGCTACCGGGAGTTCCTCGGCAAGCAGATCGCCCGCGGCCGGCTGATGCAGATGAAGGTGGGCCCCAAGGTGAAGGTGTCCGAGGAGGACCTGAAGGCCGCCTACGCGCAGTACGCGAAGCTGGAGGGCGGCGAGGCGGAGGTGCACGCGCGCCACATCCTGGTGTCGGTGGACCCGAAGGCTTCTCCAGAGCAGGTGGAGGCGGCGCAGAAGAAGGCGCAGGCCATCGCGGAGGAGGCGCGCCGGCCGGGCATGGACTTCGCGGCGCTGGCGAAGGCGCGCAGCGAGGGCCCGAGCGCGGAGGACGGCGGAGACCTCGGCTTCTTCCGGCGCGGGGTGATGGTGCCCGCGTTCGAGAAGACGGCGTTCGCGCTGAAGGAGGGCGAGGTGAGCGAGCCCATCCGCACCAACTTCGGCTGGCACGTGCTGAAGGTGGAGGAGCGCCGCGCGGTGGGCGTGGCCCCCTACGAGGAGCTGCGCGCCAAGCTGGAGCAGCAGCTGCGCCAGGACAAGACGGAGAAGTACATCGACCAGTACGTGCAGGAGCTGCGGCAGAAGTCCTCCGTCGAGGTGAAGATCTGAGCCGGGAGGAGGCGCCCCGTCCCCGGGTGGGCATCTCGCTGGGGGACGTGTCGGGCATTGGCCCGGAGGTGACGGCGGCGGCGCTGGCGCTGCCCCGGGTGCGCCAGGCGCTGGTGCCGGTGGTGTTCGGCGACGGGCCCACGCTGGCGCGCTTCCCCGTGTTCGGAAGGTACGCGCGCGCCACGCCCCAGACGCTGGGCCAGGCCACGGGCCCCACGGTGTGCGTGGTGACGCAGCTTGCGGAGAAGGACCGGGTGCCGGGCAAGCCCACGCGCGAGGGCGGCCGGGCCCAGTACGCCTACGTCACCGCGGCCATCGAGGCGGCGAGAGGCGGGCAGGTGGACGCGCTGTGCACCGCGCCGGTGTCCAAGGAGCAGATTTCGCGCGCGGGCATCCCCTTCATGGGCCACACCGAGGTGCTGGCGGAGGCCTTCGGCGTGGAGGTGATGATGATGATGGACGGGCCGCGCGTGCGCGTGGCGCTGGCCACCAACCACGTGCCGCTCTCGGCGCTGCCCCGGCTGCTCACGGTGGAGGGGCTCACCGCGCAGCTCAAGCTGCTGTCGCGCTCGCTGGAGCCCGTGGTGGGGCGCAAGCCCCGGATCGCCGTGCTGGGGCTCAACCCGCACGCGGGCGAAGGGGGACTGCTGGGGCGCGAGGAGGTGGAAGTGCTCGCCCCCGCCATCCGCCGGGCGCGCGCGGCGCGGGTGGATGCGCACGGGCCCGTGCCCGCGGACGGGCTCTTCGCGCGGCCGGATGCCATCCCCTATGACGCGGTGCTGGCGATGTACCACGACCAGGGGCTCATCCCGGCCAAGGCGCTGGACTTCGAGCGCACGGTGAACGTGACGCTGGGGCTGCCCGTGCCGCGCACCTCGCCGGACCACGGCACCGCGTATGACATCGCGGGCAAGGGCCAGGCGAACCGCGTGCCCATGGTGGAAGCCTTGCTCAAGGCGGCCCAGCTCGCCCGGCGGGGCTAACCGCTCCTAAAAACGGAAGGGGAACTGGATGGGCGCCTGCTGCACGCGGTGGCGCGGGAACTTCCAGCCCCGCACGAGCCCCTCGATGCAGCGGGCCAGGGGCGTGCCCCGCATCTCCTCGGAGGCCATGCCCACCTGCGCCGTCGAGCCGCTCGACAGGATGGTCCAGCGCAGCACGAAGGAGCCCCCCTCGCTGCCCGTGGCCTCCTTGTGGCGCCGGATGCACGAGGCGATCGCGGGCTGGTTGGCCACCACCACGCGCTGAATCTCCGAGGGCTCCAGGCGCTCGGGCAAACCGCTGCTGTGGGCCCCATCGCTCGAATCGCCGAGGTCCTCCTCCTCCACCTTCGAGGGCCCCCACCCGGGCGCGGCGCGCTTGCGCCCGGGTGCCGGGGCACTGCGCTTGTCCGCGACGCTGAGCTTCTGGGCGAACTCCGCGTCCAGGTCCTCCGCCGAGTCCAGCTTGGAGGGCTCTGGAGCGGCCTTCACGGCCGTGGGCACGGGGGTCGGCACGGGCGCCTTCGGAAGGGTCTTGGCGGGCTCCGGGGAGGCCACGGTCTGCCGCACCGGCGGCTTGGGACGCGGCGGCTCCGGAACCGGCTCGGGCTTCGCGGGAGCCTGCGCCACCGCGGCGACGGTGCCCGCGGGAACGGAGGCCTCCTTCACTTCCTGAGCACGCAGCACCGCGGGGCGCATCGCCCAGAACGCGCAGGCGGCCCCCACTCCCAGGGCCCCCACCCCCAGGACCCCCACCGCCAGCAGCACGGACGTGAGGCGGCGGCGCGAGGCCGGGGGCCGGAGCGTGTCCTCCAGCGTCTGCCACGGCTTCTGCAAGGAGGCAGTCTCCTCCTCGGACAGCGGCGCGGGCTCGGCGCCCCAGGCCAGCTCCGGCAGCAGCACCTGCGTCGTTTGCGTCTCGCTCACCTCGGGAGGCTTCTTGCTGGCAGCAGCCTCGCGGACCCGCGGCGGGGACTCGGACTGCCCCTCGGGCCCCGGCTTCGAGCCCATCCACCGCTCCTCCTCGGCCGCCAGCGCGAGCATGCCCTGGAGGCTCTTGCGAGGCTTCCGCGGGGCCGTCACGGCGCGGGAGGCGGGCTTCGGCTCGGGCGCGGGCGGGCGGAGCAGCTCACGGTCCAGATAGGCGTCCAGGTCTTCTCCGAGCGCGTCGTGTACGTCCGCGGACACGGCGGGCTCCAGCTCCAGCTCTTGATGACGGCCCATACTCCCCCCACTTCGCGCCTGCGAAGCCACCTCGTGATGAGGCAGGAATTCAAGCTAAGAACGAAAAACTGGAGCGCCACCGGGGCGTTCACCGGTGAGCGCGGCGAGCTTCCGCTACCCACCACTGGCGCGCGCGACCGTCCGCTGCCGGGCGTTCGCATTGAATCTTCAGGAGGGGCCCCCGTCTGAGGGAACGCATTCCGCAGCGCACCGCTGCCCTCTTCTCTGACGGAACATCATGACCGCCCACGCTCTCTGGAAGCTCTCCGCGCTGACCCTCTCCCTGATCGCCCCCGCCGCCATGGCGGACTGGCGCGGCACTGGAGACTTCAAGCGGACCCAATCCAACGACGGTGACTACGCCGAGGATCGCTCGCGGAACGAAGCGTCCTTCGAGGACAGCGAAGACGGCTCCGGGCAGGACGGCCGCGGGTTCGCCTTGGGCCTGCGGGCCGGCTTTGGCCTGCCCCTCGGAAAGGCGACGGGCGAGGCCGACGCGAACTTGAGCGATGTGGTCTCGGGCATCATCCCGCTGCAGATCGACGCGGGCTACTTCCTCACCTCCCACCTCTACCTGGGCGGCTCGTTCCAGTACGCCCCGGGGCTCCTCGCCGAGGATTGCGAGGAGGGCGCCAGCTGCTCCATCAACGTGATGCGCTTCGGCGTCAACCTGGCCTACCACACCGCCCCGTTCGCGAAGGTGGATCCCTGGGTGGGCCTGGGCATTGGCTACGAGCGCTTCAACCTCAGCGCCTCCGCGGAACTCGGCGGCGACACCTTCGAGTCCAGCGTCACCTTCAGCGGCTTCGAGTTCGCGGCGCTCCAGGGCGGCGTGGACTTCAAGCTCAGCAAGAACTTCGCGGTGGGTCCTTTCGCGACCTTCACGGTGGGCCAGTACTCCAGCGCCAGCCTCTCGGACGGTGAGGACTCCGAGTCGGTGGACATCGACGAGAAGGGGCTCCACTTCTGGCTCATGGGTGGCATCAAGGCGCAGTACCGGTTCTAACCCCCGGAGGAGCACCGCGCGGAATCCGGCTATAAACCGGACATGCCCTCCCCCAAATGGATGCTGCTGATCAGCGCGGTGACGTGCCCCCTCGTGGGCTGTGGTGACTCGGAGCCGGAGCCCACGCCCGGGCCCCGGACCCAGCTCCGCGTCCCCCTCTACTCGTACATTCCCGACGCGGCGGGAGACCAGTTCCGCGCCCTCGGCGAGCGGCTCGAGCGTGAGTTCGAGCAGCTGCACCCGGACGTGGACCTGGTCATCAACCCCACGTGCTTCAAGGACGACCTCTACGAGCCCGCCGAGCTCGCGCGCTCCCTGCGCGGCGAGGGTGACTGCCCCTACGACGTCGTCGAGACGGACACGTCCCTGCTGGGCGAAATCGTGGAGACGGGCGCCGTGCGCCCCTGGCCGGCGCTGCCGCAAGGCCCCCAATGGCACCCCGCGAGCCTCGAGGCCTCCACGTACCAGGGCCAGCTCTACGGGGTGCCGCACTGGCTGTGCGCGCACTACCTCCTCTCGCGCAGCGAGGCGGTAAGCAGCGCCCCGACGGTGGACGCGCTGGTGCAGGCGCTCGACGGGCTTCAGACCCCGGCCATGAACCTGACGGGCAACTGGCTGGGAAGCTGGAACCTGCCCGCGCTCTACTTCGACGCGTGGACGGACTCCTACGGCGCCGGGAACGTCCAGTCCGCCGTCTCCACGCAGTATGACCCGGACGTGCTCGCCGGCATGAGGGCGCTCGTCCAGGGCTGCGAGACGGCCAACGGCAACCCCTGCATCGATGGCACCTACGACGCCAGCGAGAACTTCGACCTGCCCACGCACCTGTTCGCGGACGGCCAGGCGGACGCGCTGCTGGGCTACTCCGAGCGGCTGCACACCGTGCTGAAGCGGCGGCCCGAGGAGGCCACGGCGGGCACGCTGCGCATCTCGCTCGCGCCGCTGGGCCAGGGCAACCAGCCCATCGTGTTCACCGACTCCTTCTTCCTGGGCAAGAACTGCACCGGCGCCTGCGAGCAGGCCGCCCTCCGGTTCACCGAGTACATGAGCCAGGCGAGCACCTACTCCTGGCTGCTCATGAGCGAGGATGCGCCCGCCACCGGCCGCGTCCCGCGCTACCTCATGCCCGCCGCGCTGGAGGTCTATGACACCCCGGCGCTGAAGGCCGACCCGTTCTACCCCTCCATCGGCGCCGCCACGCGAGAGGCCGGGGCCTTCCCCAACCGGGGGCTGTACCCCATCCGCAAGCAGATGCGGGACGACCTCCAGCGGACCCTCGCCGGCGAGGGCTGAGCCCGGGGCCTGCTCAGAGCAGCTTGCCGGGGTTGAGCAGGCCCAGCGGATCCATCGCGGCCTTGAGCGTGTGGTGAAGCCGCATCGTCCCGGGGCCGAGCTGGGCGGCCAGGAAGGGGCGCTTGAGCAGCCCCACCCCGTGCTCCCCCGTGAGGGTGCCGCCCAGTTCCCTCACCACGTGGAGGATGTCCTCGAACGCCGCCTGGGCGCGGGCTACCGCGTCCGGATCGTTCCGGTCGAACACGAGCGTGGGGTGCATGTTGCCGTCGCCCGCGTGCCCGAACGTGCCGATGAGCACCCCGCGCTGGGCCGCGATGCGCTCCACCGCCGCGAGCAGCTCCGCGATGCGCGACAGCGGCACCCCCACGTCATCCAGCAGCGTGGTGCCCAGCTTCTCCAGCGCGGGGAACGCGAAGCGGCGCGCGCCCAGGAGCAGCTCCCCTTCCGCCTCGTCCGCCGACTGCGCCACGAAGGTGGCCCCGGCCGCCTCGCACACCGCCGCCATCCGCGCGCACTCCTCCACGCCCTGCTCGCCCCCCGCGTCGGAGCGGGCCAGCAGCAGCGCCGCCGCCTCCCCATCCAGCCCCATGGGCCGGGCGGCCTCCACCGCGCGCACCGTGGTCCGGTCCATCAGCTCCAGCAGCGAGGGCCGCAGGCCCGCCATGATGTCCATCACCGCCACGCCCGCCCCCACGAGCGAGGGAAACGAGGCCAGCAGCGTGGTGGCCTTCGGCGGCCGGGGCCGCAACCGCAGCGTGGCCTCGGTGATGATGCCCAGCGTGCCCTCGGAGCCGACGAACAGCCGGGTCAAGTCGTAGCCCGCCACGTTCTTCACCGTGCGGCCCCCGGTGCGCACCACGGAGCCATCCGCGAGCACCACCTCGAGCCCCAGCGCCGCGTCCCCCGTCACCCCGTACTTCACACAGCACAGCCCGCCCGCGTTGGTGGCCAGGTTGCCGCCCAGGGTGGAGAACTCCCAGCTCGCCGGGTCCGGCGCGTACCAGAGCCCCTGCTCGGCGGCGGCCGCCTTGAGCGCGCCGTTGATGACGCCTGGCTGGACGACGGCCAGGAGGGCGCGCCGGTCGATTTCCAGGATGCGGTTCATCCGGGCAAGCGACAGCAGGATGCACCCCTCCACAGCATTGGCGCCCCCGGACAGGCCCGAGCCCGCGCCCCGGGCCACCACGGGCACCCGGTGGGCGGTGGCCACCCGGAGCACCGCCTGGACTTCGGCCGTGGACCCCGGGCGCACCAGCACGCGAGGCTTCCCCGCCGGGGCCCAATCCGCCTGGTCGTGGCGGTGCGCATCGAGCACGTCCGGATCGGTGACAAGCCCCTCGGGTGGCAACACGGCCGCGAGGTCCCTCTCCAGGTGCTCGCTCATCACTCAACACTCCCGTGGAAAGGACTTGCCCTGACTTCCTGCGTCACGCGCCGAAGACGGTGGGCCACACGGCATGTTATCCCAACACACGAACCACAACCCGGAGTGAACCATGTTGGGCAAGAAGCTGCTGATGCTGGTGGGCGACTACGTGGAGGACTACGAGGTGATGGTGCCATTCCAGGCGTTGCAGGCCGTGGGGCACACGGTCCACGCCGTCTGCCCGGACAAGAAGGCCGGTGAGTTCGTCCGCACGGCCATTCACGACTTCGACGGGGCACAGACGTACAGCGAGAAGCCCGGCCACAACTTCATCCTCAACGCCACGTTCGCCGAAATCGAAGCCTCTCATTATGACGGGCTGGTGGTTCCCGGGGGCCGGGCGCCGGAGTACCTGCGCCTCAACCCCCAGGTGCTCAAGGTGGTCCGCCACTTCGCCGAGACGCGCAAGCCCATCGCCGCCATCTGCCATGGCTTGCAGATCCTCGCCGCGGCGGGGGCGCTCGAGGGCAAGCGCTGCACGGCCTACCCCGCGTGTGGCCCCGAGGTGGCCCTGGCCCGCGGCTCCTATATCGAGGTGGCCTCCGACGAGGCCGTGGTGGATGGCAACCTCGTCACCGCCCCCGCCTGGCCCGCCCACCCGCGGTGGATCGCCGGCTTCCTGCTCCTGCTGGGCACGCGCATCCAACACTGAGCCACGTCTTTCCCCAACACCGTGCCCGTTGGACCCTTCACAGTCCGTGACTTTTCCCCGGGAGGAAATGCCTTTCCTCCCACAGAGGCCCTTTCGCACGGATCTCCCGGCTCCCACGCCCCGGCACTGTGAATGCAAGTGAGGCATCGCACGTGCGCACCCCGGCGGGTGACGGCACGCGTGATGGTGGGGGCCGAACGTGAGCAAAGGGAAGCGCGGGGCGAAGTGGGCCGTCTGTGCCACTGCGGTGGGACTGACGGTGGGGTGCAGTGGGATTGCCGGACCGGAGGAAGGGCCGGCGGGGGAAACACAGTCACAGGAGCTGCTGGAAACACAGACCTTCGGGTCCATCGCCGATGCCCGGGTGGAGTCCTCCAACCCGGCGCAGAACTTCGGCACCTCCAGCACGCTCAAGGCGGATGCCTCGCCGGACTACTCCTCCTATCTGCGCTTCAACGTGAGCGGGCTGAAGGGCCCCGCGCGCAGCGCGAAGCTGCGGCTGTACATGACGGATGCGTCCACCACCGGGCCCGCCGTCTACACCACGGGGAGCGGCTGGCAGGAGGGCACCCTCACCTACTCCAACAAGCCCGTGCCGCAGACGCGGCTGGCCAGCGTGGGCGCGGTGACGGCGAACACCTGGGCCGAGTGGGATGTGACGGCCGCCGTGCAGGCCGATGGCGAGCTCAACCTCGTGGTGACGTCCACGGGCACGGACGGCACCGTCTTCTACTCGCGCGAGACGTCGAAGACGGACCTCCGGCCGCAGCTCGTGGTGACGGTGGACAGCGGCACCCCGCCGCCGCCGCCGCCCACGGGGGATTGGACGTTCTACAGCGCGGCGCAGGGCGTGCCCCGGTACGTCTACGGCGTGAGCGCGGACGCAGGGGGCAACCTCTGGGTGGCCGGCGGCGAGGAGGGGCTCTTCGTGCTCCGGAAGGGGCAGACCCAGTTCCGCCGCTTCACGATGGCCGACGGCCTGCGCCCCTACGGGTACATGCCCGATGGCAGCGCGCCCCCGGGCGTGAAGTACCTGAAGGTCATCTCCGTGGCGGGAGGCCCCGCGGGCGTCGCCTTCGTGGGCTACGAGGGCAAGAAGCCCGCGGCGGGCATGCCCAACTGCGAGGACGAGTGGGACCAGGCCTACTACGCGGGCCGCACCCCGGACGCGAGCATCTACAAGAGCGGGGACGCGGACCGGGTGACGCTCACGGCCACGGGCATCCAGGTGATGCACTACGACTTGTCCACCGGCCCCAACAAGGTCGCCGCCGAGCCGCGCGGGCGCGAGAAGGTCTGCAACATCTGGCGCATCGCCTATGACCCGAAGACGCAGAGCGTCTGGTTCGGCGGCAACCACGGCTTCGCCTGGGGCAGCGCGAACTTCGAGGGCTATAGCTGCGCCCCCGGCACCTGGGACTACGCCTGCGCCGGGGTGAAGGAGCACGTGCACCCGGCCATCAACGCGTGGAACGCGGATGCGACGCGGTGGGTGCTGCTCACGGATGCGTACTGGGGCGTGTCGGTGGCCTCCAACGGGGATGTCTGGTTCGGCGGCGCCAACCGCTCCACCCGCTTCCGCTATGGCACCAACGGCAACAACTACTGGCTCGCCCAGAGCCAGACGGAGGACAGCGGCTACGCCTGGAACCGCTACGACATCTGGCCAGATGCCGTGAGCGAGCCCACGCCCCCCACCCGCGAGCAGCGCGTGGATGACCACGTGTCCGGCATGGCGGTGATGGCCAACCAGAGCGTGTGGGTGGGCAGCTTCACCCGGGGGCTCGCCCTGCTCGACTCGAGCGGCCAGCGCCTGCGCACGCTCTCCACGGAGCTCGCCGACAAGAAGGGGTACGTGGGCGCCGTCGCGGCGGACTCGCTCGATGACAGCGTCTGGGTGGGCATGCGCTGGGGCGGTGGCGTGAGCCGGGTGCGCGGCAGCACCGTGGTGAACTACGGCGCCGGCGTGATTCCCAACCACCTCCTCTGGGTGCCCATCCAGGACGTCCAGGTGGACCGCGCGTCCAGCCCCCGGCGGGTGCTCTTCGCCTTCCAGGGCTCCGACACCGCGCCCGGCACCATCGGCATCTACACGGGCCCGTAGGAAGGACTGACGCCTGCCTGCCTCCCAAGCGTGCATTGCTGGGCAGGGCGCTTCCGTCCTCCTGAACGCCATCGTTCACTTTCTCAGAGTTTTCCAGCAATTCTTGAAGTACCGCCTTGTCTCATTCCGGGCGTCTCTGTACGAATAGAGCGGTCGACCGCCCCACGGCACCCGCTGCCGGGGGGACGGCCGATTCATTTCCCGGGGGGGACAGCTCATGCGACAGAAGCGAGGATTCATCGCGCACTCGGTGCTTGGCACGCTCGTGACCTTGGCCGCGCTGGCCGAAGACGCCATGGCGCAGGGCAGTCCGGAGCTGGTGCCGCAGCAGCGGCTCGTGGCCGGCGACACGGTGGCCTATGACTTGTTCGGCTTCTCGGTGTCCTACAGCGGGGACACGATTGTCGTCGGCGCGCCCTACAGCGACCACTCGGACCGGGGCAGCGCCTCGGGCTCCGCGTACGTGTTCGTCCGGACCGGGAAGACCTGGAGCCTGCAACAGAAGCTCACCGCCGAGGATGGGGCCCCGGGAGACCTCTTCGGCTACGCGGTCGCGGTTCACGGCAACACGGCCGTGGTGGGCGCCCCGCTGGACGATGACTCCGGCACGGACTCGGGCTCGGCCTATGTGTTCGTGCGCAGCGGCACGGTGTGGACCCAGCAGCAGAAGCTCACCAGCCCGGGGACGGCGGCGGGGGATGTCTTTGGCCATGCGGTGACGGTCTACGGCGAGAGTGCCGCCATCGGGGCGCCGCATGACGGCACCGCGGGCAGCCGCTCGGGGGCCGCGTATGTGTTCACGCGCAGCGGGGCAAGCTGGACGCAGCAGCAGAAGCTCACCGCCCCGGATGCGGCGGCGGAGGTGCGCTTTGGCTTCTCGCTGAGCCTGAACGGCACGGCGGTGCTCATTGGCGCGCCCTATGACAGCGGGAACGGCGGCGGCTCGGGCGCGGCGTACGTCTTCGCGCGCAGCGGGGCGGTGTGGAGCCAGCAACAGAAGCTTTCCCCGCCGGATGCCGTGGAGGACAACCTCGTGGGCTTCTCCGTCGCGCTGAGCGGGGGCACGGCCGTGCTGGGGGCGCCGTTCGGGAGCGACAAGGCCCACGGCCCGGGCTCCGCCTATGTCTACGCGCGCGGCGGGGCGGGATGGGTCCAGCAGCAGAAGTTCACCGCGGCGGAGAACAGCCAGGGCAACCTGTTTGGGTACTCGGTGGCGCTCAGCGGCGAGCAGGCCGTGGCCACCTCGCCGGGAGACGATGCGGACGCGCTCAACGGGGGCTCGGTGCATGTGTTCGCCCGGAGCGGGAACCTCTGGAACGAGCGGCAGCGGGTGTCGGTCCGCGCCTCGGCGGAGAATGACCGCACGGGCCACTCGGTGGCGCTCGGGGAGGAGCTGCTCGTGGTGGGCTCGCCGGGCGAGGACTCCACGGACACGGACGCGGGCGCGGTGCACATCTTCGCCCCGGCGGTGCGGCCTGGGTATGACTCGGATCCGGCCCCGGGCGCGGAGGTGAACGCGGGCAGTGCCCCCGTGGGCGCCTCCTCCAGCACGGTCATCACCGTCCGGGAGACGGGCAACGCCACGCTGGAGGTGACGGGCTTCACGCTGACGGGCCCGCAGGCCGCGGAGTTCAGCGTGGCGCCCAACACCCTGACCCTCGCGGATGGGGGCGCGCCCCAGCCGCTGACGGTGAAGTGCACGCCCAATGGGCTCACGCCGCGGAAGGCGACGCTGGAGGTCCACCACAACGCGCCGGGCAGCCCGGCCCTCTACTCGCTGACGTGCAGGGGACTGCTGCCGAGAGACCCGTACGCGGATGCCGTGTCGCCCAACACGTCCTCCATCGTGCTCAACCCCAACAACGCCGTGGGTGCGCCGGATGGGAAGCCGGCCACGGTGGTGGGCGCGCTGGGCAGCGCGCTGGTGCTCGACATGGGCGTGGGCGAGGAGGGCACGGGGGACCTGAAGGTGTACTACCAGGGCCTGGCGCTCGGGGTCATCACGCAGGTGGACTTCCTGCGGGCCGACAACACGGTGATCAGCAGCGGCGCACTGCGGATGCTGGACCTGGGCTTCGGCACGCGCATGACGACCGTCACCTATACGGGCAACGGCACGCCGTACCGCTACGTGCGCCTGCGCGGCGTGCTGACGCTGCCCTACAAGGTGGATGCGGTGGAAGCGGTCAGCATCGTGCCTTGAGTGGCCCAGCCGCAGCAGGCGGGAAATGCTCCATGCGTTTCTCGCCTGCCCCGAGTCTGCACCGTAATCTCCTGTCCATGGATTACCGTGTCTACTCCGTCAGCCGACGCGCCAAAGAGCCGTTGCTCCAGTTCATGCTCTCGGCACTCCAGAATTCAGGCTGCCGGGTTCTTCAGCATTCTCCTGCGGACAAGGCCCCGTTCCGGATCACCTTCGAGACTCCCTCTGGAGAGCGCATGGGAGTCCTGGCGTACGCCTTCTTCGCCAACTCGAAACCCACCAAGAACAGGCCGGACGATGAGCACCGGTTCCAAGTGAAATACGGCCCCGACGACAAGAGGCTCCATGCGCTTTGGCAGGATCCTTACCTGCTCTACACCACTCTCTTCTGCGGCATTGATCCGAAGCGTGGTATTTTCGTTGGGGCAGATCCTGAACTTCACAATCCCACCCGCTTCTTCATCAGCATCGAGTTCAAGGACCACCACGTCGAGGCGATCGAGCGTCAGGGATGGCATTCCTGGGAACGAGACCATCGTGCTGGGGATGACAAGCCAGTGGAGATCCTCGTTGGGGGAACTGCCAAGCACTTCTTGCGCTACATCCAGTTCGAACGGGAAGCCCTCCGAGAGGACCAAGGACACCGCCAGCTCTTGGCGGAGCGCATTCCCGATCCTCAACGGCTAGTTACCGCCCCCTCCGCCGGAGAATCTCTCAAGCGAGGGCCTTCTCCCAGCCGCCTTCATAAGCTCGCGCACGAGTTCGAGATGGATGAAACCCACGTACTCGACCTCATTGAAAATGCCCGTCGCTTGAAAATGGCCGTGCGTGGATGGGTCGCCGAGGCGCATCTTGTGCGTAAACTCCAGCAGGTCCCTGGAGTCACCGAATGTGCGCGCGACGATACTGAGGGACATCCCGACGTGCGCTTGCGCTTCGAAGGCAGCCGTTTTCTCTCCATTGAGTGCAAGAACGTTCTCCGGCAGACCACGGCCACCCACTTGCCACGTCTCGACTTCCAGCGAACCCGCGCAGCCAAGGGGAACCCCTGCTCCCGCTACTACAGCCCCAAGGATTTTGACGTGGTGGCGGCATGCCTCCATGCTGTCACGGAACAATGGGAGTACCGCTACATTCTCCCAGGACGGCTTGAGCCACACGCCAAGTGCTTGGGCAAGCTCGCGAGCAACGTTCGAGTGGACGCCCGCTGGCAAGCGGAGGTAGAGGCGGTCCTTCGCGCCGCCGCCGCATGAGCCCCCTTCTCCGGTCCTCAATAGTGGCGCTGTCACCGAAGCGTGCTACTGGATCTCCTCATGGGTAAGCCGAAGGTCATCAGCCTCTTCACGGGCGCTGGAGGGATGGACTACGGGTTCGAAGCAGCTGGCTTCGAAACGGCCGTCTCCCTGGAGATTGATCACGACTGCTGCGAGACCCTGCGGGCAAGCCCACGCCGGACTGCCGTCATCGAACGCAGCATCTTTGAGGTCCCCACTGAGGAACTCCTTGAAGCCGGACGGCTTATTCGTGGAGAGGCAGACCTCCTCATCGGCGGACCTCCCTGTCAGCCGTTTTCGAAGTCCGGCTACTGGGCACGCGGTGACGCACGGCGCTTGGATGACCCACGGGCAGACACCCTGGCCGCCTACATGCAGGCGGTAGAGAAGGCGCTCCCCCGCGTCTTTGTCCTTGAGAACGTTACTGGACTGGCATTCTCGGGCAAGGATGAGGGGCTCCTCCTCTTGCTCGACAAGATACAGCGCATCAATGCCGCAACAGGAAGCAACTACCGGCCCTACTACCAAGTACTCAATGCAGCCGCCTACGGTGTGCCGCAGATGCGTGAACGGTTTGTGCTGGTGGCTTCGCGCGAGGGGCTCCCATTCGAATTCCCAGCCCCTACCCACGTTGAGCCCTCGAAACAACCTGATTTGTTGGATGCAGGACTGCCTCCGTACCGCACCGCTTGGGATGCAATTGGCGACATCAAGCCAGACCCAAGCGAGGACCTGACCGTCAGGGGCAAATGGGGTGCACTCCTGCCCTCGATCCCCGAAGGCCAGAACTATCTTTTCCACACTGACCGGGGCGGCGGCTTACCGCTCTTTGGATGGCGGCGCCGCTACTGGACATTCCTTCTGAAGCTGGCCAAGAACCGGCCTTCTTGGACCATCCAGGCCCAACCTGGTCCCGCAGTCGGGCCATTTCATTGGGAAAATCGCCGCTTGAGCATCAAAGAACTCGCCCGGCTGCAGACGTTTCCGGACAACGTGCACGTGCAAGGGGGCCGCACCTCAGCGCAACGTCAGCTTGGCAATGCGGTGCCCTCACTCTTGGCCGAGGTTCTCGGCCGAGCCATCCGTACACAGCTTCTCGGACTAACCTCTTTGCGCGGTGGGCTCAAACTCCTTCCTGCGGATCGCCGTCCCATGCCCCCACCGGAAAAGGAAACTCCTGTCCCCAAGGCGTTTCACCAGCTTATCGGCGCGCACGAAGCACACCCTGGTACCGGCAAAGGGTACGGGACAAAGTCCAGGCTCCAGTCGGTCGCATAGAGCGGCTGGCGCAGCACCTTGTCAGCCGCCATACTTCTGGCTCTCAAGCTGTTGTCTCCAACAAGACACGCAGTGAAGCGCGAGGACTGCTCGTCTTTGCAGCCCTCGCGCTAAGACACCGTTTGCTACTGCTCTTTGGGAAACTTGCGTGTCAGCCTTTTAATGGGCAACAACTCAGTCCTCTTGGCCTTATAGCGCGTGCGCATGCGCCTTTCCTGGCTTGATTGAGAACTGTACTAGAAGGGTCAGTGGTTGCAGGACTTCTCGGGCGTGGTGGAGGGCTTCTCGATGTCGATCTGGAAGCGGTAGCCGTCCTCCTGCACGTACACGCTGTTGCCCTGGGCCGACTCGATGGGGAGGATCTTCCCCTTCTCATCGGGCGTGCCCACGCGCACGTAGCGCGAGCTGTTGTTCACCTGCTCGGCCAGCCGCAGCAGCCAATTCGCCGCCGCGCTGGTCTCCGTCAGCCGCAGGTCATGCAGCTCCGCGTCCCGCCCGTCCCGGTCGAACACCCGGAACGTCACCCGGGTCCCCGCCGGCAGCTCCTCGCGCGCCTGCACGCTGTCCAGCTCCTTCCAGCCCGTGTCCACGTGGCTCAGCGCCGTGGCGCCCAGGTCCACGTCGATGCACGCGTAGAAGGCCTCCGGGCTGTCCGAGCGCTGCCAGATGTTGTAGATGACGTGGCGGCCCTGCTTGCCCGCCGGCAGCGGGCAGCGCACCCGGTAGCGGCTGTTCACCGGCGTGAGGCTGTTCACCTCGCAGAACGGCGTGGACTCCAGGTCCGACCACTTGAGCGGCTGCGACGGGTTGTAGCCCGCGCGCGTCACGTAGAACCGGAAGTACTTCGTCGCGTGGGGCGCCGTCACGTGGTAGACGAACTCGAACTTCCCGTCCGAGCCCGGGACGATGCGCCGCGCCGGCCAGTCGCTGCGCGCCAGATCGATTCCCTTGTGCACCTCGTTGTTCGCGCTGCACAGCTTTCCGTCGGGAATCAGCGCGCGGTGCTGGTCATTGGCATTGCCCTGCCGCACCCCGTTCCAGTCGTACAACCCCTGCGTGCCGCCCGCCGCGATCGCCGCCTTGCAGGCCGCCGTGTCCGGGCTCTCGGGCCCCTCCTTGTAGCAGTTGTACACGCGGCTCACCGGCACCTCCATGGAGCCGTGGGCCCACGACGCGCCCGCGGACAGCAACGACACCAGGGCCAGGGAGGCAGGAACATGCTTGGTCATGACGGGTCTTCATCCTTGTGAGGGGGTTGCCCTCTCCAGGAGACGAAACCGGGGATTTTCGGGTCAACCTAAAATCCCTGCCGCGGGGCGCACCGTCCAGGCCTCAACACGGCCGGGCGCCTGGGCGTCAGAGTTCCACGCGGGCGCCCAGCTCCATCACCTGCCCGGAAGGCAGACGGAAATAGTCCGGCGTGTGGTACGCATTGCGCTGCATCACCCCGTAGAGCCGCTTGAGCCCCCGGGGCATCCCTCCGCCCCGCTGCGCACGCACATTCACCCAGCCCACGTAGTACGTCACCGCCTCGGTGGGCACGGCCAGCCCCTTCGCCTGGGCCAGCCGCAGCGCCTCCGGCACGTCCGGCCGCTCCATGTAGCCATAGCGCGCCAGGACGCGGGAGACGCCCTCGCCGAGCGGCTCCAGCTCCACGCGCTCGGGCGGGCTCACCGTGGGCACCGGCTCGATGTGCACCGTCAGCAGCACCACGTGCTCGTGCAGCAGCCGGTTGTGCTGCAGGTGGTGCACCAGCACCAAAGGTGGCCCTTGGCGGATGCCACTCAGGAACACCCCGGTGCCCTTCACCCGGGGCAGGCCGCCGCGGACGGCCCCGTGCAGGAGTGTGTCCAGCGTCAGGCCCTTCGCGTTGTGGTGCGCGAGCAGCAGCCGCTGCCCCCGCTGCCAGACCTCCATCCCCAGGAAGACCCCCAGGCCCATCACCAGCGGGAGCCAGCCCCCTTCGGCCACCTTGAGCAGGTTGGCGCCCAGGAAGGATAGGTCCACCGCGAGAAACGCCCCCGTCACGAGCGCCAGCGCCCAGGTGGTCCAGTGCCAGCGCTCGCGCGCCACCGCCGCGAAGAGCACCGTGGTGATGGCCATGGTGCCCGCCACCGCCAGCCCGTAAGCCGACGCCAGCGCCGCGGACGAGCGGAACCCCAGCACCACCGCCACACAGGCCAGCATCAATCCCCCGTTCACCCCGGGCAGGTAGATTTGCCCCCGGTGCCCGGGCGAGGTGTGGACGATGCGCAGCGGTGGGCAGTAGCCCAGCTGGATGGCCTGCCGCGTGAGGGCGAACACCGCCGAGATGAGCGCCTGGGAGGCCACCACCGTGGCCAGCGTGGCCAGCGCCACCATGGGGTAGAGCGCCCCGGAGGGCAGCGAGCGGAAGAAGGGCGCATCGGCCGTCTCCGGGTGGTGCAGCAGCCACGCCCCCTGGGACAGGTAGCTCAGCACGAGCGCCGGCAGGGCCAGGGTGAACCACGCGAGCCGGATGGGGCGCCGGCCAAAGCTGCCCATGTCCGCGTAGAGCGCCTCCGCGCCCGTGAGGCAGAGGATGACGGCCCCCAGCACCCGGAAGCCCTGCCAGCCCGACGCCTGGAAGAAGCGCACCGCATGCCAGGGATTGAACGCGGCGAGCACCTCCGGCGCCCGCGCGATTCCCCAGGCCCCCAGGACGCCGATGCTCACGAACCACAGCGCCACGATGGGGCCGAACACGCCCCCCACCTTCCCCGTGCCGAGGGGCTGCACCGCGAAGAGCGCCACGAGGATGAGCACCGTGAGCGGCACCACGTAGGGCTCGAAGATGGGCGTGGCCACCTTCAGCCCCTCCACCGCCGCGAGCACCGAGATGGCCGGCGTAATCACCCCATCGCCGTACAGCAGCGCCGCGCCGAACAGCCCCAGCCCCACCACCCAGCCGTTGCCCCGCCCCTGCCGGCCCGGCTTGAGCATCGCCACCAGCGCGAGGATGCCCCCCTCGCCGTGGTTGTCCAGGCGCATCAGGAGCGTGAGGTACTTCAGGCACACCACGAGCAAGAGCGACCAGATGAACAGCGACAGCACGCCCAGGATGTTCTGCGGCGTCGCGGGGACGGCCTCCGGGCCGTGGAAGCTCTCCTGGAGCGCGTACAGGGGGCTCGTGCCCAGGTCTCCGAACACCACCCCCATGGCGGACAGCATGAGGAGCAGGGGCCTCTTCGGACCCGAGGCTTCGCGCCGATGGGGGACAGGACCGGTCACTCCGCGCGTAGGTAGCACGGCGCCGTGGGCCGGCTGCCCCGCGGCTACGGGCCTTTTCCGCCGCGCGGGGAGCCGTGCTCAGTCCCCAACGTCCCGGATGCCGTCTGCTGGACTTTTCTCAGTCCTTCCGGTGGGTTACCCCCGTTGACGCGGGGAGCCAGGAGGACCTGGAAACGTTTTTCGAGGGGAATCGTCCGTGAGCCAGAGGATGGGGAGCCCGACGGACGAAGAGCTCATGGGACGTTTCTGCCAGGGAGAACAGGACGCGTTCGAGACCCTCTTTGCCCGGCATGCCGGGCGGGTGCAGGGGTTTCTCACGCGCATGGTGCGCGACGGCCCCCTGGCGGAGGACCTGCTGCAGACCACCTTCCTGTCCGTCATCCGGGCCCGGGGCCGCTATGAGCCCGGCACCCGCTTCGCCCCCTGGCTGCTGACCATCGCCGCCAATGCCGCCCGGGACGCACTGCGCCACCGCCAGCACGTGGAGGCCTATGCGCGCGACAGCCAGGCCGCCCCCGCCTCCGTGCCCCCCGCCGTGGGCGACCCGGGCGCGCGCAAGCACATCGAGGATGCGCTCCAGCAGCTTCCCCCCGACCAGCGCGAGGCCGTCATCCTCGCCAAGGTCGAGGGCTGGTCCTTCGAGGAGATCGCCTCGCTCCGGGAGATCAGCGTGGGCGCCGCCCGGCTCCGGGCCCACCGGGGCTACGAGAAGCTCCGGCAGTTGCTGGGCGGGCTGGAGGAGCCATGAGGCCCGGCACGCTCGACACCCTGCTCGCGCAGGCCCCGCCCGCCAACGCCGCCGCCCTGCAGCGGGCCCTGGCCGGCGCGCGCGAGGAGCTGGCCCTGAAGCGGCCCGTCCGGCGGTGGCGCACCCAGGCCGCCTGGGTCTTCGCCGTCCCCATGGCCCTGGTCCTCGTGACGGTCGGCATCTTGCTCGTGGCGGGGCAGACGTCGCTCCCCATGCTGCTCGGGCGCGGGCCCCTGTTCGCGCTGCTGTGGCTCACCGCGGGCGTCTGCGCCTGGGGCGCCCTGTCCCCGCACGGGCGCCAGGCGCGGCGCGTGGGCATCGCCCTGTCCGCCGTCAGCGCCGCGGTGCTCGTGCTCGGCCGCGCCACGCCCCATGCGGCCCCTACCCTCTCGGGCTGGGTGTGCACCGCCAGCCACGCCGGCGTGGCCCTGCTGCCCATGGCCGTGGCGCTGCTCACCCTGCGCAGCGCCGCCTTCCATCCCCTGCGGGCCCTGAACGCGGGCCTCGCCGTGGGCACTGCCGGCGCGCTCGTGGGCGAGCTGGCCTGTACGCAGGACTGGCGCCATGTCGCTGGCTACCACCTGTCCGCCTGGGCCCTCGTCGCGGGTGTGTCGCTCGCGCTCTCCAGGTTCCTCAAACCCCGCTCCTTCGCGCCATGATCCGAGACCCTTCGCTCATCCTCACCGTGGACGTGGAGGGCGCCCCCGTGCGCATCGGCGAGCGCGTGCGGATTGTCCCCACCTCGCCCGAGGGCTCCGTGGATGAGCGGTTCCTCGGCCACACGGGCATCGTCGTGGCCCTGGTGTTCGATGACCCGTGGCTTCAGTACCCCGCGGATCCGCTCATCCGGGTGCGCGTCTCCGGGCTGGGCGAGGACCTGTTTTTCGTCCGCGAGCTGGAAGGGATTTCCGAACGGGCCGGGCTTCTGCGCCGGGCCAGCCCTCCCACCTGGGCGTGCTAGAATGGGGGCGTCCCTGACACCTCAGCGCTGGGGGCGCCACCAGAGTCCCTTCAAGCCGGCGGTGTCACACGCCCGCTTCGCCTCCTCCGAGAAACAGTAGTAGAGCAGCTCCGGGACGAAGAACACCGGAGGGAAGCCGCCTTCGGGCTCGCGCAGTTCGAGGTGCTCGGCGACGCCCCGGCCCAGACGCTTCTTGCCGCTCTGACTGAAGGGCACACCCTTGACGAGGGTGGCTTCGCGGTCGAGGCAGTCCACCTGGTTCAGCACCTGCAGGATGACAAAGCCGTCATTCCGCAAGGCGGGGTCCTGAACCTGGTACCAAGTGCGCCGTCCCGTGTCCGGGTCCTGGACGAGGTGTTTGATCCTCTCCGAGTAGATAACGGTGGGGATCAACCGGCACGGAAAGGGTCTCACGGACTCAAGCACCCGCACCATCCGCTTGGAGATGAGCAGGAACCCCATCGGGGAGGTGCCGATGTGATCGATCGAGGCCACGTTCTCCAGCTTCCCGACGAACTCGATGACCTCGGGAACGCCTTCCCGCTCGTGGTAGTCCACGTCCGGCAGGAAGAAGCGCGCATCCTCGAAGCCCTCGAACTCGATGAGGACCGCGTCGTAGAGGATCTCCGGCGACTCCTCCTCTTGGATGTGCGAGGTGTCGGCCGACAGCGCGTAGATCATGCGTAGGAGAACTCCCCGGCGGGCCGGACCTCGAGCATCGCCAGCTTCTTGCCCACCAAGATGCCATCCTCGATGAGCTCCTTGGTCACCTCGGACGGCAGACGGTTGGTCTCGATGGCGTCGCGCAACCGCTTCTCGACTTCGAGGATCGCCCGGTCAATCACCTCGGGGGGGACCTCGCGAAGCGCCCTCTTCCCGCTCTCGGCCACTGCACCTTCCATCGCGTCATCGAGCATCTCGACCACATACCGGCTGTATTTGTTATGGCTGCCCAGGTGCATGAGCAGCCCTTCCTGGTTCGGGGCGGAGGGCATGTCGAGCATGTTCGTCCCGCGATCGATCGTGTATTTCTCGAGCCGCTCGAGGGCCTGCTTCACCAGCGGGTGGCTCTGGGCGATCTCGTCTGGAATGAGGTGGTGGAGCTGGTTGCCTTTGGCGAGGCGGGCCGCCGCGGCGTCCCGCGCTGCCTTACCGTGGGTCTGCTCGATGAGGTCCAGGTAGTTCTTCCGGTAGCGGCTGTGCACGCTGATGCGGACCGTCTTGCCCGACTGGAGCATGATGATGCCGTCCTTTGAGACGGTGACCGCGGCCAGGTCGTCCTTGCCGCCGAGGCGGCGCAGGCGGAACGGTTGGCTGCCCTCCTTCATCACCTCCAGCTGATAGCCCACCGCCTCCAGCTCCTTCTTGAGCGCGGCGAACTCGGGCGAGCCCGGCTTGGGAATCTTGCGCCCGATGAAGTCCTTGAGCTTCTCCCAGTGGGGCAGGTGCTGCGCCAGCTTCTCCAGCGCCTCGCCCTCGGGGGGAATCTCCAGCACCGGCTTGGACTTCATCCTCGCGGCGTTGTTCGCCACGCCCGAGGCGGGGGCGGACAGCGGATTGAGCGGCAACTTCACGGCGGCAGCGACGATGATGCCCGAGTCGAACACGGGCACCGTTCCGCCCTCCACGAGCTGCACCATGTCCAGGCGGGGCGGGCTGAACTTCAGGCCCTGGGTAATCTTCAGCGCGCGTCCCGTGTTCGTCTTGGCGCCGAGCAGCGAGAGCGCGGCCATGGCGATGTTCACCACCATGTGGAGGAAGGACTTGCTGGCCGCTTCGAGCTTCTGCGCGTCCCCGTTGGCTTCCCAGGCCTGGACGATCCAGGCCTTGGCGTGCGTGAGGGCCACCGCCGCGGCCTCAAGCATGCCCTGGACGCCGAAGGCGGCCAGCCCGAGCTGGATGACGGCGGCCGCCAGTTGGCCAACGCCCGTGGGCGAGGCCGCCAGGAGGGTGGAGGCCGCCTCCGCCAGGATGAACAGCGCCACAATTCCGACGATCTTCTCCCAATTCTCCTTGATCGCATCCTCGTACACGCCGGCGATCTCGGAGAAGAACCGGGGTGACATTTCCACGGAGGCGATGAGGTCCTGGAGGTGCCGTCCCACCTCCTGGGCCTTGGCCACCATCCCTCCGGTGATGGAGCCCGATGCGACGAGGCCTTGGAGCGTGTTGGCGAAGCCCACGCTGACGAGCCAGATCCGGCTCCCGGCGACCAGCCGCACGTCCCCGTGGACGCGCTGCACGCCCGTCCGGCCCGCCTCCTGGTTCACGTAGTGGATGACGTTCTCGTAGAAGCGCAGGTCCCGGCCTGGCTCGATGGCCTGGTGATAGATGCGAGCGGCGAGGGGCTCCAGTCTATCGCCGGGTTGGACGAAGTAGAGCGTAGCGGCGGGCTCGGGGAGCGCGGTGGTGATACGGAATCCCTGCACATACCCCTGGAGCAGGGTGCCTTGGGTGACGGCCGTCACGTGGAGCCACTCAGGACTCTGGGGATGGGGACCGGTGAGGAAGACGCGGGTGCCGGGCGGCAGGGGCCGGGTTGTCAGACACTGAGAGCCGGGCTGCTCGGCCGGGCTCGTCCTTATGTTGGCGCCCTCTTTGTGGTCAATAAATCCGGGACCGAAGTCCTTCTTGAGCGCGGCGCGGGTCTCCTGCTGGCGCAGGACTTCGTCCTGGAAGAGCCCTCGGAGCAGCTGATCCTCTGCCGCCGCCTGGGTCCCCGCGTACGCGCGGCCGGTGCGCCGCTTGAACTCGGTGTCCACCTGCTTGCGGATTGCCTCCTTGTCCGTCTTGAGGCGCCCCTCGAGCCGCGCGGCCCTCTCGGCGGCCGCCTTCTTGAAGGACGCCACGTCCTTGCCAGCCCTGGCGGCCAGCACGCCCTCGTACAGTTCCGCGCTGATGCGCACCTTTTTGACCCGCGCGCGAATCTCGGCGTCCGTGAGCGTGAAGACACCGCTGATGGCAGCATGCCGCTGGGCGATGAGCTCCTTGGCCTCCTGCCGCGTCAGGGAGAAGACCTGCATGCAGGCCAGGATCACGAACTCGTCTTTGCCGACAGGGCCCGAGAGCGCCACCTGGAACGGACCGTAGAAGCGCGTGGCCATGTCGCCGGTGACAGACACCCGGCTCAGGCCGATGAGCCGCTCCTGAGCGAAGGCGGATTGGACCTGCTCCTGGACCGTGAGCTTGTCGGCCAGCATCGACCGGGAGACCCCTATCGAGACGGCCATCTCCTGCAGTTGATGGTCCCTGAGGGCGCTGGAGAGGGAGAGGAACGAGCGGCGCTCCCGTTTGTTCTGGGCGCGCTGGCTCTCTTCGGCTGTGAGCGCCCGCACATGGATGATGATGGCGTCCGGCGTGGTCCAACGGCTCTGGCTCATGCATGGCCCCAGGCAGGAACAGGACTTCCTCGTCCGTCTGAGAGGATAGGCCGGATGTCTCTGCCTTTCGAGAGCCCCCTCACCGCAGGGCCACCGTCCCGGCCCGCCACTCCGCGGTGCTCCAGCGCTGGAAGGTGCCCGAGTCCTGGGGCCGCCCGGCGCTGGCCACCGGCATCAGCGTGTCGCGCTTGAGCACCTGGAAGAAGGACTGCACCTTGCCCTCCACCTGCGCCTCGCGCGCCACCAGCAGCCGCGTCCCGTCCGGGGTGAAGCCCGCCAGCTCCACGTAGCCCAACCCCGGCTCCGTGGCCGCCGGCGACAGCGTGTCCAGCCGCCACTCCGCCCCCTCTTGGTGGAACACCCACAGCTCCGTCCACCCCTCCAGCATCTGCACCGCCACCGTGAGGGCTGACCCATCCGAGGCCCTCCGGAGGGAGCCCGGCCACACCACGCCGTAGGTGCAGCGCTCGGCGAGCGGCGTCTCCCCCTCGCCCAGGCGCAGGCACGTCTCGCCCAGCCCCCTTGGGCTCAGTTCCAGCACCGGCCCCGCGCCCGTGCGCTCCGGCACCCGCTCCGAGGCCCACCGCGAGGCGCCCACCCGCACCGCCGCCACCGCGTAGGCCGAGCGGTCCTCCTCCGCCAGCTCCGACTTCAGCACGCGCGCCAGCGACTCCACCGCGCGCTCACTGGCCTGGGCGCTCGCCTCCGCCTCCCCGCGCCGCGCCCGGTGGTAGGCCAGCGCCGCGAACACCTCCGCCCGCCGCAAGTGCAGCCGGTTCGCCTGCCACGCGGGCAGCTCCGCGGTGTCCACCTGCTCCAGCACCTCGCCCCGCCACACGTCGATGGCCTGCCGCTGCACCGGCCCCAGCGCCGGGTCCACGCACTCTGGCCGCGTCAGCGCGAGCGCCGCCCGGAGCCTCGCCTCCGGGCTCCCCCCCAGCGCCAGCACCCGGCGGAATGCCTCCCCGTCGTAGCAGATGCGCGTGCGCCCCTCCGCCTCCAGGCTCACCAGCTTCACCCCGTACGCCCCCGCCACCTCCAGGTGTGCCGCCAGTGTCTCATCGGTGCTCTTGCGCACCGAGGCCCTCCGGGCCAGCCGCTCCGCCAGCGTTCCCAGCGCGTCGAACAGCTCGGGCCCCACCTCGTTCGCGGGCGCCGCGCGCAAGAGCGCCGCCGCGTAGCCGATGCCCAGCGCCTCCGCGCCCGGCGTGTCCCTGTGGAACTCCAGCACCGCCCGGAGCGCCGGCACGCTCTGCGCGTCCAGCGGGTAGACGCGGACCTGGTGCGCGCGCACGTAGCCGGGGCGCTCGCGGCGATGGTCGTACACCTGGAGGTAGCCCTGGCGCTCCCCGCGGACTTCCAGCCACTCCCCCTGCCAGAGCGTGGCCTGGCGGGTGGCCGTCTCCTGGGGGGCCGCGCGCAGGGAGACCGGATCCTGAACGACGATGGCAATGGTGAGCAGCGTGGCGAGCATGGCCTATTCCTCCTCGTAGCCGGACGTCTCGGGGGAGGCCTCGGGGACCTGGGAGTACGCGGGGGCCGGGGGGGCCTGCTTCGCGTACCGCGCCTCCTGCGGCTGCCCGAGCAGCCCGCCGGCGATGAAGCCTCCCGCCTGGGGCGGCGCAATGATGACCTGGATCTTGTCGGACAGCTTGTCCGCGAGCGTCTTCTGGATGAGCAGGGGGTTGCGGCTGATGAGCTCCGCGTCCCGGGCGAGCTGCTCGGAGGCCGCCTTGCCCGTCACCTCCACGCGGTAGGCATCCGACTCGGCGAGCTTGCGGCGGGCATCCGCCTCGCCCGCGGCCTCGATGCGGCGCGCGTCCGCCTCGGCGCTCGCCTGGGTGAGCCGGCTCACCTTGGAGGCCTCCGCCTCCAGCCGCCGCTGCTCGATCTCCTTCTCCTTGAAGGGCAGCACGTGGCGCATCGCCTCCGCCTTGGCCTTGGCGGCGATGATCTCCTCGTTGCCCGCCGCCTCCGCGCTCTTCTCGCGGCGCACCTTCTCCGCCTCCGCGTCCAGCTCGGACTCCTTCACCTGCTTGGACTTGAGCTCCAGCGTGTAGCGCATCTTCTCCGCGCGCAGCTCCTCCGCCAGCAGCGCCTCCACCCCGGTCCGGTACTGCTGCGGCAGGTCCACGTTGCCCAGGGTGATGGAGCGCAGCACCACGCCGTCCTCCTTCAGCAGGGGGGCAATCTCCGCGGTGAGGTCCTTCTGAATCTGCGCCCGGTGCGTGGCGAAGATTTCGCGGACCGTGTGCTGGGCGAAGTGCCGGCGCAGCACGCCATCCACCACGGGCTCGACGATTTCACGGCCCACGTCTCCCGGCAGCCGCTGGGCCAGCTCGGGGATGCGCGCCGGGTCCAGCGAATAGCGCAACGTGACCTCGATGCCGATGGACAACCCCTCCGCCGCCTGGAAGGGCGCGGGGCCGTCGGCGCTCAGGCTCCGCTCGGTCCGGTACACCTGGTCCTTCAAGCTATAGAGGTAGAGGCGGTGCACGTGGGGAAGCCTGACGACCCATCCCTCGCGCACCTCCGAGGCGCCACCCGTGAGCAGGTTCACCCGGATGCCCACCTGGGCGGGCTCAATCATCTGCACCGGCGGGTGCGCCACCAGCGTGCTCCCCACGGCCACCAGCCCCCCGGCCGTCACCAGCCCCGCCGTGAGCCACCGGCCCTGCCGCGTCATCACCAGCCAGCGCAGGCTGGCCACCGCCGCGGCCACCAGCGCCACCATCGACGCCGTCACCGCGGCGCCTCCCTGCTTCACCACGTCCTTCAGCTTCTCTTGGAATTTCATGAGTGCCCTCCCTGTCCCGGAGGCATTGCAGGAAGAGGGCCCACGCGCGGGACAGGCCGCGCCGCTCCACGCGCCCCCTTCGCCCGTGGGTCCACGGACGCAGGGTGCGGCTGCCTGCCCCCACGGGACGCACACGGATGCGTCCCGCCGTCCACGGCGCCGGGCTATGCTCGCGCGCACCCGCATGAACTATGAGCTGCTGAAGTGTCCGGGCTGTGGCGCGAACTTCCCGCCCCCCGCCTATCTCTGGGGCTCGCTCACGTGCGCGTACTGCGGCGCCACGGCCGTGGCCGCCACCGGGGGCTGGCCCCTCGCGCCGCCGCCCCCGCCCGAGACGCCCTACGCCCCGCACCTGCCCCGCGCCACCGTGGCGGGCGTCCGCTACGCCGTGCTCGGGCGGCTGGGCCGGGGGGACAGCAGCGACGTATTCCTCGTCCGCCGGGACTCCCGGCTCAGCGAGCTGGGGGTGCTCAAGGTGGTGCGGGCCCTGGAGGATGCGCCTCTCATCGCGCGAGAATTCGAGCTCCTCCGCGAGCTGATGGACAGCAAGGCCCAGGGCGCCGAGCACTTCCACAGGCTCCTGCCCCAGCCCGTGGCCCAGGGGCCGGTGAAGGACCCCGAGGGCACCCCGCGCGCGGCGGCCGTGTACCGCTGGCGGAGCGGCTTCCAGCACACCTTCTCCGAGGTGCTCGAGGCGTACCCCTCGGGCGTGGACCCCCGCGCGGCCGTGTGGATGTGGAAGCGCGTGCTGGAGCTGCTCACGTTCGTCCATGCCAGCGGGTACGTGCACGGGGCCGTGCTCCCCCCGCACCTGCTCGTCCACCCGAGGGACCATGGGGTGGTGCTGGTGGGCTGGGGGTGCGCGGTGCGCTTCGCCTCACGCCAGCCCCTGCCCGCATGGAGCCAGCGCCACCGGGCCTTCTACCCCCCGGAGGTCTGGGACGGCGCGCCCCCCACCCCCGCCACGGACCTGGCCATGAGCGCGCGCTCGCTCGTGGCCGTGCTCGGCGGAGACCCGGAGACCGGGAACGTGCCCACGGCCGTGCCCCCGCCGCTGGCGGACCTGCTGAAGCAGCAGGTGAACCCAGGCCACCGCAAGGCCCTGGACGATGCGTGGACGTTGAAAGAACAGCTCGATGCCGCCGCGAGGGAGGCCTTCGGGCCCCCGCGGTACACCCCCTTCACCCTGCCCGGGTGGCGCTGAGCCCCGGCGCCAAGGAGAGACGCGATGGGACACGGAAGCTATAGCTACGAAGCGCACGAGGCGATGACCCGGGCCCGGTCGGACCAGCCCGTGCAGGAGGTGTTCACCCAGGTCCACTGCCACCCGCTGATGGACCCGCGCGGGGTGAAGGTGCGCGAGAGCCGGGACAGCGCCGCGCACCCGCGCTCGCTGGGCATCGTGTTCGCGCTGGATGTCACCGGCTCCATGGGCGAAATCCCCGAGCTGCTGGCGCGCCAGTACCTGCCCACCTTCATGAAGACGCTGCTGGACTCCGGGGTGCAGGACCCGCAGGTGCTCTTCATGGCCGTGGGGGATGCGGTGCATGACCGGGCCCCCTTGCAGGTGGGCCAGTTCGAGTCCGCCGAGCGCCAGATGGACCAGTGGCTCACGTGGACGTACCTGGAGGGCGGCGGCGGGGAGTTCGGCATCGAGTCCTACGAGCTGGGCATGTACTTCGCCGCCCGCCACATGCAGATGGACTGCTGGGCCAAGCGCAAGCACCGGGGCTACTTCTTCATGACCGGGGACGAGCGGCCCTACCCGTACGTGTCCCGGAAGCAGGTGGGCGAGCTCATCGGCGCGCCGCTGGAGAAGGACCTGCCCATCGCCCAGGTAGTGGACGAGCTGCAGCGCACCTTCGAGCCGTTCTTCCTGGTGCCGGACCTGGACCGGCTGCGCAATTGCGCGACCGAGTGGCGGGAGCTGCTCGGCGACCGGGTCATCAGCATGGAGAACCCGGTGGACACCGTGGCCGTGGCCGCGGGGCTGGTGGGGCTGTGCGAGGGCGTCTTCCCGGACCTGGACGCGCTCGCGCGCCGGCTGGAGCAGGAGAAGATGCCCCGGAACCGGCTGGGCGCGGTGGTGCGCTCGCTCACCCCGTTCGCGGCGGTGCTGGAGCGGGATGGCACGCCCCGGCCCCGCTTCGACGGGGGCGCGGACCTGCCCACGGGGAATGGTTCCTCGGGCTACCACCGCCGCTGAGGAGGGCCCATGTCCGCGCGCCGGGAGGCCCATATCGTGGTGGACCTCGGCTTTGGGGACTCCGGGAAGGGGACCCTCACCGAGTGGCTGGTGCGGCGGCACGGGGCGCGCCTGGTGGTCCGCTTCAATGGGGGCGCGCAGGCGGGCCACAACGTCGTCACCGAGGATGGGCGGCACCACACCTTCTCGCAGTTCGGTGCCGGGAGCTTCGAGCCCGGCGTGTGGACGCACCTGGCGCGCCCCACGGTGTTCCATCCCCTCGCGATGCTCGTGGAGGCGCGGTACCTGGCGCGGCAGGGCGTCACGGATGTGCTCGGCCGCACGACGGTGAGCGAGGGGGCGCGGGTCATCACCCCGTTTCACCAGGCGGCGGGGAGGATTCGCGAGCTGGCGCGGGGGGCTGGGCGGCACGGCACGTGCGGGGTGGGCGTGGGGGAGACGGTGCGGGATGCCCTGGCCCACCCGGAGGAGGCGATTCACGCGGGAGACTTGCGCCACCCGGAGCGGCTCGTGCGCAAGGCCCGGCGTGCCCAGGAACGGCTGCGGGCGGAGCTGTCCGAGGCGAGGCGCGCGGCGAGTGTCCATCGCCAGGCCGAGCAGGAACTGCGGCTGATGGATGATCTCGATGTCTCCTCGCGCTGGGTTGAAGCGGTGACGGCGCTCCAACCGGAGGAGCGCGTAGTGGAGGACGCTTGGCTGGGCACTCGCCTTCGGGAGGGCACCACCGTGTTCGAGGGGGCGCAAGGCGTGCTCCTCGACGAGAACTGGGGCTTCCATCCGCACACGACGTGGAGCACCTGCACCTTCGACAACGTGCTCATGCTGCTGAACGAGCACGGCTTCGATGGGGATGTGCACCGGCTCGGTGTGCTGCGCTCCTATATGACGCGGCACGGAGAAGGCCCGCTGCCCACCGAGAACGCCGCCCTGGCGTCAGCCCTGCCCGAGCCGCACAACAGCGCTGAGGGATGGCAGGGCTCCTTCCGGGTGGGCAGCTTCGATGCGGTGCTGGCGCACTACGCACTGGCCGCGTGCGGAGGCGTGGATGCGCTGGCGGTGACCCACCTGGACAGGCTGTCCGAACGCTGGCCCGTGTGTACGGCCTACCGCGCCCCCTCAGGCTGCGACGCAGAGAGCTTCGTCCGGGAGGCGAGTGACTCCACGAGGGTCACAGCACTGCGCCTGGGCCCTCACGGGGACCTTCGCTACCAAGAGCGTCTCACGCACGGACTGCTCCAATGCGAACCGTGGCCGGAAATGCTCGATCTCGGAGAGCACGCCGAAGCCCGGGGCGAGCGATTCGTATCTTGGCTCGAAACCATTCTGGGAGTGCCCGTGAAGGTGACGTCCCATGGCCCCACCGCCCAGAGCAAACGCTCCCGGAACTGACGGCGCGGCAGCTGGACTGGCGCGGAGATTGAAGACTTGCAGGACGATTCACCCTCGGTCAAAGCTGAACACCGGGAGGGTGGATGGTGAAGGAACATGCAGGTGGGGCAGGCCCCACACTGTTCGGCGGCCGCATCGAGCGGATCCCGAGTGTTGTCGACCTGGGTCCAGTCCCTGTCCCCAACTCGTGCGACGCGGTGTATGCCACCGATGGTCCCCGCCGTTGGGTACGCAAGCCGCTCATGGGGGCGAATGGCCTCCTCGCAGAGGCGCTTGGCCTCATGCTTGGCCGTGCCCTCCACGCTCCCATCCCAGATGGGGCTGTCACGGGCCCGCCGGATGACCTCGTGTGGCTCAGCGAAGTCGTTCCGAACATCCAGCATTGGGAGAGTCAGCACGTCAACTTCATCATCAACTATCCCGAGGTGGGGCGGCTGATGGCACTGGACGCACTCCTCTTCAATGACGACCGGCATGCCGGCAACCTGGTCTTGCAGGCGACAGATAGGAGCGCGTTCGAACGCCGAGCCTGGGGCATCGACATGGGCAACGCCTTGGCGGGAGTGCCCGCCGACTTCGCCAAGGCAGAGTTTGCAACGCCGAGTATCGCGAAGCTGGTGGACAAGCTTCCTGCCGTTCTTCTCCAAGAAGGCGCTCTCTTGGCCGCTGTCCAGGCACAGGAGCTCAGCGCCTACGTCGTCACCTCCATGGTCAGCGAGGCATGCGAACTGGCTCGGGAGCCCCGGAAAAACGAGGAGTTACTTCTCTCCTCCCTCCTCCGCCGGTTAGCGCGTGCGCCGGACCTCGTAGCGGAGTACCTTTCCAAGATCGGTTCCCGCCCATGACTGCCCGTTTCCGCATTGTCCACTTCGTACCCGACCCGTTCTCGGGCATGCGTGTACCTGTGGCTGCGCTGGTTCAGGGCCCTCAGGGCATCCGGGTTGTGCGCGCGCCCCATACATTAGGTCCCAGTTGTGTTGGCGGCTTGGCGACGTGGCACAATATGCAGGGCTTGGTTCAAGGGTTGGATGCGGTCAAAGAGTTCGACCGCCTGCCCATGAGCATGGGGCCGCACGTGACCTTGGACGTCCAGCGTGATGTCCCAGCCCAGGTGGAAGACCCAGAGTCGTGGGTAGCGAAATTTGTTCTTCCGCAGCGGCCGGCCGCTCCTGGCGACACACGGGAAGTCATCCCGAAGGGTCCTCGGCGAGAGGACGTAGGCTACGGGTTTTTCCAAAGCTGGAAGGTCGAACGGTACGTGCACCGGCACTTCAAAGGCGAGACGCTCGGCCTTCAGGATGAGTACGCCGGCACAATCTCCCACGCCGTCATTGGTACCGGCGAGATCATGCTGATGGAACCTGTTCTTGGGCAGCGACAGGATGTGCACAGGCAGGTTGAGCGGATCAGCAAGACCTTCCTCGCATGGGGCAGGCTCCTGGAGCGAATGCATGCCCAGGGCAAACCGCGCTTTGTGGCCTACGTGTTCTCTCCTCCTAAAACGGCCCTCCCAGAGGTCAGGCAGTTCCTGAGTGCCGCCGAAGCAGAGGTCATTGATGTCGAGATTCCGAATGAGCGGGACTGCTTTATCAGCGACATTCGGCGAATCGGCCTCACCAACCCGGCAAATTCGCATCTGAGCTAGGCACTTCTCCTCTGCCAAGCGTCAAGGACGAGCTGTTCCCTGAAGCGCTCCCGTCCGGCACCGTCATCGGTTCATGGCAGTTGGAAGACTGCGCGGGCTATGGGACGTATGGGGCGGTCTACCGCGCGCACCGGGTGGGGAAGACGGAAGGCCCACCGGTGGCCCTCAAGCTGGCGCGGTATCCGGGCGATGAGCGCTTCGTTCGGGAGGCAGGACTGCTCTCCCGGCTCCAGCACCCTCACGTGCCCAGCCTTCTAGGCAGCGGCTCCTGGAAAAGAGGCCGCGCCCGGAACGAACACCCCTATCTGGTGATGCAGTGGGTGGAAGGCCTTCGCCTGTATGCCTGGGCCGAGCAGCAGCCGCGCACGCCCTTTCAGATCCTGCAGGTGCTTTCCCAGGTGGCGCGCGCCCTGGAAGCCCTTCATGCGCGCCGTGGCCTTCATCGCGATGTGAAGGGCGAGAACATCCTGGTGACTCCGGAGGGCGAGGCCTTCCTCATGGACTTCGGGTGCGGCACTTGGGCGGGAGCCGCACCCCTCACCGATGGGATTCTCGCCCCGGGCACCCGGCCCTACCGCAGCCCTCAGGCCCTGCGCTTCCAATGGACCCACCGCCATTCGGCCACCTCCCATTACGAGGCCACGCCCGCCGATGATGTGTATGCCCTGGGGGTCACGGCCTATCACCTCTGCACGGGCACCTATCCGCTGCCTCCCATTCCCGCTGAAGAGAAGGAACGCGGTCAGCAGGAGGTGCGGATTCCCTCTGGTAGAGACGACTTCCTGCGGCCCGAACTGGAGGACCTCATCCTCCGCATGCTCTCTGACCGTCCCCAGGACCGAGGCAGTGCCGCCGAGCTGGCAGCGGCCATGGAGGCGTTGACGGCCACGCGTGCAGCTCAAGCTGTTCGTCGCAGGAAGGGATGGCCCTATCTCGTCCTTCCCCTGGCTGTTGGGCTCCTGGTGCTGATCTCCGGGAACTTGAACCTGGAGGGATTTCGGGCCCCTCCCTCTGCCCTGAGTGATGGAGGAACCGGCGGCGTGGCGGACGCGGCGGTGGCAGATCTTCCCGTGTCTGGAGAGAAGCTGGAGCCCGAAGTACACAGCCTGAGCCTCGATATCCCGCAGGCCCCATTGCCAGGACAGCGCCGGCCCCCCTGTCCCCGCTCTCAGACCCTTGTCCGGGGAGGCTGCTGGATCGAGATCAAAGCCTCGCCTCCCTGTGAAGAAGGCTCCTACGCCTGGAAAGACGCTTGTTACTTCCCTGCTCCCGCTCCCCGGCGTTCCAGCACTTCGGACAGTCCTTAGAACGAGGGCTCAGTGCGCGCACCAGGCCAGCTCCGCCTCGGTCCCCGTGACGAAATCCAGGAACGCCCGCACCTTCGCGGGCAGCAGGCGCCGCGACGGATGGACCACGTGAAGCGGGATGGGCGTCTCCTCCCACCCCTCGAAGAGCCTCACCAGCTTGCCCTGGGATACCAGCGGGCCCACCCCTAAATCCAGGATCCGCGCGATGCCCTGTCCTTCCACGCAGGCCGAGAGGTGGACCACCGCGTCATTGAGCGTCAGCCGCCCGGAGACGGGCACCTCGATGCGCTCCCGTCCCCGGCGGAACTCCCAGGTCCCCGGGCTGCCCATGCCGGCGTAGCGGAACAGGATGCACTCGTGCCGCCCCTCGCCCAGCTCCCGCGGGTGCGCCGGCCGTCCATGCCGGGCCAGGTAGGCGGGCGCCGCGCACGTCACCACGCGCGTGCGCAGCAGGGTGCGCGTCACGAGCGAGGAGGGCTCGGGCTCTCCAAAGCGCACGGCCGCGTCGAAGCCCTCCGCCACGAGGTCCGCCACCCGGTGGCTCACCACCAGTTCCAGGGACACGCCCGGATTGGCCGCCAGGAACGTGCTCAGGTGCGAGTGCAGCCAGCAGGACACCACGGGGTCCACGTTCACGCGCAAGCGGCCTCGCGCGGCGGTGGCCGCCCCCCCGGCATCGCTCGCCGCCTCCTCGATGCCCGTCAGCAGGGGCGCGACCTGCTCGTAGAAGCGGCGGCCCTCGCCGGTGAGCACCACGGCGCGCGAGGAGCGGTCGAACAGCCGCACCCCCACCTGCGTCTCCAGACGGGCCACCGCGCGGCTGATGCCCGAGGGCGTCAGGCCCAGGGACTCGGCGGCGCGCACGAAGCTGCCCGCTTCGACGACCGCCACCAAGACGCTCATTCCACTCAGAAGCCGGGCATCGGGGGGCGTGGGCATGGGTGACTCCCAGTCACGGTGACGGTGCGTACAATGCGCTCGTCCCCGGGGTTGTCCAGGGCCATATCCCTCCTCGCGGGCCCGGACTTCCCGGGCCGTCTTCTCCAAGAGGGATCATTCCATGCGGCTGAAGGACAAGCGGATCATCGTGCTCGGCGGCAGCTCGGGTATCGGACGGGCGGTGGCGCAGGCGGCCGCCCAGGAGGGCGCCTCCGTGGTCATCGGCTCGCGCCAGCAGGCGCGGGTGGAGCAGGCCGTGGCCCGCCTTCCCCCGGGCACCCAGGGCCATGCCGTGGACCTGAGCGACGAGGCCCAGGTGCGTGGCCTCTTCGAGCGGGTGGGGCCGTTCGATCATCTGGTCTACACGGCGGGCGATGCCCTGCCGCACGGCGCGCCCGGCGGCCTGTCGCTCGCGCAAGCCCGTCAGCTGTTCGAGGTGCGCTTCTGGGGCGCGTACATGGCGGCGACATTGGGCAGCGCGCACATCCGCCCGGGCGGTTCCATCGTGCTCACCAACGGCACCGTCGATGTCCGTCCGATGAAGGGGCTGGCCGTGGGCTCGGGCGTGAGCGGGGCGATCGGCGCGCTCACCCGGGGGCTCGCCGTGGAGCTGGCCCCCTTGCGCGTCAACACCGTCTCCCCGGGCCTCATCCAGACGGAGCTCTGGGACGGCCTGAGCGCGGCGGACCGCGAGCGCATGTACCAGGAGGCCGGCGCCAAGCTCCCCGTGGGCCGCGTGGGCGAGCCCGAGGACGTGGCGCAGACCTACCTCTACCTCATGTGCCAGGGCTTCGGCACCGGGCAGGTGCTCACCGTGGACGGGGGCCACGTGCTCGTCTGAGCCGCTCCGGCCCCTACTTGCAGGGGTAGTTGGCCTTGGTGCACGTCACGCCGCCGTTGTACGCGTCGTTGAAGTGGCCCACGTACGCGTCGTAGATGGGGTGCACCGTCCCGGTCTCGGGGGCCAGCTTCACGAACAGCTCCTCGTTCTCGTTGAGCGCATCCTGGGACCAGTTCTGGGAGCCCGTGTACACCCGGTACGCATAGGACGCCCCGAACCTGCCGTAGAGCGCGAAGAACTTGTCGTGGACCTTGTCGCGCCGGCGGATCGCCACCCCGGCCCCCAGCAGCTCGTCGTACACCGGCCGGGCCATGTCGATGCCCTCGGTGGCGTTGCCCCCCACCACCATCCACACCGAGCAGCCTCCGGCCTTCATCCGTTTGATTTGCGCGAGCAGCGCGGGCCGCCCTGCCGTGACGAAGGACATGCCGATGCGCAGCCGGCAGTTCGCATCCGGCGTGGCGTCGTTCAGCCGGGTGACGATGGTGTCCGTCTGGCCCATGCCCTCCGGTGACGCGTAGGCATCCGCCGGGTTGGCCATGTAGTAGCCCCGGCCCGAGTCCGCGTCGTAGTAGTCATTGCCGCTGTAGTGCTTCCGGTTCCACATGTCCGTGAAGTTCGCGTTCAGCCCCGCCACCAGCGTGGCGGCGTCATAGAGGACGATGGCGTTGTTGAACGCCTCCGTGCCGCTCGCGCCCGTCAGGTTCGCCGAGCTGATCCACGCCACATCGGGGTGCAGCACCCCGTTCGGGTCCCGCGTCTGGCTGAACGTGAAGAGCTTCGTGTGCATGTTGCCCGAGGCCCCGGTGCCAATGCAGCCGCCCCCGCCGCTCGCGTTGGTGCAGAACTTCACGTGGGCCAGCTGCTGGAGCGTGTCCACGGCCGCATAGCCGGTGCTCGCGTTCTTCGCGTCCATCACCACGTACACCGTGACGCCCCGGGCCTGCGCCGCGAGCAGCGCATCGGCGATGCCCGTGTTGCTCACCGAGTGGATGGCCGCGCGAATCGTGGCCCCCGCCGGCGTCTGCTCGATGAGGCGCTTCACCTCCTGGGTAATCGTCGGGTCCACCCCGCTGAACGCGGGCGGGTTGTTGAAGTACGCCCAGGCCAGCTTGCCCCCCAGCGTCCCCGGCGCCGAGCTCACCCCCGCCTCGACCTTCCCCACGTCCACGTCGTGGAGCACGTGCTCGCGCTGCGTCTCCTCGCAACCCGTGACGGCCAGGGTGGCGGCGGCCAGGCCCAGGGCCTGGAGCCGCTTGCCGATACCGTGTCCCATCGTGCCCTCGCCTTTCGCCGCAGCGTTGTCTTCCAAGATGTTCACCTGGACAAGGTAAACTCAAAATACTTGGAATACCGCTTTTCTGCCAGCAGGCGATGCCTTTCTGTCTTCCCGCAGGGGGGGCGGGGCTACTGCTTCTTCGTCCCGGAGCCGGGCTCGGACATCTTCCGGTGCATCTGGGCCGTGGCCGGGTCCGGCATCATCTGGGCCGCGGCGGCCATCGCGCGGTTCTTGACCGAGCCGGCGACCACCTTGTCCTTGCCGGCCATCAGCGCCTCGAAGCCTTGGCGGGCCACCTGGGCCGGATCATCCTTCTCGTCCTGGCCCACCTTGGTGTCGTCCATGCCCGCGCGGTGGAAGAAGTTCGTCTCGGTGGGGCCCGGCATCAGCGCGGTGACGGTGACGCCCACGTCCGCCAGCTCGTTGCGCAGCGCCTCCGAGAAGGAGAGCAGGAAGGCCTTCGAGGCGCCGTACACCGCCTCGAACGGCGCGGGCATCACCGCCGCGATGGACGAGGTGAACAGGATGCGCCCGCTCTTGCGCTGCACCATGTCCCGCGACACGCGCTTGGCCAGGTGCACCGACGAGGTGACGTTCAGCGCGATGAGGTTCAGCTCGTCCTCCAGCCGCGTCTGCTGGGCAAAGGCCCCGCCCACGCCCACCCCGGCGTTGATGGCGATGGCGTCCACGGGGCGCCCCAGCGCCTGAATCTTCGCATAGAGGAACTCGACGCCCTCGTAGCGGGCGAGGTCCACCTTCACGCTCTCGACGTGCCCGCTGCCCCCCAGGCTCCGGGCGGCCTCGGTGATGCCGTCATCCTCGGCGGCGATGAGCACGTCGTAGCCGTTCTGGACGAACTGCTTGGCCAGCTCGTAGCCGATGCCGCTGGAGGCGCCGGTCACGACGGCGAACGGACGGGTCTTCTGCTGTTCCGACAGAGCCATGGTCTTCTCCTGAAAGTCAGGGGGGACATCCGCGGGCCTCAATGTTGGGACGCCGCCCCGGTCAGGCCACCAGGGCCGTCCGCCGTACCGGACGGCAGCCAGGCAGGCCGCGTCCAGGCCCGGCGCCTTGCCTGCCCAGAAACCTTCCAGCCTGTGTTGATGGGGGAGTGGCCGCTCCACTAAGAGCGTTCCATGCCCGTGCAGCAACCGCCTCCCTCGCTCGGCCCAGAGACCCATCCCCTGCGAGGAGGCGGGGAATGCGGCGCGCGGATGCGGCAGGTGGACTGGTCGAAGACGGCCATCGGCCCCGTGGAGCAGTGGCCCCAGTCGCTGCGCACCGCGGTGGGCATCCTGCTCAACTCCAACTACCCGCTCTACATCGCGTGGGGCCCGAAGTACGTGCAGCTCTACAACGACGCCTACCGGCCCGTGTGTGGCGCCACGAAGCACCCGGCCGCCCTGGGCCAGGAGGCGAAGGTCACCTGGCCCGAGGTGTGGGGCATGCTCGCCCCCGGCTTCGACAAGATCATGGCCACGGGGGAGGCCAACTGGGTCGAGAACCTCATGATGCCGCTGGACCGCAACGGCTTCCTGGAGGAGTGCTACTTCACCTACAGCCACAGCCCCATCCTGGATGAGACCGGCGGCGTGGGCGGCATCTTCGCGGCCCTCACGGAGACCACCGCGCAGGTGCTCGACGCGCGGCGGCTGCGCACCCTCAATGACTTGAGCACGGGCACCACCGACATGAAGTCCGCCTCGGCCGCGTGCGAGGCGGCCGCGCGCATCCTGGCGCAGAACCCCCACGACGTGCCCTTCGCCCTGCTCTACCTCGCCACGGACGAGGGCCGCGCGGTGCGCCTGGCCGGCGCCGCGGGGCTCGAGGCGGGCAGCGCGCTCGCGCCCCTCGCCATCCGCTTGCAGGGCGAGGACCTGTGGCGCCTCCAGGAGGTGATGCGCACCGGGCAGGGCGTCCGCCTGGAGCGGCTCCCCGGGCACCTGGGCGCGTTGCCGGGGGGCCCCTGGCCGGAGCCCGCCACGCAAGGGCTCGTCCTTCCGCTCACGCTCGCCGGGCACACCCAGCCCTCCGGCGCCGTCATCCTGGGCGCCAGCCCCCGCTGCGCGATGGAGGGCAAGTACGAGAGCTTCCTGCGGCTCGTGGGCGCGCAGGCCGCCACCGCCGTGCAGAGCGCCCGCGCCTTCGAGGAGGAGAAGCGGCGCGCGGAGGCCCTGGCGCGGTTGGACCAGGCGAAGACGGCCTTCTTCAGCAACATCTCCCACGAGTTCCGCACGCCCCTGACGCTCATGCTCGGGCCCGTGGAGGATGGCCTCCAGGACACCGAGCAACCCCTCCCCCCGCACCAGCGCGAGCGCCAGGAGACGGTCCACCGCAATGGCCTGCGGCTGCTCAAGCTCGTCAACACGCTGCTCGACTTCAGCCGCATCGAGGCGGGCCGCGTGCAGGCGCGCTACCAGCCCACGGACCTGAGCGCCTTCACGGCGGAGCTGGCCAGCGCCTTCCGCTCGCTGGTGGAGAAGGCGGGCCTTGCCTTCACGGTGGACTGTCCCCCGCTGGAGGCCCCGGTCCACGTGGACCGGGAGATGTACGAGAAGATCGTCCTCAACCTGCTGTCCAACGCCTTCAAGTTCACCTTCGAGGGCGGCATCCGGGTGTCCCTGAAAGCCGAGGCGGACCGCGCGGTGCTCACCGTGGCCGACACGGGCACGGGCATCCCCGAGGCGGAGCTGCCCCACGTGTTCGAGCGCTTCCACCGCGTCGAGGGCGCGCGGGGCCGCAGCTACGAGGGCAGCGGCATCGGCCTGGCGCTCATCCAGGAGCTGGTCCGCCTCCACGGGGGCACCCTCGGCGTGGAGAGCACGCCCGGCCAGGGCAGCCGCTTCACGGTGGCGCTGCCGCTGGGCACCGCGCACCTGTCCTTCGGACAGTTGCTGGACGCGGGCATCCCCGCCACCCCAGGGCGGGGCGTGGTGCCCTTCGTGGAGGAGGCGGCGCACTGGACGGAGACGGCGCCCGCCGCGTTGCCAGTGGAGACGGGCCCGGCGCCCACCGCTCCGGTCCCCCCGCACGCCGAGGCGCCCGCGCACGTGCTGCTCGCGGACGACAACGCGGACATCCGCGAGTACGTGCGGCGGCTGCTCACCGGCCGGGGCTGGACGGTGGAGGCGGTGCCGGACGGCGAGGCCGCGCTCGCCTCCGCGCTGGCGCGCCCGCCGGACCTGGTGCTGACGGACATGATGATGCCGCGCCTGGATGGCTTCGGGCTGATGCGGGCGCTCAAGGGCCACGAGACGACTCGCCACGTGCCGGTCATCGTCCTGTCGGCCCGCGCCGGCGAAGAGGCCACCGTGGAGGGCATGGAGCAGGGGGCGGACGACTACCTGGCCAAGCCCTTCTCCGCCAAGGAGCTGCTGTCCCGCGTGGCCGCGCGGCTGGAGCTCTCCCGCGCCCGCCGGCGCAGCGAGGCCCTCGCCGAGGAGCTGAAGCTCGCCGACCAGCGCAAGGACGAGTTCCTGGCCATGCTCGCCCACGAGCTGCGCAACCCCCTGGCCGCCATCAGCCTGGCGCTGTCCATGCTCGACCGCATGGACGGCGATGCCGCCAAGGTGGCCAAGCACCGGGACATGGCCAAGCGGCAGATCAGCAACCTGGTGCGCCTGGTGGACGACTTGCTGGACGTCTCGCGCATCACCCGGGGCAAGCTGGACTTGCGCAAGGAGGACGTGGACCTCGCCGTCCTCCTGCAGAACGCCCTGTCCGTGACGCGGCCCTTCATCGACTCGCGCGGGCACACGCTGTCGGTGACGCGCGCGCCCGGCGTGTTCCGGCTGCACGCGGACGCCACGCGGCTGGAGCAGGTGGTGGTGAACCTGCTGACCAACGCGGCGAAGTACACCGAGCCGGGCGGCAGCATCTCCGTCCGCCTGTCGCGGGAAGGGCCGGAGGGGGCCGGGCAGGCCGTGCTGCGCGTGAAGGACACCGGCCGGGGCATCCCCCGGGACATGCTCGGCAAGGTGTTCGAGCTCTTCGTCCAGGTGGCGCCCACCATCGACCGGAGCACCGGGGGGCTGGGCCTGGGCCTCACGCTCGTCAAACGCCTGGTCGAGATGCACGGCGGCACCGTGGAGGTGTTCAGCGAGGGCGCGGACCGGGGCAGCGAGTTCACGGTGCGCTTCCCGCTGCTGGCGCCCGCCCCGGCGCGGGTGGGGGCTGCGCCGGTGGCCACACCTGCCGGCGCCCCGTTCCACAGGCGGCGCATCCTCGTGGTGGAGGACTCGGCGGACATCCGCGAGAGCATGACCGAGGTGCTGGAGGACCTGGGCCACGAGGTGGCCACCGCGAAGACGGGGCCGGAGGGCGTGGAGCAGCTCCTCGCCCTGCGCCCCGACGTGGCCCTCATCGACGTGGGGCTGCCCGGCATCGACGGCTACGAGGTGGCCCGGCGGGCCCGCGCGGCGCCCGGCGGGGAGCGCCTCTACCTGGTGGCGCTCACCGGCTACGGGGGGCCCGAGGCCAAGGCCCAGGCGGAGCGCGCGGGCTTCAACTTGCACCTCACCAAGCCGGTGAGCATCGACGAGCTTCCCCAGGTGGTGTGCCCCCCGGGGCTGACGGACGCCCCGTCCCCGGACTAGCCTGCCGGCGCATGGGATACGGCAGCTACAGCTACGAAGCGCACCAGGCTCTCACCCAGGCCCGCAAGGACCTGCCCGCGCAGCAGGTGTTCCGCCAACGGGAGTGCCACCCGAAGATGAACCCCAAGGGGGTGAAGCTGCGCGAGAGCCGCGACAGCGCGGAGCATCCGAACTCGCTGGCCATCGTGTTCGCGCTCGATGTGTCGGGCTCCATGGGGGAAATCCCCGACCTGCTGGCGCGCAAGCACCTGCCCTCGTTCATGAAGACACTGCTGGAGGCCGGCGTGGCCGACCCCCAGGTGATGTTCATGGCCATCGGCAACGCCTTCGCGGACCAGGCGCCGCTCCAGGTGGGCCAGTTCGAGTCCTCCGAGAAGCAGATGGACCAGTGGCTCACCCACATGTACCTGGAGGGCGGCGGGGGCGGCCTCGGCGAGACGTACGAGCTGGCGCTGTACTTCGCCGCCGAGCACACCGCGCTCGACTGCCTGGAGAAGCGCCAGAAGAAGGGCTACCTCTTCATCACCGGCGATGAGCCCGCGTTCGAGACCGCCTCCCGCGAGCACATCCAGAGCATCATCGGGGACAGCGTGCCGGAGGATCTGCCCCTGGTGCAGATCCTTCAGCGCGTGGAGCAGTCCTACGAGGTGTTCTTCCTCCTCCCGGACCGGAACCGGCGGACGTACTCGCCGTTCTGGTTCCAGTACCTGGGCGATCGCGCCATCTGCATGGAGACCCCGGAGGACACCTGCCTCGTGGCCGCCGGCATCGTGGCCTTGCGCGAAAGGGTGACGCCCAACCTGGAGGCCCTGGCGGACCGGCTCCGCCAGCAGAAGCTCCCCGACGATCGCATCCAGGGCATCGTCAACACCCTGCGCCCGTGGGCCCGGCGGCTTCCGGGCGCCGCGAAGCGCTGAGCCTGCCGCGCCCGCATATAATGATGCGGGCGAGAGGGGCCGCTCAGGGCTTCCCGGGCTCCACGGGCCGCACCACCGTCTCGTCGTCGAAGTCCCCCGCCTCCCCCAGCGGGGCGCTGGCACTGGCGGCCTGGGCCTTCTCGCGGCTCAGGCGCCAGAACGCCTGGGGCGTCAGCGGCGCCTCGCCCGGCCCCGGCACCACGCGCGGCCAGAAGCCGGACTCCGTGAACCCCAGCCGCTCCACCAGGAGCCGCCGCTCCTCGGCCAGCGGCGCCGCGCCCCCGGTGTCTCCCAGCGCCTCCAGCGCCTCCGCGTAGCGCTGGAGCGCCAGCACGAGGCCGCTGAGGTTCCCCGCCGCCCGGAGCCGCGCCACCGCCTCGTCCCCGAGCGCCCGCACCCGCTCCACCGCGCCGCCCTCCAGCGCCTCCAGGTGGGCCAGGCCCATGAGGCACAGCGCCGCGGCGTGCTCGTCCTGCGCGCCGTCGTTCGCCAGGGCCAGCCCCTGCGTGTAGGCGCGCCGGGCGTCCGCGGACCGGCCCGCGACGAACTCCACGTCTCCCAGGAAGGCGTGCGCGCAGGGCTGGCCGTAGCGGACCTCCTGCCGCCGCATCACCTCGAGCGCCTGGTGAATCAGGTGCCGGGCCCGGCCGAGCTGCCCCACGTGGAACTGCTGCCGGCCGGCGTAGAGCCTCGCCACGCACTGGTACACGCCGGTGATGGCGTTGGCCTCGATGTAGGCCAGCATCTCCGTGGTGCGCTTCACCCCCTCGTCCCAGCGGCACTCCGCCTCGGCGACGATGGCCGCGTAGAAGAGCGAGGCGGCCATGCGCACGGGGTTGCCCAGCCGCAGCGCCATGCGCGAGGCCGCGGCCACGCTCTCGCGCGCCTGGCGCGAGAGCCCCATGTGCGCCCGCGCGATGGCGAGCAGCCCCTCCGAGTGCGCCTGCTCCACGGTCTCGCCCAGCTCCGCCGCCAGCGCCACCGCCTCGGCCAGCACGGGCTCCGCCTGGCCGAACCTCCCTGTGCTGCACAGCGCCCGGCCCACGATGTGCTTCGCCACGCAGAGCGCCGCCCGGGGCGCGTCCTCCACCGGCGAGGCCAGGCACCGGTGGCTGAGCGCCAGCGCGCGGGCGAAGTCCCCTTGCGCGTAGTACACCCGCGCGTACGCGCTGTTCAGCAGGAGCGTCTGCGCCGGGGTGAGGCCGGGCAGCGTCCCGCAGTGCTCCAGGAACTGGAGCAGCTCGGCGCCCTGTCCCAGCAGGCAGCCCACCCGGACGCGCTCGCACAGGGCCTTCACCAGCAGCGCATCCCGCGCGGGGGTGCCCGGCAGCGTGAGGAGCAGCGCGTACGCCTTGCGCAGGTGCTGGCTGGCGGCGATGGGCTCCAGGAGCCGCTCCGCCTCCAGCCCTGCCTCCACGTAGGCGCTGGCCGCCCGCATCGTCTCCCCGGCCTTCTCCCAGTGCGGCCCCAGCGTCGCGGGAGGCGCATGGCGAAGCCGCAGCCGCTCGCCGATGCGCCGGTGGATGTCCGCGGCGTCCTCCCAGGCCTCGTGCGCCGCGAGCCGCTCGCGCACCGCGTCGCTCGCGAACGTGCACGCATCGCCCGAGCTGGCGCACAGCCGGTGCGCCTCCGCCGCGGCGAGCGCCTCGCGCACCTCCCCGGGCGTGAACAGCCCCAGCGCCGCCAGGTCCGAGCCGAGGAAGCGCCGGCCCATGAGCGCCGCCACCCGCAGCACCCGCAGCACGGGCTCCTCCAGCGTCCGCCCCATCACCGTGGAGACGGCCTCCGGCAGCCGGTACTCGGTGCGCAGACGCTCGGACAGGCGCAGGCGCCCCTCCGCGTCCCGCGACAGGTACCCCCCGTGCTGCAAGTCCTGGAGGATGCGCACGCTGGCCAGCGGGTTGCCGGTGGCCAGGAACGGCACCCACTGCATCAGCGTGCGCACCTGGCCCGGCGCCGCGCCGCCCACGAGCGTCGTCAGGAGCCGCTCGTTCTCCTCGGGGCTCAGCGGGTGGAGCGTCAGCATCCGCAGCGCGCCCCGGCTCGCCAGGGGCGGCGGGGGGCGCGCCGTGCACAGGAGCAGCACGCCCGGCGGCGGCGCCGCGGTCAGCCGGGAGAGCACCGCCAGGGTGCCCTCGTCCGGCCAGTGCACATCCTCCAGCGCCAGCACCAGCGGGTGCACCGCGCCCACCGCGGCGAGCAGGTGCGCCAGGGCCCGGCCCACGCGCTCCGGCTCCAGCCCCTGCACCAGCGCGCCCCCGCCGCCCGGCCCCTCCTGGCCGGGGAGCAGCCGGGACAGCTCCGGCACCAGCCGCCGCAGCTCCTGCGCCTCGCCCGCGAGCACCCCGCCCGCGGCGCCCCGCACGCGCGCGCCCAGCTCGCCGCGCAGGCCCATCATCCGCTCCACCAGTTGCCCCAGCGCCTCGCGCAGCGGGGAGTAGGGCACCAGCTCCCCGAGCTGGCGGCAGCGGCCGGAGCCCACCAGCGGCCAGAGGCCCCCGTCCGGGCGCAGCAGCACCTCGGACAGGAGCCGGCTCTTGCCCAGCCCCGCCTCGCCCACCAGCATGAGCGCCCGGCCCTGGTGCGCGGCGGTGGCCTCCAGCGCCTCCTGGAGCAGCGCTCGCTCGCGCTGGCGCCCCACGAAGGGCACCTCCTGCGCCAGGTGCGCCGGCACCGGCGAGGGCACGGGCTCCCGGTGCCGCACCCGCCCGTTGAGCAAGTCGAAGTACACGGCCTGCAGCCGGATGGCCAGGCGCGCCGCGCCGCCGAAGCGCTGCTCCGGCCCGGGCTCCAAGAGCGAGCGCACCAGCGCCGCCACCGCCGGGGGCACCCGGGGGCAAACCTCTTCCAAGGGCGTCATCGCGCCTGCGCGCTTGAGCCGGGCCAGCTCCGCGTACGGCTTGCCGCCGGGAAACGGCGAGCGCAGCGCGAGCATCTCGTAGAGCAGCGTGCCCAGCGCGTACAGGTCCACCTTCTCGCTGAAGCGGTCCTCCGCGCCGAAGAAGCACTCGGGGGCCAGGTACGAGAGCGTGCCCGCCACGGGGCCGCCCTGCGGCGAGAGGAACCCGCCGGACAGCCGCGCCAGGCCGAAGTCCAGCACCTTCACCTGGGGCTCCACCGCGTCGGTGATGATGATGTTGGCGGGCTTGAGGTCCAGGTGCAGCACCTTGGCCTCGTGGCACCAGGCGAGCGCCTCGGCGATGCGGCGCGCGAGCTGGAGCGCCTCCAGCGCCTCCAGGGGCCCGCGCCGCTGGAGGTACTGGCCCAGCACCTCGCCCGGCACCAGCTCCATCACCAGGTACAGCCGCCCATCCTCCAGGAAGCCGTAGCCGAGCACCTCCACCAGGGCGGGGTGGCGCAGGCGCGTGAGCGCCTCGATTTCATTCTGCTGCCAGACGAGCTCCTGCGCGGTGATGGAGCGCGCCGAGTGCTTGCTGACCTTGATGGCCACGGGATTCTGGGCGGCGTCGCGCGCCCGGTGCACCACGCCGAAGCCGCCAGCGCTCAGCACGTCCTCGATGACGTAGCCGCCCACCGTGCTCCCGGGCACCAGCGCGGCGGGGACGCCCGGGGCGTCCTTGTCCAGGACAGGGGGAACCATCGTCTCGGCGAGGCCTCAGAATGCCAGGGAATGCCCCGGGGAGCACCCCCACCGGGGCGCTCACCGGGGGGCGGGGGACAGCAGGCGGCACAGGCACGCCAGCAGCTCGTCGAAGTGCGTGCCCTTCTGGAAGACGGCATCCACCGCGTGGCACAGCGCCTCTTCGTTCAGCCACCCGGTGACGAGCACCAGCTTGGCGCCGGGCAGTTTGCCGCGCACCAGCGGAATGAGGCTGCGCCCATCCCCATCCCCCAGCCGCGAGTCCAGCAGCACGGCGTCATACCGCGGCGCGTCGTTGAGCAGCCGGGCGGCCCGCGCGCACGAGTCGGCGGTGACGACGGTGAAGCCCTCGTCCTCCAGCAACATCGTGAGGGTCATCCGGTTGCCCGGGTCATCTTCCACCAGCAGCAGCCGGCGGCACATCCCCGGAGTCATGACGTCATGCCCATCGCCCTCAGGGCCCTCCCAGCGGAAAGTGCACCCGGACGCGGGTGCCGGAGGGCTCGCCGGGCAGCACTTCCACCCAGCCCTGGCTGCGCAGGGCCAGCCGCTGGACGATGCACAGCCCCACGCCGGCATGGCCGGGCTTGGTCGTCATGAAGGGCTCGAACACCTGGGCCTGGTGCTCCGGGGGAATGCCCCCGCCGGTGTCGCTCACCTCCAGGGTGACGCGCCCGTCCTCTTCCCACGTGCGCACGCTCAGCGCGCCGCCCCCGGGCAGGGCCTCCAGGGCGTTCTCCAGCAGGCACCGGGTGAGCAGCGCCAGGTCCTCCGCGTCCGCCTCCACGGGCGTCTGGTCCGCGCACGAGCGCTCGGTGCGCACGCTCACCGGCACCCGCACCTGGGTGAAGGCCCCGTCCACCGCCTCGCGCAGCAGCGTGCGCCCCGGGGGCCCCTCGCCCGCGGGCGGGCCCCGGCGCGAGAGCAGCTCCTCGGCGGAGGCCAGCTCCCGGTCGATGAGCTGGAAGAAGGCCTCCACGCGTGGATCCGCCGTCCACAGCTCCGTCTTCTGGGCCTTGCGCATGAGGTAGTAGGAGGCGTTGCGGATGCTGGAGAAGCGGTTGCGCAGGTTGTGGCGCAGCACGGAGGTGACGACCTCGGCCACCACCGCGCGCTCATGGCCCCGCAGCGCTTGCGTGTGCTCGTCCACGTCAGCTCCTTCCCCACGGCCGGCCGCGGGTCCGCGCGATGGCCTGGGCCAGCTCGCGCACGGAGATGGGCTTGCGCATGCAGGCCACGTCTCCGAGCGCGGCCACCTCCCGCATCATCTGTGGCACATCGTGTCCCGAGACGGCGATGACGCCCATGTCCAGGCCCGTGCCGCGCACCTTCTCCACCATCTCCGCGCCCGTCATGCCCGGCATCACCAGGTCCACCACGCAGACATCGAAGCGCCCCGAGCGCACGCGCTCCAGCGCCGCGTCCCCGTCATAGACGGCCTGCGCGCTCACCCCGCACAGGCGCAAGCCCTCCACGGTGGCCTCGGCCACCTCCTCTGTGTCATCCACCACCAGCACCCCGGGGGCCCGCGCCGCGCGCCGCAGCGTGCCCAGGAGGTGCTCCACATCGAAGGGCTTGGGCAGCACGGTGAAGGCGCCCTCGGCGAGCGCGTCGTTGATCAAACTCTCCTGGGCGAAGGCCGTCATCAGCACCACGGGCAGCCCGGGGTGCTCGCGCCGCAGGTGGCGGTGCAGCTCCACGCCATGCAGCCCGGGCATGCGGATGTCCGTGAGCACCACGTCCACGGGCCGCGCGCGCACCACGCGCAAGGCCTCCTCGCCGCTGGAGGCCTCCAGCACCTCGTGCCCCTCCAGCTCCAGGTTGGCCGCCAGCGTGATTCGCAGGGACTCCTCGTCGTCCACCACCAGGATGCTCGCCGCGCTCACGTCCGTCCCCCTCAAGCGGCCTGGGCCGCCACCACCGGCAGCTGGATGATGAACTCGCTGCCCTGCCCCCGCTCGCTCGCCACGTGCAGGCTGCCCCCGTGCCGCTCCACCCGGCTGGCGACGATGGCCAGCCCCAGCCCCGTGCCCTTGGCCTTGGTGGTGAACAGCGGCTCGAAGATGTGGGGCAACACGTTGGCCGGAATGCCCTCGCCGTTGTCCACCACGCGCACGAACAGCGTGCCGCCCTCCCCGCCCTCGGCGCGGACCACCACCTGCCCGGGACGGTCCGCCGGAATGGACTCCACCGCGTTCTGCACCAGGTTGATGAGCACCTGGCGGAACTGCTCCCGGTCCAGCATCGGCACGGGCAACTGCTCGGGAACCTGATTGAGGACGCGCACGGACTCCCGGGGAGGTACCACACCCACGGCCTCCTCCACCAATGGCTTCAAGGGGCAGGGCTGGAGGCTCAGCGGGCGCTCGCGCGCGAAGTCCAGCAGGTCCGAGATGATGCGCGCGCAGTTGCCCAGCTCCCGGTCCATCAACCCCAGGAGCTGCGGCACGCGCGCATCGCCCACCGCCTGCTCGGGCTTGGCCAGGCGCTTGGCCAGGTAGGAGTGCGCGTTGCGCACGGCGGCCAGGGGGTTGCGCAGCTCGTGGCCCACGCTGGCGGCCAGTTGCCCCACGGCGGCCAGCTTGCCCACCCGCACGGCCTGCTCCTGCGCGGCGCACAGCTCCTGGAGCGCCCGGTCCAGCGCGAGCGACTTCTCGTGCTCGCGCTCCGTGGCCAGCTCCGCGGCCGCCTGGCGCCCGGCGCTCTGCCACAGCTCCCGCTGCCCGCCCACGCACGAGCGGATGAGCACCAGGTCGATGAAGGCCACCCACACCGAGTGCTCCAGGAAGCGCCACTCCTGGGGGTTGACCGCGCCGTAGATGGACTCGGGCCAGAACAGGCCGCGCAGCAGGTGGTCCACCACCACCACGCCCGTGGCGCTCATGAGCACGGGCCAGTCCCGGTAGAAGGCCAGGAAGGCCAGCGAGCCGAAGATGTGGAAGTGCGTCTCGATGCGGCCCCCGGTCAGGTGGATGAGCAGCGAGGACCAGAGCAGCTGGGAGACGGCCACCACGTGCCGGGTGAGCACCGTGCCCGGGCGCAGCCACACCAGGCAGATGGGAAACGCGCTGAGCGCCCCGCCGAGGAACACCGCCGCGTACACGTGCACGTGCAGCTCTCGCGCGCGCCCTGCCCACCCGTACGGCGAGACGAAGAGCGCCAGCGCGATGGCCACCACCCACTGCCCGGCCATCAGGCCCGCGAAGAGCCGGTCCACCCACCGCCACACCTCTTGCTGGTGCTGGGTGAAGAGCCGGTGGGTGCGCTCCTCCAGCCGCGGCTCCGCCGTGGGCACTGCCTGAACGGCACTCATGGCGTGGAGCCTCCGGCGACGAGCGGCGCGGCATCCTCCAGGGCACAGCCGTAGACGGGGTGCCGCGCCCGGCCCTCCTCCGCGCGGAGCAGCGCCTCGACCGCGGCCCGGCCGGAGTTGTGGCCCTCGTGGCCCCGCGAGCCGGTGATGCCGCCGCTGAAGCGCAGGCGCCCCGCCTCATCGAAGAGCACCACGTGGCCCGAGGTGGTGGCCCCAAAGCGCTGGGCCTCCACGCCCCCTGCGTCCTTGTGCACGGTGACGCCGGGAATGGCCGCGGCGCGCTGCCACAGCGCGCCCTCCTCCCACCCGGCCTCCGCGCGCTCGGGGCGCAGGAAGAGCACGTGCGCGTCCGCGCGCCCGCCCGCGTGCGCCATCACCGCCTCCAGCTCCGTGAGGCTCGCGCGGGTACACGGGCACATCGGGTGCGCCAGCATCACCAGCAGGAAACGGCCCGGCGCGGCGCGCAGCGCGCTGTCCGGGGGCAGGCGCGCGGGCGGCTCGGCCACGGGGCCCGCGGTGTTCGAGTAGCGCGCCAGCGCCGTCATCCCGCCCAGCACCGCCCCGCACCACACCACGCCCAGCACGGCGAGCACCCACCGCGGGCGCGCCGGGGGCCTTCCCTTCTCCATCTCACAGCACCCGCTTCCAGGCGCCCAGCTCGCTCGACAGCGAGCTCATCATCCGCTTGAGCCGCGAGGACTCCGCCGCGCGGTGAATCAAGTCCACGAGCTGCGAGGGCTGGTAGGGCTTGATGAGCAGGTAGTAGAGCCCCTGCGCATCATACTTGTCGCGCTTCTCCAGGTACTCGCGGTGGCCGGTGACGAGCACGCCCGACAGGTGCGGCTGGGCGGCGGTGGCCTCGCGCAACAGCTGGATGCCGTTGCGGCCCGGCATGTTGAAGTCCGTGCACAGCACGTCGAACGTGTGCTGCGAGAGCAGCTTCATCGCCGCGTCCGCGTTCGTGGCCGTCATCACCCGGAAATCCTCGGAGAGAATGGCGGCCGCGGTGACGAGGACCGGGTACTCGTCATCCACCACCAGGACATTGAGCCGCTCGTTCATGGGTTTTCAGCGCCTTGTGTCTGCACAGGGTGAATGTGGACAAACGTAGGTTAAACCGACCACCAGACACAGCCGACCAGCAAAACTCTATTGAGACACTGTAACGCCGCTGGATCATGACCGCTCGGGGGCGGACGGGCCAGGGGTTGCGCATCAGACACAGTGCGTCGGAAGCGGCCCGAGCAGGAGGACCTTTCGGGCTCTCCGACATTGAATAAGTAAACATCCCCGGCTTCCCCGGAACCCCCACCCCCTGCGGTAGGAAGAGGTGCCCCCGTGCTTACCTTGTAAGCCGGAGGCCGCCGGAGCGGCCCCGGAGGGAGGACCCATGGTCCGGTTTGGCCCCGCGGGGTGGACATATAAGGACTGGGAAGGGCTCGTCTATCCGAAGCCCAAGCCCAAGGGTTTCCAGCCACTGGAGGCCATGGCCTCACTGTTCGATGCGGTTGAAATCAATACCTCCTTTTACCGGCCCATCAGCCCCCACAACGCCCACGTGTGGCTGGAACGCACGGAGGCCAATCCGCACTTCCGCTTCACCGCGAAACTCTGGCGGCGCTTCACCCACGAGCGCACCTCGCCCTGGACGGCGGAGGAGGTGAGGTGGGCGCGTGTAGGACTCGGCGTGCTGCACGCGGCGGGGCGGCTGGGGGCGGTGCTGGTGCAGTTCCCCTGGTCCTTCCGCAACACCCCGGAGAGCCGGGACTGGGTGGACGGGCTCGTGGGCGCGTTCGAGGGGCTGCCGCTGGTGCTGGAGGTGCGGCACGCCTCGTGGAACGAGCCCTCGTACTACGCGGAGCTGGTAGAGCGGGGGCTGGGCTTCGTGAACATTGACCAGCCGCTGTTCAAGAACTCGCTGGCCCCCAGCGCCCGGGCCACCGCGGCGGTGGGCTACGTGCGCGTGCACGGGCGCAACGCCAAGGACTGGTTCCGGCAGGGCGCGGCGCCCATCGAGCGCTACGACTACCTCTACTCGGCCGGGGAGCTGGCCCCGTGGGCCGAGCGCACGAAGGAGATCGCCCAGCACCCGCGGGTGCAGGACGTGTACGTCATCACCAACAACCACGCCCGGGGCAAGGGCGTGGTGAATGCCCTGATGCTCCAGGCGATGGTGACCGGCCAGAAGGTGAGCGCCCCGGAGGGGCTGCTGCGCGAGTACCCCGGGGCGCTGGGGCCCTACGTGCAGCAGGGCCCCGCGCAGGAGGCACCCCGGCCGTGAGCCCGGGGCGCTCCATGCGCCCTCAGTGGGTGATGGAGACGGTCTTGCCCACCTTGGTGTTGTTGTCCTGGAGCAGCTCGCCGTCCCACTGCTGGGAGTTGGCCAGGGCCGCGAGGTAGTAGGCACCCGGCTCCACCCACACGCTGCCCAGCAGGGACAGCACCTGGCAGCCCCCCGGCTCGAGGTAGTTGGTGAACTGGTGCGCCACCTGCGGCTCCCACGACGGCCGGTAGGGCGACGGCGGGGTGAGGATGGCATCCTCGGACAGGTACAGCGCCACGTCGGTGTGGCCGCCGCTCGTGCCCTGGTTGCACACCGTCACCGAGGCCGACAGGGGCATGTCCCGCGTCACGCGGGAGGGCCCGGTCACCTTGGTGACGACGAAGTCGGGCCCATGGCCAATGCCCACCTGGGAGCCCACCTTCGTGTTGTTGTCGCGGATCAGCTCCTCGAGGCCCTGGTACGGATTCACCACGGCGCCCAGGTAGGCGGCGCGGCGCTGAGCGACGTGGGCCATCCCCTGCACGGACACCGTCTGGCACATGCCGGGCTGGAGGTGCTCCACCCACGCCTGGCCCACCCACGCATCCTCTCCTCCGGACGGGAACTGACTCACGGTGATGACCGTGTCCTGGGACAGGACCAGCGCCACATCGGTGCCGCCGCCGCGCGTGCCCTGGTTGCACACCGTCACCGCGGCCTGGAAGTCCTCCCCGGGCGCGATGCTCGCCGGGCCACTCACCTGGGTCACGACGAAGTCCGGCGCGTCGCCCACGCCCACCCGGCTGCCCACCTTCACGTTGTTGTCCTCGATGAGCTCGGTGAAGGTGTTCCACGGATCCACCGCGGCGCCCAGGTGGTACGCGCCATCAAAAGGCGCCTGCCCCTGCACGGCCACCGTCTGGCACTGACCCGGTTCCATCTCGGGCAAGGAGGTCCCTCCCAGCAGGAAATCCGAGGCAGGCCCCGGCGGGTGCGCCACCGTGATGGAGGTGTCCGTGGACAGATACACCTCCACCTCCGTGGCGCCATGGCGCGTCCCCTGGTTGCACACCGTCACCGAGGCGGTGATGCCCGCATGCCGCTCGGCGCCCGTGGGCCCGCTCACCTGGGTGACGACGAAGTCAGCCCCCACGCCCACACCGAACCGGTTGCCCACCTTGGTGTTGTTGTCCGCGATGAGCTCGGGAGAACCGTGGTACCCATTCACCACGGCCCCCAGGTAATACGCGCCCTCGGGCACCCCGCCCGCCTGGGCGGGCATGGACAGGGCCCGGCACTGTCCCGGCTCCAGCCAGCCCGCGGTCTGGGGCGGTGCCACGAGCGCATCGCCCGGCTGCTCCGGGGTGGACGCGGTGATGACCTTGTCCTCGGAGAGGTACAGCGTCACATCGGTCTCGCCGCCCTCCGTGCCCTGGTTGCACACCGTCACCGAGGCCACGAATGGCTGGCCCACCTCGGCGCTGGCGGGCCCCGTGAGCTTGGAGACGATGAAGTCGGGCCGCTGGCCCAGGCCCAGGCGGCTGCCTGCCTTGGCGTTGTTGTCCTCGAGGAACTCGGTCTCGCCATTGCCCGGATCCGCCACGGCGCCCAGGTAATACGCCCCTTCCTCGGCACTCAAGGCGGCGGCCGCCGGCACGGACACGGTCCGGCATGCCCCTGGCTCCAGGCTATCGACCACCACCGCGCCCAGGAACTGATCCGTATACGGGCTGGGAGACTGCGGAACCGAGATGACCGTGTCCTCGGACAGGTAGAGCGCCACCTCGGTGCCCCGGGACACGGTGCCCTGGTTGCACACCCGGATGGAGGCGGTGAAGGGCTCGCTGAACTGGGCACTGGCGGGCCCCGAGACGTCCGAGATGATGAAGTCCGGCGCGGCCCCGATGCCCAGGCGGTTGCCCGTCCGGGTGTTGTTGGTCTCCCGGATCTCCGGAACGTACCCGAGCGGATCCGCAGCGGCGCCCAGGTAGTAGGCCCCTTCGGTGAACACCAGGGCGTGCCCTGGCACGCTCAGCGTCTGGCAGGCGCCCGGCTCCAGGAAGTCCGACGGCGCCATCCCCGCGGGCTGATCCGTGTAGGGCCCCGGGTTCGTGGGCACGCTGATGACCGCATCCACGGAGAGGTACAGGCCGATCTCCGTGTGGCCTCCCTGAGTGCCCTGGTTACACACCGTCACCGTGGCGGTGAAATCCGCGCCGTCCTGCATGCTCACGGGCCCCTTCACGCTCTTCACGATGAAGTCCGGGCCGTCCGTCACGGCCACGGCCTGGAGGCTCTCCGCCAGCGAGGTGTCCGCCGGCTCCTCCGGCGTTCCACAGCCCACGGCGCCCATCATGGCCACCATGCCAATCACTGCCTTCCCAACGCGTCGTTGCACACAGCCTCCTCGGAAAACTCGGAGCCCGTAGAGCGGGCAAGCGTGCGTTTTATTCATAGCGTGAAGCCCTGACGTGCCGTGGGTGGAAGGCGCACCCCCGCCCAAGCCAGCCATTGCATGGCGGGCGTCGAGCCGCTTCAATCCCGCGCAACGCCTTCCTCACCCGAGTGCCCCATGACGCCGCCGGCCCCACCGCTGGCCCAGATCGAAGTCAGTGGCCGGGCCCTCATGGCCTTGCTGTCCGCGATGCGGCTCGTCCAGGACAAGACCGTGAAGCTCCTGGCCGGACACGGCATCGCCCCGGTGGAGCGCGACGCCTGGTATCCGCTGGGCGCGGTGCTCGCCTCGATGCGCACCATCCTCGTGCAGATCGGCCCGAACACGATGAAGACCGTCGGGCGGCATCTGCCCGACCATGTGCCGTTCCCCACCCCGGTGGACTCCATCGAGGCCGCGCTGCGCGCCATCGACGCCGCCTACAAGGCGAGCCACCGGGGCACGGGAGACATCGGCGGCTACGCCTACACGTCCCAGGGCAACCGGACCGGGCGCCTGGTGTGCGACAACCCCTACCCGTGCCAGATGGACGAAGGCGTCATCGAAGCCATGACCGAGCGCTTCCGGCCCAAGGACTCGTTCTTCGTCCACGTGACCCACGAGCCGCAGCAGTGCCGCGAGCGGGGCGGCCCCCTCTGCGCATACATCGTGCGCTGGTAGCCCCGCCCGCGCGCGGCCTCAGGGGGCGGACACGCGGCGGTACACCGTCTCCACGGCCTTGCTCTCCGGCCCCTGGCCCTCGGGCGGGATGTTGTAGTGGGTGATGACGAGCGCATCCGCGCTGGGCTGGTGAATCTCCGTGCGCCAGCCCCACGGCGGCCCCGAGGGCGCCCCGTAGCTGCCCAGCACGGCGAGCCCCGGGCTGGAGCCCGCCCCCGTGGAGAACATCAGGGAGGTGCCGGTGTGGAAGCTGTCGAGCCACGCCACCTCGTAGCGGTCCATGTCCAGGTGGTAGGCGATGAAGGCCATGCCGGAGAGCGGCTTGCCCTGGAACGAACCCTCGTACTCGTGCAGCAGGAACCGCCCCCCGGCCACGGGGCGCAGGGTGCCGCGGCACGGGGACTCATCGGCGAGCCGGTCCGGCTCGAACCACAGCCGCGTCGTGCCCTCGTACTGGCCGGCGAGCTGGGCCAGCCGGTGGTGGGCGCCACCCTCCGCCTGGGACTCCTCGAAGGAACGCTTGGCCATGGGCGTGCTCAGGCCTCGTCGGAGAAGGTGTGCACCAGCTCCCCGGTGAGCTTCAGCACCAGCCCCGAGCCCGGCTCGTCGTGCTCGTCATCACGCCCCACCTCGAGCACCTGCTCCTCCTCGTCCCACTGCCCGTAGTAGTACTCGCCACCGGCCACCATCCACGCCTGCGTGTCGGCCACCAGCGTCTCCACGGTGTCCTTGCCGCTCGTGTAGCGGTACACGGTGAAGTCCGCGGACTCCTTCTTCAGCTCCTTCACCATGCCGGCGAGCTCCTCGTCCTGCGGCGCGCCGCCCGGGAACTTCTCCTGCTTCCACTCGCGCTTCTCCTCGGCGGGCTTGCGCCCCTTCCACGCATTCAGCAGGGCGCGCACCTTGTCGCGCGCCTCGTTCTGGAGGCCATGCACCTGCTCGGGCAGCTCGATTTCTCCCAGGGCCAGCAGCGCGGTTTCGATCTGCACGGCTTTGAGAATCCACTCGTTCATCGGCGTCTGCAGCATGTGCGGTCTCCCGGGCCTCTCCAGCGGGGGCCCTGTCAGGCGGGCGGCCTCCCTATCACGTCCCCTGCGGTGCAACCCAGCCTTCATGGAAGGGCCTGTCCGCCTGGCCGCTTTCCCTCCAGCCATCACCCGCCTGTCAGAGGGTTCCTCACCCCCACGCGGCTGCTTACCGTCACAGCCGGGAGGCATGGAATGGCCAACAAGACGGAGCAGGACGTGGTCGCGCACCTGGGGGAGCTGATCCAAGACATCAAGGTCGCGATGATGACGACGGTGGAGGAGGACGGCAGCTTGCGCTCGCGGCCCATGTGGACCCAGAACCGCCCGTTCGACGGCAAGCTCTGGTTCTTCACCCGCGAGCACTCGGCCAAGGTGGACGAGGTGGAGCACGACCACCACGTGAGCCTCGCGTACTCGGAGCCCTCCAAGTCGCGCTTCGTGTCGGTGAGCGGCCGCTGCCAGCTGGTGACTGACAAGGCGAAGGCGGCCCAGCTGTGGGATCCGACGCTCAAGGCCTGGTTCCCGGAAGGGCTGGAGGACCCCGAGCTGTCGCTGCTGTGCATCACCGTGGAGAAGGCCGAGTACTGGGACACGCCCAACAGCCGCATGGTGCAGCTCATCGGCTTCGTGAAGGCCACGCTCACCGGAGATACATACAAACCGGGAGATCACCAGAAGGTGGATGTTGCGGGGAGCTCCACCCCCTCCATGCACTGAGTCCATTTTTCACAAGGTGTAAGCAAAAGGCTTCCAAGCCTCCGGGAAAAAGGCCTGCTTCAGGCCTGCCCGGAGGCGGGGTGGACCCGTTTCTCCTGATCCTCTGGCCGGAGCGGAAAGAATCGCGGCACCCCCCATGGATTCTCGTTGAAATCGTGGTAACGACGCGGCGTTGAACTTCCAAACGCTTTAGAGTATCAACCATCCGCGTTCGAGAGTTTCCCCCTTGCGGGGGACCGTGCCAGGCCGGGGCCAGCCGCTTCTGCGGACTCGAGACTGCGATAGGGCGGGCCGCGTCCGCCGTCTGAAGGAAGCCACCACATGGATAAGAAGGTCAGGGCAGTCTCCAAGCCCGAGGGCAAGCTGGCGATTCTGCTGCCGGGTCTCGGTGCGGTCTCCACCACGCTCATCGCGGGCGTCGAACTGGTGCGCCAGAACAAGGGCCTGCCGGTGGGTTCGCTGACTCAGATGGGCACGGCGCGCCTGGGCAAGCGGACCGATGGGCGCACGGTGAAGCTCAACGAGCTGGTGCCCCTTACCTCCCTGAACGACGTCGTGTTTGGCGCCTGGGACATCATCAGCGAGAACGCGGCGCAGGTGGCCGAGCGCTCCGGCGTGCTGACCAAGGAGCACCAGGAGCTGGTGCGCCCCGCCCTGGAGAAGATCGTCCCCAAGAAGGGCGTGCACAACCCCGAGTTCGTGCGCCGCATCACCGCCAACCACATCAAGGACACGAAGACGCACCGCGAGAGCATCGAGGCGCTGCGCCAGGACATCCGCGACTTCAAGAAGGAGCTCGGGGCCAAGCGCGCGGTGATGATCGTCTGCGCCTCGGTGGAGACCTTCACGGGCACCCCTGCGGCCACGCAGTCGCTCGCGGCGCTGGAGAAGGCGCTGGATGCGAACGACGCGTCCATCAACCCCACGCTGCTCTACGCGTACGCGGCCCTGAAGGAGGGCGTGCCCTTCGCCAACGCCACGCCGAACACCTCGGTGGACACCCCGGCGCTGCAGGAGCTCTCGCGCCAGGAGAACGTGCCGGTGGCGGGACGTGACCTCAAGAGCGGCCAGACGATGATGAAGACGGTCATCGCCCCGTCGCTCAAGGCGCGCATGCTGGGCCTGGAGGGGTGGTTCTCCACCAACATCCTGGGCAACCGCGACGGCGAGGTGCTGGATGATCCGGCGGCCTTCAAGGCCAAGGAAGTCACCAAGTCGGGCGTGCTGGACACCATCCTGCAGCCGGAGCTCTACCCGGAGCTCTACGGCAAGGTGAGCCACAAGGTCTCCATCCACTACTACCCGCCGCGCGGCGACGCGAAGGAGGGGTGGGACAACATCGACATCTTCGGCTGGCTGAACTACCCCATGCAGCTGAAGATCAACTTCCTGTGCCGCGACTCCATCCTGGCCGCGCCGCTGGTGCTGGACATCGCGCTGTTCATGGACCTGGCCAAGCGCCTGGAGTGGAAGGGCATCCAGGAGTGGATGTCGTTCTACTTCAAGAGCCCGATGGCGCAGCCGGGCCTGCAGCCGGAGCACGACCTGTTCATCCAGCTGACGAAGCTGAAGAACACGCTGCGCGTCGTCGCGGGCGAGGAGCCCATCACCCACCTCGGACTCGACTATTACGGAGATGACCTCCCGCTCGTCAAATAGCGCCGATGCGAAGTGGGTGCCCTGGCTCATCACCCTGTTGGGGGTGGGCCAGCTCCTCTTCGTCATGGCGGTGGGCCGGCTGCGCTGGGAGCACGTCGCGGCGGACCTGTTGATCGTGGGGCTGGCCTGGGCTGGCCCCTCGTCACGGTCCTTCCTGCTGCGGGGCGGCCTGGCGCTCTGGTTCACCGGCATGCTCATGGACAACCAGTGGCTCTGGTTGAGCCTGCGGGGGCCCGTGCACTCAGGGGACTTGTGGGACCTGGAGCACGCGCTCTTTCCCGCCCCCGGTGACACCACGTGGCCCGCGTACTTCGCCACCCGCACCCACCCGGTGCTGGACCTGCTGTGCGGCTTCTCCTACGCGGCCTACATCTACGAGGTCATCCTCGTCGTCCTGCTGTTCTTCTTCCGCAAGCACCCGCGCTTCGGCCAGGCTTGCTGGGCGTTTCTGGCGGTCAACTTCATCGGGGTCATCACCTACATGGTCTACCCCGCCGCCCCGCCCTGGTACGTGATGCAGTATGGCCATGGTCCCGTGGACCTCTTGGCCGCCCCCAGCCCGGCTGGAACGGCGCGTTTCGACGCGCTGCTGGGCATCAACTACTTCGCGAAATTCTACGCACGCAGCCCCAACGTCTTTGGAGCCATGCCCTCGCTGCACGTCGCCTACCCCGTGATGATGACCTGGCAGCTGTGGAGCCTGGGGCGGGCGTGGCGCGTGGGGGCAGCGGCCTTCGCGGGCCTGGTGGCCTTCTCGGCACTGTACCTGCAGCATCACTACATTCTGGATGTGGTGGGCGGTGTGGTGGCGGCGCTGCTGGCATGCGCGTTAGTGGAGTTTGCATTTTCCCGGCGTGAATCTCCGGCCATCGCGCCCGCACCTCTCCTGCCCGGAGGAGACAGCCGTGTTTGACACCCTCGTGTCGTGGATTCAGGGAGACCTCTCGCCCAGCGCCCGCATCTGGACGGCGCTGGCGCCAGCGATGCTGGCGAGCGCCTACTTCATTGGCGGCCTGCTGGTGTTCTCCATCCGTTGCCTCTTCAAGGGCGTGCCCCAGGACGAGGAGACGCTCAAGCGCGGCAGCACCGTGCTGGTGGGCATGTTCCTGCGGCACTACTTCTTCTGGATCATCCAGCCGCTGTGGGCGGTGGTGTACCGCTCGGGGCTGCCGGCCAACGCGCTGTCCATGCTCTCGGGCCTGCTCGGGGTGTCCTCCGGCGTGGCGGTGGCCGCGGGGCGCTTCGCGCTGGGCGGCTGGCTGTTCCTGGCGGCCGGCATCCTGGACGTGATGGACGGGCGCATCGCCCGGCTGCGCAAGGAGGCCAACCCCGCCGGCGCCGCGCTGGACTCGGTGCTGGACCGGTACGTGGACTCGGCCATGCTCATGGGCCTGGCCTGGTACTACCGGGACACGTGGGTGCTCCTGCCGGTGCTGATGGCGCTGCTGGGCACCTCGCTCGTGCCGTACGTGCGCGCCCGTGGGGAAGGCCTGGGCATCAACATCCGCGGCGGGGCCATGCAGCGCCTGGAGCGGGTGCTCTTCCTGGGCGCCGGCGTGGCGCTCTCGCCCATCTTCGAGGCCATCTGGTTCCCGGAGCAGAAGCACCCCATCCACTGGCTGGCCGTCATCGGCATGGTGTTCGTGGCGGTGATGAGCAACGTGACGGCGCTCTCGCGCTTCCGCACGCTCGTCAACGCGCTGGCGCCGCCGCCGGCCACCCCGAAGAAGCGCTCGGGCCTGTCCCTGTTCGGCTTCAACGCCGCGGCGGGCGCCATCGCCACGGCGGTGGACTTCGGCGCGGTGCTGGGCATGGTGGAGGGGCTGAAGTTCTCCCCGGTGGCGGCCACGGCGCTGGGCTGCGTGCTGGGCGGGGTGGTGAACTACACCCTCAACCGGCTGATCACCTTCCGGAGCCGGGGCGCGGTGGCCCCGCAGGTGGCGCGGTACACGCTGGTGAGTGCCACCAGCGCGATGTTGAACGCGGGAGGCGTGGCGCTGCTCACGCTGCACCCGCAGCTGGCGTATACCCTGGGATGGTGGCTGGCACGCGGGGCGGTGTATTTCGCGTGGAATCTCCCCCTTCAGCGGGACTACGTCTTCAATGACCCGCCGGAGGCGCTCATGGAGCGCCCGCATGCGGCATGAGAGACTGTCCCGGCTGTCCCTCCTGGCCCTCCTGACGCTGCCGTGGCTGGCGGCGGCGGGACCTGTGCTGGAGCCTCTGCCCTCCTCGAGTGACAACTACGGGGAGAGCTTCAGCTTCATGACGGACCTGGAGGATGGGACGTTCCTCTCGGCGCAGTTCTCGGTGACGAACATTGGCCCGGGCAGCCGCCACGGCATCTGCCGGGCCACCGTCGTGCGCCCGGGCAAGAAGACGTGGGCCCCCTCCACCCGCGTGGGGGGCGATGACTGGGGCTACGACAAGGACACCAACACGCTCAAGGTGGGCGCGTGCACGCTGCACTCGGGCAACGGCACGCACCTGACGCTGCCGCTGGACGGGGGGCTCATCCGCATCGTGTTCGACGAGCCGCTCGCGCCCCGCACGCCGCCGGGCGCCGAGGTGGTGATGGGCAACGGGCGCTGGCGCCACCAGGTGCTCTTGTCCTCCAGCCCGGTGAAGGTGACGCTGCAACTGCCCGGCGCCCCGGCGCCCCTGGTGCTCTCGGGCGGCGGCTACGGCGACCACTCGCACTCCACGGTGGTGCCGGCGAAGCTGGCGCGCAGTTGGGTGCGCTTCCGCTCGCTGCGCGGCGGGGAGACGGTGCTGCTCCTGGGCCGCGAGGGGTTTGGCGGCGAGTTCGGCCCCATGTACCAGTGGACCGAGGGCGCGGAGCCCCAGCCGATGGAGCGCTTCGTGCTGCACCGCGTGGACGAGGGCAAGTCCAAGGCCGCCCGGTGGCAGGCGGAGGTGAACGCCGGCGGGGAGACGTGGACGCTGCGCTCCACCGCGCTGCTGATCCGCAACGCGCCCGTGCAGGACCTGGGCCTCCTGGGCAGCCTGGTGAAGTCCGTGGTGGGCTCGCCGGTGACGTACGTCATGCGGGCGGTGCTGGAGCGCCCGGGGCAGCCGCCCCTGGAGGGGCTGATGGAAGTGACGCAGGATGAGAGCTGAGCGGACCGGGGGGCTTGACCCGTGAGTGTGTCGTTGTTGAGGGATGTGCACCACGTGCCGGGTGTGCGCGGCTGGGTGCGCAAGCAGGTGCTGCGCTCGGTGGCGCGCGTGGTGGAGTGGACCACGAAGCTGCCCGGGCAGGGGCTGAACATCTCCCAGGTGGAGGACTGGCTGTGGGTGGGCGGCTCGGTGTCGCGCGCGCAGTACGGGGCGCTGGCGGCCCGGGGCATCACCGCGGTCATCGACTTGCGCGCCGAGCGCTGTGACGACGAGGCGGCGCTGGCGGCCCTCGGCATCGAGCTGTTGCGGCTGCCGGTGGTGGACCGCTACCCGCCCTCGGTGGCGCAGCTCCGGCAGGGCGTGGAGTGGGCCCTGCCCCGGGTGGCGGCCGGCGGGCGGCTCTATGCCCACTGCGAGCACGGCGTGGGCCGGGGCCCCCTCATGGGGCTGGCGGTGATGGTGGCGCGGGGCTGGGAGGCGCACGAGGCCTACCGGAAGCTGCGCAAGGCCCGCTGGCAGTCGACGCTGAACGACCGGCAGCTGGAGGGGCTCGCGGACTTCACCAGCGCCTGGACGTCCCCGCCGGAGCAAGCCCGGGCCCGCCTGGGATAGACTGCCCCTCCGCGGTCAGGAGCGGCATGAACATCCCCACGGCCATTTCGCAGGGAAAGCCCACCCTCTTGGGCTTTTCGACGCCTCGACACTTCAACCCCGTCTCGTGGCTGGTCCGGCGCTTCACCGGCAGCGAGTGCAGCCACTGCTTCTTCCTGTACTGGGATGACGACTTCCAGTGCGACATGGTGCTGGAGTCCCACGAGCTGGGCTTCCGGCTCATCACCTGGCAGCGCTTCGTGGCCTCCAACCGCATCGTCGCGCTCATCGAGCCCGTGCACGTGCTGGAGCTGGGCTTCATCAAGCTGGGCGAGTGGGTGGGCAGCGCCTACGACTTCCAGGGGCTGTTCGGCCAGTCGCTCGTGCAGCTCGGGCGCTGGCTGAAGCGCAAGTGGCGCAATCCCTCCCAGTCCTCGCAGGCCATGTTCTGCAGCGAGTCCATCGTCCGCTGCATGCAGTGGGCGGAGCACCCGGAGGCCACCACGTTCTCCCCCAAGGAAACGACTCCGCAGGACCTGCTCGCCTTCTACCGGGAGTCGCCCCGGGGCAAGGTGCTGGACACTCAACCCTGGGCTTGAGGCCCGGCCCCTGTCACCCTTTTCCCTCACCTCAAGGATTCGCCCCATGAACTCGACGGAACTCCGCGCCCTCCAGGCCCCCCTCAAGGACAAGTACCGCGCCGAACCGGCCGCGGCGGTCGTCACCCTCAAGGCGCAGGGCACGCTCGACAGCCAGTCCATCGCCTGCAAGGTGGAGACGGGCCGGGCGCTCGCGGCCGCGGGGCTGCACCCGGCCACGGGCGGCTCGGGCCTCGAGCTGTGCTCGGGGGACATGCTCCTGGAGGCGCTCGTGGCGTGTGCGGGGGTGACGCTCAAGGCCGTCTCCACGGCGCTGGAGATTCCGCTGCGCCAGGGCACGGTGCGGGCCGAAGGGGACCTCGACTTCCGGGGCACGCTGGGCGTGGACAAGACCGCGCCGGTGGGCTTCAAGGCCATCCGGCTCTCATTCGAGCTCGACACCGATGCGCCCCAGGAGAAGATCGACCAACTCCTGAAGCTCACCGAGCGCTACTGCGTCGTGTTCCAGACCCTGAACCACCGTCCGGAGCTCAGCGCCGAGGTCCGCAAGCGCTGAGCGGCCGGCCCAGGGCTCAGGGCACCGTCAGCACGGGCGTGCGGTCCAGCACGAGCGGATCCACGGCGCCGTCCCCGCCCCCGAACTTCCACTGCTCGGTCCCCGGCACGAGCGGCCGGTAGCCCCCGTCATAGTCCCAGGTGGTGGCGTACACCTTCACGCCGCTCAGGCTGCTCCGCCCTGCGAACAGCTCGCCCGGCAGGGTGAAGAAGACGGTGCCCGAGGCCGCGTCCACCTCCAGGGCCGCGGCCGGGGACACCGGGGAGCCCTCGTTCGTGGCCGAGGCCCCGTCCGTGGAGAAGAGCGCGTTGGACCAGCCGTGGGCGCGGATCCGGTAGTCCCAGTTCATCCCGGCGGGCAGCGTGCTGTTCTGCTGCGGCATCACCGTGAGGCCCTCGCGGCCGGGCACATCGATGAAGACCGTGAAGGCCACATGGTCGAACCCGTTCTGCGGGTTCCACTCCGTGGTGACGCGCGGCATCTGGAAGGCGAGCTTCAGCACGTTGCCCGAGCCCAGCAGCGTCACCCGGCGGAAGTCGCCCTGGTGGTTGCTGCCCCAGGAGAGATCGGACGGGTAGCGGTAACGGCCCTCGGGGCCGGTGTCATCGTTCGCGGGATCCTCGTGGGTCAGCAGCGGCACGAAGGTGCGGGACACCCGGAAGGTGAGCGTCTCGGAGAGCACCCCGGCGGCCTCGGACCACGCCACCAGGGAGTGCTCGACGGAGGGGTCCACCATGCTGGCCACGCTGATGACGGTGCGCCAGGTGCCATCCGGCCCCACCGTCACCTCGTTCGCCGGGCCCAGCGCCCCGTCCACCACCACCCGGAGCGAGGACACCCCCACCGCGGTGCCGGACAGCTCGAAGTCCTGGGACACCGTGCCGCCGCTGGCGGTGTTCAAGGCGATGCGAGCACTGGCAGGGGGGACCGGTGTCCCCTGGCCACTGGGGCGGAAGACTCGCACCGCGCGCGCGGGCAGCTTCAGGGACAGGCGGCCCTGGGGGCCCACCGTGGCCTCCGTGCCACCATTCACGCTCGCGAGCAGCGCCAGCCCGGAGCCCTCGGGCAGGCCCGTCTCCAGGTTGTCGAGCAGCGTCTCCTCATCCGAGGTGTTGAAGAGGACGAAGGCCACCTCGCCCTCCCCCTCCATCTTGTAGGCGAACACGCCGCCGCGAACGCCGTTCTGCCGCAGCACCGTGGGCTCGCCCCGGCGGAAGACGGCGTGCGCCTTGCGCAGCGCGGTCAGCTCCTGGATGAAGGTGTAGAGCGGGGCGGAGGTGTCGAAGCGGTCCCGGCCGCCGGACTCGAAGCCCGCCTGGAACATGGCGCTCCGGCGGCCGGTGAAGTCCTGCTCGGTGCCGTAATAGATGACCGGGATGCCCGGCACCGTCATCATGAACACGAGCGCCTGCCGGAGGGCCGCCTCCGAGCCCCCCGCCCGGAAGCGGTCCACATCGTGGTTGTCCAGGAACGTGGGCATCAGGTGCGGCCGGGAGAACACCTCCCGGGCATTCGTCAGGCGGTGCGCCAGCTCCGAGGTGGGGTGGCCCCGGGCGAAGACATCCCCCGCGGTGCGGTACAGCGGAAACTGGAGCATGCCCGGCAGCAGCGCCTCGCCCGTCACCGGGTCGTCCATGTACGAGGCCACCTTGCGCGACAGCGTGTCCTCGAAGGGCTTGTCGCTGGCGAAGCCCTCGCCGAAGGCCAGGAAGCCCACCTTGCCCAGGCCCCGGGCCGTTTCGAGCACGCCGGGGTGCGCGGGGTCCTTCGAGAAGAGGAAGTCCTTGAAGAGGTCCGGGGGCACATAGAAGACGGTGTCCACGCGGAAGCCGTCCACCCCCGCCTCGCGGATCCAGAAGTTGTAGCTGTCCTTGAGGGCCGCCGTCACCGCGGGGTTCGAGGTGTTGAGATCATCGAGATCCGACAGCTGCCAGTTCAGCTCCTGCTCGGGGTTCTGGTAGTCGAGGATGCTCGGCGTCCAGTGGAAGATGCCCGCCTGCCGGTGCGCGGGGTTCGTGGGGTCCCACTGGTCGAAGGGCGCCTGCGAGGGGCCACACGCGGGCTTCGCCCCGGTGTTGAGCTGAACGTGCCGCTCCACGTGGTCCGCCTCGTACGCCACGTAGCGGAAGCAGTTGGCCATGTGGTTGAGCACGATGTCCTGCACCAGGTACATGCCGCGCCCATGAAGCGCGCGGGACAGGCTCCGGTAGTCCTCGAGCGTGCCCAGGTGCGCATCCACCTCCATGAAGTTCCGGGCCCAGTAGCCGTGGTAGCCGCCGTAGTTGACGAGCGGATCCCACCACTGGTTGGCCACGGGCGGCGTCACCCACACGGCGGTGGCACCCAGCCCCTGGATGTAGTCGAGCCGGGAGACAATCCCCTCCAGGTCGCCGCCGCTGTAGCGGGCCTCCTCCTGGGGGCCGTACTCGCCCGCGCCCTGGTCGTCGTTGCCCGGGTTCCCGTTGGCGAACCGGTCCGTCATGACGAAGTAGAGGATCTGATCCCGCCAGTCCGGCGAGGCAACGTGCAGCAGGTCCGCCGGAGGGGCCGGAGGGTCCTCCTGGGACTTGCAGCCCAGCACGGTGGAAGCGCCGCAGAGCAGCGCCAGGAACTTCGCGGAAGAGGAACGCATGGGGCCTTCAGGGACGGTTAGGGATGCTCGGACGTGGGAGACCGCTGGGCCGGAAAGGACGGCAGGTAGCAGGCGCCCTTCCAGTCATAGGCATCTTCTTTACACGGCTGATTGGCGTCTCGCAGGGCGTACCAACACCCGCCGCGGATCTCGACCTCGCCGTTGCGGTTGCACGGCGGCCGGCGCTGTCCCAGAAAGGGACGCTCGGGGATCGGCAACCCCAGCCCCGGGTTCAAGCGGGGGGTCTCCATGGGCGCGGTGAAGGCCACCGGGCTCATCGCCGCGCTGTCCCCCATCGCCGTCACGCCCCCATCCCGGCTGTCCCCGTCCCAGCGCTCCCGGGCGTCCTCCTCGGCCCGGGCGCCCCACCCCCGGAGCACGGGCGCAGCCAACAACCCCACCACCACCCCCAGCACGCTCACCGCCCACATGCCCTCCAGCACGGCGGGCCACATCCGCCCCGAGGGCCCCGGGCCGGACTCGGCCGGCAGCGGGGCGGGTGAGGCGCGGTGCACCTCCCACGCCCCGCCGTTCTCCCGCTTCGCCCACCCGGGCACCTCCGCCACCCGCACCTCCAGCGCCCGGTCCGCGCCCGGCCCCGCCCGCTGCGCCGCCTCCTCCAGGGCCTGCGCCGCCTGCCGCGCGCTGCCCTTGAAGCGCTCCAGCGCCGACACCGCGCACAGCCGCAACACCAGCGCATCCAGCTCCGGACTCACCCGGGGGTTGAGCGCGCTCGGGGGCTGGGGGCCGGGGCCCTCCTGTGCCCACACCTCTGCGCCCGCCTCTTCCGGCTCGGTGGGCGGCGGGTACTCCCCGGTCACCATTCGGTACGCGGTGATGCCCAGCGCGAACAGGTCATCACACGGGCTGGCCGCGTACCGGGCGGTGGGGTGGCGCCAGAACAGCTCCTGGAACGCCCACGCCTCGGGGCTGCGGTAGGCGGAGGTCCCCGGCGGCAGCACCTGCCACGTCAGCGTCGCCGCGCCCCGGAAGTCCCCCGCCCCGAAGTCCATCAGGTACGGGTGGCCATCCGGGCCCTGCACCAGGATGTTGTCGCCCTTCACGTCCCGGTGAACGCCGCCCGCCTCGTGCGTGGCCTCCAGCGCCTGGGCCACCCGCGCCAGCACGCGCAGGGCCTGCCGGGAGGAGGCCTGGTGGCTCGCCGTCCACTCGTAGAGCGGCACCCCCTCCACCCACTGCATCACCAGGTAGGGAAACACCCCGCGGCGGTGCTGCCACAGCCCCTGCCCGTGGAGCACCGGCACGTAGGCCGAGCGGATGCGCCGCAGGAGCGACGCCTCGCGCTCGAAGCGCTCATCCCCCACGTGCAGCGCCAGCTTCAGCGCGTACAGCCCCGCCTCGCCCTCACGCTGCACCCGGTACACCGTGCCGGAGGTGCCTCGGCCCCTCCAGCCCGTTACCCGCCAGGGGCCCACCTTCGTCCCCAGGGGCAGCGAGGCGGGATCCGGCTCCAGCACCGGCAGCGTCGTGTTCATGGGCAACCCTCTGCCCACAACCCTACTCCATGGGTGGATGTGCTTGCACCCAGCCCATCAAGTCCCTTTCAGGACTCCGGCCGCTACTGGTGGCCCGCGGCGCCCTCCTCGGCCGGAGGCACGCCCTCCTCCACCACGTGGTGCTTGCGCCGCCAGCGCTCCACCAGCAGCAGGAAGGCCGGGAAGCCCACCAGCACGATGAGGATGTTCACCCCGAAGCCCAGGTTGGCCAGGGTGCCGATGGAGTTGAGCCCCGGGTGCCGCGCCAGGATGAGCGCCAAAAAGCCGATGGCGCTCGTCAGCAGGCCGCCGGTGATGGCCCGGCCCGTCTCCGCGTACACGCTGATGAAGTCGCTGTCCGGCTCGCCCAGGCGCTGCACCAGGTGCACGCCTGCATCCACCGTGGTGCCCACCAGCACCGGCAGCACCACCAGGTTCAGGTAGTTGAACTGCAGGTCCAGGATGGCCATCAGCCCCACGAGCCCCGCCACGGACACCAGCGTGGGCATCATGCAGATGAGCGCCGTGCGCAGCCGGCCCAGGGTGATCCACATCGCCACGAGCACCGACAGCACCGCGGCGGCGAGAATCTCCGGCCCGTCGTGCGCCACCATGTCCAGGATGTCCGCCAGGATGAGCGACTCGCCCGTGGCCGAGACGTTGGAGCCATCCGGCAGCTGCAGCCCCCGCACTTCCTTGGCGAAGCGCCGCGTGCCCGCGCCGTCCGCGAGGTTCACCGCCGCGTACACCAGCACCACGCCGCCCGCATCCCCCCCGTTCATCCCCTCGAACTGCCGGCGCACCGCGTCGGGCAGCGTCGAGCGGTCGAAGGGCTGGGCGGCCGACATCTTCAGCGCGCGCTCCACGTCGGGCCGCACGGTGTCGGACAGCCGGGAGAGATCCAACCCCTCCAGCTTCCGGTGAATGGCCTGGAGAATCGCCTGCTTCTCCTGCTGCTTCCCGGGCACCAGGTCCGCCACCGAGCCCACGAAGTCGATGGTGGAGTCCTTGCCCTGCTTCTCCTTGCGCGCCTTGAGCTCGCGCACCACCTCGAGCTCCTGCGCCTGGGTGTCGGTGAGCACCACCACCGGGGACTGCGAGTAGCCCAGGATCTTGTCCATGCGCCGGTCCAGCCGCACCGACGGCAGCGACACGTCATCGAGCTTCGTCGAGTCGTAGTTGAAGCTCACGCGCCACGCCTGGCTGATGAGCGCCACCATGCCCACGCCCACGACGATGGACACCGCGCGGTAGTGCTGCGGCAGCCAGCGCGCCAGCACGGCCAGGGGCCCCGCGGACGCCTCGTGCACGCCCGGCGTCCACCCCAGGCGCGAGGCCAGCCCCAGCATCGCCGGCAGGATGAGCACGTACGAGACGATGCTCAGCACCATGCCGATCGCCGCGATGACGCCGAACTCGCGGAAGGCGATGAACTCGGAGATGGAGAGGCTCAGGAACGTGAGCGCCGCCACCACCGCGGCGATGAGCGCCGAGAAGCCCGTGTGGCGGAACGACTCGCGCACCGCCGCCAGCGAGTCCTGCCCCTCCGAGCGCAGCGTGGCATAGCGCCCCAGCAGGTGGATGCCGTGCTCCACGCCCAGGCCGCCCAGCACCGCGCCCAGGAAGCCCGTGAGCAGGTTCACCTGCCCGTACACCGCGCCCACGAAGCCGTACGTCCACGAGAGGCTCGCCACCACGGGCGCCATCGTGAAGGCCACGCTCCAGGCGCTGCGGAAGTGGAAGGCCAGGTACAGCACGAGCAGCACCAGCGCGATGCCCGAGGCGCGCCCGAGGTCTCCGGTGATGACCTTCTGCTGGTCGATCTTCTTCTTGTAGTTGCCGGTGATGGCCGTGGTGAAGCCGGGCCCGTACTTGGACAGGTCCTGCTGGGCGAGGAACTCTTCCACCTGGCCCACCACCTTCTTGGCGTAGTTCAGGTCCGCGGAGCTGCCCTTGGGCTTGAGCAGCAGCACCACCATGCGCTCCTCGGGATCCAGGTAGTACAGCTCCCCCGCCGCCGAGCCCTGCCCCGAGCCCGTGCCCGCGAAGCGCTGGCTGGCGCCGCCCGTGTACTTCTGCTCGATGTCGGAGAAGTCCAGGGAGGGCGCGGGCTCCTCGTCCAGCCGGACGAAGAGCGGGTTGGCCTGCTGCTTCTCCCACAGGATGCGCGCGTCGATGCGCTCCTGAATCGTCCTCAGGTCCGGCACATCCACGTAATAGAGCGCGTGCTCCTCGAAGAAGGCGCGGGGCCGCTGGTAGTTGACGTAGCGGACTTCCGAGAGCTGGGCGAGCCGGGGCGCCATGTCATCGGCGAAGCGCTTGAGGGCCTCGGGCTCCGCGCCCAGCCCCGCCACCACCACGTTGCCCTGGCCACCGAAGCGCTTGCGCAGCTTCTCCAGGTCCTGGACGCTGGAGAAGGAGCGGGGCAGGAGCGCGGTCAGGTCCGCGTTGAGCGTCAGCTTGCCCGCCAGGAAGGAACCCACCGCCACCAGCACCCCGGCCAGCAACAGGGCCTGCCAGGGCTTGCGGTGGTTCCGTGCGGCGAGGGCGCCGATGGCCGTCTCGAACCGCTCACTCAACCGCTTGTCACTCATGAAGTCCGCTCTTTTGTCCAAAACCGCGCAATGGAGGCCCCCCAACATGTCGAGGCTGCCCCCGTGAGTCAACGAAACCCACACGGGGGGCAGGCGGGGGACGGAGCCCTGGCCAGGCTGCCGTCAGCACCCTGACATATCCACCGGAGGCATGCTTTCTTCCGGCCCCACATGAAGAAGCCTCGCCGCTGGCTCCGGTTCAGCCTGCTTGCCGGACTCGTGCTCCTGGGAGTCACCTACATGCTGCGCCCTCCTCCCCCCCGGGGACGCCCCGCGGATCCGCCCTACCTCACCTTCTTCCTGGTGGACGGGCTGTCGCAGGAGGTGTTCCAGCGGGAGCTGGCGGCGGGCCGCCTGCCCAACATCGCCCGGCTGATGGAGTCGGGGCTCTACGTGGAGGACGGCATCGCGGCGTTCCCCAGCATGACGGGCTACGGCTTCTACCCGTTCCTCACCGGCCGCGACGCGGTGCACAGCGGGGTGCTGGGGCTGCGCTGGTTCCGCCGCGAGGCGCAGGAGGGCAACTTCCGCAACTACGTGGGCCGCACCAACGTCGCCATGAACCAGGACATGGTGTCCGAGCCGCGCACGCTCTTCGAGTGCTTCCCCGGCCAGCACTCCTTCTCGGTGAACAGCTACGCCAACCGGGGCGTGGTGCGGAACGAGATTCTCGGCTGGGCCTTCAGCATCGCCAAGTACCAGGAGCAGTACGGGGTGCTGCGCTTCCTTGCGGGCACGCCCTGGCTGGGCCCCCGCTTCCTGCCGGACTGGTTCGCCGCCGAGACGCAGACGGTGGAGCTGGCCATGAAGGACCTGGCCTTCCAGCCCAAGGTGCAGTGGCTCACCCTGGCCACGCCGGATGCGCGCCAGCACATCGCCGGCACGGACGAGACGTACGTGGCGCTGGTGCGGCACGCGGACGCGCTCATTGGCCGCTACCGCGAGGAGAGCCGGCGCCTGGGCCAGGAGGAGCACCGCGTCTACGCCATCATCTCCGACCACGGCGTGACGGACGTGAAGCACAACGTGGACCTGCGCCAGGCCCTGGGACAGGCGGGGCTGAGCGCCTGGCGCGGCGAGGCCACCAACCTGAGCCGCACGCGGCTCGATGAGCCCGTCTCCACCTGGCAGGACACCGACGTCATCCTCGCGGTGAACGGCAACACGATGAACTACGTGTACCTGCGCGCGGAAGGCGCCCAGGGCGCGGAGGCGTGGAAGACCCGCGCGGCGCCGGGCACGGCCTTCCAGCAGGCCCCGCACCGGGGCGGCACCGCCGTGAACGTGGTGGAGGTGCTGCGGAAGGTGGAGGGCGTGGAGCTGGTGGTGACGCGCGCGGACGCCTCGGGCGAGGTGCGCCTCTTCTCCCGCACGGGCGAGGCCCGCATCACCCCGCGCGACGGCGGGCTGGCCTATGCCTGCGAGGGCGAGGACCCGCTGGGCTACGCCCAGAGCGAGGCCACCCGGGGGCTGTGTGACGGGCAGCCGCGCAGCGCACGCGACTGGCTCCAGGCCACGCACACCACGGGCTTCCCGGACGCGGTGGTGCGGCTGCACCGGCTGATGAGCGCCCCGGACGTGGGGGACCTGGTGGTGACGGCGGCCCCCGGCTATGACCTGGCCGCCGACTACGAGCTCATCGTGGGCAACTACCGCGGGGGCCACGGTGGCCTGCGGGCGGATCAGCTCCGCGTCCCGTACATCCTCTCGGGCCCGGGCGTGCCGGCCGGCCAGCGCCTGGCCACCGCGCGCGCGGAGGACGTGGGCGCCACGCTGATGCGCCTCACGGGGTGCCCGCCCCCGGCCCAGCCGGACGGCGAGGACCTGATGCCCAGCGTGGCGGGTCCAACGCCTCCCTGAAAGCCCCTTAAAAGCTCTCTACCCAAGAGAGCTTTTTAACCCGTCCACATCTACCACAACTCCACTGATTAAAATCCCCGTGAAGGCATACAGCATCTTGAAAAACAAACCAGTAGCCCATTTCAATTACTAAACCCTCAGGAAGGCAAGTGTCGCCAACCTATTAGCCCGCAGAATCATGCAACTCTGACCAATTGGGACAATAGGCCCTGCGCGACAGGAGATGCGGACATGGCAAAAGTTTTCATTAGCCACCGTACTGCGGACATGGCACTCGCGACGCGCTTAGCGAGCGAACTTCAAGCAGCAGGACATACAGTATGGCTTGATGACTGGGAAATTGGGATTGGCGATTCAATCCTTGGGAAAATGGGAGAAGGTCTACGCGACGCCGAATACCTAGTGCTCTGCTACTCGGCACATGGTGTCAACTCTCCTTGGACGGCGGAAGAATGGGAATCATTCCGCACGCGCCAACTCAATGGGAAAAAGGTCAAGTTACTCCCGGTGAACCTTAGCGGGGGTCCTCCACCAATAATTTTAGAGCACCTCAAATACGCAGATCTTGTACACAACTGGGCAGACGGTCTTACGCAGTTGCTTAAGGCGATTCGATGACATCGGAAAGATGGAAGATCCTCATCGCACACGCTGAAGACGAAGAAGATCGCGCAGAGCAACTAGCTGAGCCGCTTCGTGCGGCAGGCTACGAAGTCGCACACCGAGGTACAGTCCTCGTTGGCGACTCTATTTTAGCAGCAGCGTCGAGCGTACTCTCTCTTGGTGGACCTGTTGTTGTGTGTGCAACCGTCGCTGCCGTCGGCACTGGCTGGGCGAACGAGCTCACGCAAGCGGCGAGGAAGAACGGTGCGAAGATCTTCGTCGTCCGCATGCAGCCGAAGGTGTACACGGACTTATTGGCTGCGGATGAAGTTGTGGCTGAGTATTGGAAAGATCCAGACACTGCAACAAGAGCCTTGATCAAGGCATTGCAGAAGCATTATCCGTTAAGCGAGGATCACGCTATCGCACTTAGGGCGGGTAACCGCAGACAACGTGCGCTCGACCGTTACCGCTCGCTCGCTCTTGACTCATGCGACATTGTAGATCTGGCAAATCTGCCCGACGGTGATCGCCACCTAGCAACACGAACCCTTGAACTGCGACGACTTTTCGTGTCCGTGCACGTATGCGTAGAGGTTGAAACAGGAAGAAGGGAAGACATCATTCCTCATGAGGCCGAGCTCACAAGAATTGAAGAGCGTCGCGCGAACTTTCGGCTTCACGCAGCAGGCCGCCGAAGCAAAGATTCTTACACGTCAGATCGGTCAGACAAGTCATTACGAATTGTAACACTCGGCGAGCGATTACGAGAAGTACGCCGACTTGTCGTACTGGGAGATCCCGGCGCGGGCAAGACAACCTTACTCAGATGGCTTGCTACCGCCTATCTCCTAAGACTGAAGCACGATCCGGCATTCAAAGATCTCCCAGATGTCGAAACGCTGCCAGAAGAGGACTGGCTACCGGTTCTCATTCGATGCCGCGACCTAGACCAAAATTGTATCCAAGGGTCTCTTGAAACGATCCTCCAGCACGTTCTCCGCAAAACAGGGATGGCCGAAGACGAAACCACTGCTCTTCTAGAAATGCTCAGGGAGAAACTCGACGCTGGAGACGCACTTCTTTTAATTGATGGGCTCGACGAGATCGCCGATCCGCGCGCCCGTGCCAATTTTTGTCAACAGCTTGAACAACTCCGGGTAACTTTTAGTAAAGCACCAATTGTCGTGACCTCGCGCATTGTCGGCTATCGCGAGATGGGCTATCGAATTGGCCGTAGCTTCGACCACGTCTCAGTGGCTGACCTCGGAAGAGCAGAGAAAGATGACTTCGCACGCAGGTGGTGCGCCTTAACCGAACCGACTGAACGGCGCGATAGATCGACTGCAGACTTAATCAAGGCAATCCATAGCAGTGAGCGCATTGAGCAACTCACAGGCAATGCCATGCTACTCACGACAACAGCACTCGTAAAGCGCCAAGTAGGGCAACTTCCGAGTCGACGCGCTGAACTTTATTACGAGGCAGTCAAGGTGCTCCTCCGCTGGAGGAGTGAACAAGATGCGCCGCTCGACCCTGAAGAAGCACTGCCACAGCTTGAATATCTTGCATATTCCATGTGCGACCGCGGAGTGCAACGCCTACGCGAAGGTGAAATTCTTGATCTGCTTGTACAGATGCGCCAGGAGTTTCCACAACAGAGACGAGCAGCCAACCACTCTCCAGAGGAGTTCCTTCGTCTGCTTGAGAGACGTACTGGCCTCGTCGTCGAAACAGGTCGAGAGGTATACGAAGGAATCGAAGTACCAGTCTTCGAGTTCCGTCACCTCACTTTCCAAGAGTATATGGCAGGCCGAGCGCTGGCATACGGACGCTTTGCCAATCCTACTAACGCCCCGCGCGACGAAGTCGTCTCACGGCTGGCTGGACAGACGGCGCCTGTCAACCTTCAAGAGGACTTATTAGATCAACTAGAGCAACCAGAGATTGCTGTCACAGAGAACTGGCGAGAAGCCCTACGACTTTGCGTCGGATGCCGCCGTGATAGTGCCGATATCGACACTACTCTTTTGGCTATCCTAAACGCTCGCGACCATGAAGATGAGACGGTAACGGCCCGTCCTCGAGCCATTCTGGCAATGGAATGCCTAGCCGATGAGCCAAGCGTCCGAGAGGAGACTGCACTTTCTGTATTGCACCAAGTCGTCACCTATTTTCAATCTGGAGATATTTACGGCCATGGCGCCCGAGACACGCTTTTTTATCGCGCGGCACTGGAGCTAGCCAACTCCGAATGGTCGCACCAATTCGAAAAAGAACTTGTCACTGAGTTTATGACCAGCTCTTGGGATAGGCGCAGTGATCTTGGAGGCCTAGTTGCCGAAGTGCGCCATCTCAGGCACAAAAAAGATCCACTGCAAACTCTTTTGGTTGACCAACTTGCGGCACTTCAATCAGGAGATGTACATCGCGCCATTGCAAGCGCTCTGCACCTAATGCAACTGGCGTTTCAAAAGAGCCTCCCCTACGCAGACAATCCCCAGTTCCAACACGTCACTGAGGCATGCAACGCTCTACTTTCAATGCTCGAAAGTTCTGTGCCTGTCAGACACGCAGCAACATGGGCACTCGGATGGATGAGCGAACATGGCTTCTGGAAGCCAAACCATGCGAACCAGCGTCGACTTCTGGAATTCATTGCTGACGAATCAGCCGACCATGAAGTTGTGTACTGGTCTCTGTTTGCACTTAAGCCAACATGCATAACAGACGATGCGATCCTTGAGCGGCTTTCCGATCCTTCGCTCCGGATCAAATCCAAGGCAGTCGAATTCATCGGAACAAACCACGACCGCCGAGGCATTGAACTGTTACTCCGCATGCTCAAGCATCCCGACGACGCTGAGCCATATGCGATAATCAGCGCCCTCGGAAACATACCTGACCCCAGGGCAGTGCAGGCCCTGTGGGAAAGAATAACTTCTCGGAACATACGGCTACAGGCCTCAACAGCACTTGTGAAAAACCCTGATCCTTCCGCCACCGAGTTTGTAGGAAAAGGCCTTAAGCACGCTGATCCGGCCATCCGACGAGGTATCGCCAAAGCACTTTTACGAAACCGTGGCGATGCTCGGACCTCAATGCTCCTCACCATGCACAATGACCCGGATCAAACCATCCGACGGGCAGCAACTGAGGCTTTTGCCATAACGTGTAGCGACCACTTAGACCGAGAACTCCTTTCTTGGACAGGAGACGCCAAATCACTGTGGATTGACCCCCGTCTTCCTGTTGATGACTCACGCGTGCGAACCTTGGCCGACAAGCTGGCCCTTACACCGGAGATTATTCGCGCTCGCTACGAAAACATCGCTATCCACTTCCCTCTTTGCCTCACATGGTTATCAAAAAAAGCTTGAGCAAACGCTATTGGCATAGCGAAAAATCTATTTCAAGGCCTCAAAGAACATGCAAGGCAGCAGGCGGTAATTCGCCATGGCCGCTTCTGATGAAATAGGCGGATGTAGTCGTGACTCTCCGTGATTGGTTGCTCGCCCGAAAGCTTGCAGTGGCATCCGATGCGGTGATTGAATGGTTCGTCAAAGAGAGTCCCGTTAGCATCATGGCGTGGTTGGTGTTACACCGAGCCGACCGTTCCACGTGGGTAGGCTCTCTTTCTCTGAAGAGCACCGGGAGCGGTAGGATACGAAGGAATTGCTCTTCTCCACGGTGGTGGGGGTGATGTCGGTGGAGGCAATGGGGTTACGCCCGCCACTGTGTGTGGCCCCGGAAGTGGACACCTCGCTGGCCGCGCCCTACGGCAAGGTGAACCGGATGGAGCCGTCTCTGGGGCGCGGCAACGAGCAGCGGCTGAAACCAGTGGTCAAGCTGATGCAGGCGGCTCCGAGTCCTTGGGCCAAGGGCTACCGCGTCCGTGTCCTAAACGGCAACCATCTGCCCGCCAGTGAGAAGCGGCTCAGGCATCTGCGATGTTTCCTGGGGGCGGCTCTGCCAGGACATTCGCTGGTGGTCCACGCCCCAAAGCAGGGGCTAGAGGTGGGAACGCCCCGGACGTGGGGGACCTGGTGGTGACGGCGGCCCCCGGCTACGACCTGGCCGCGGACTACGAGCTCATCGTGGGCAACTACCGCGGGGGCCATGGCGGCCTGCGTGCGGATCAGCTCCGCGTCCCGTACGTCCTCTCGGGCCCGGGCGTGCCGACCGGACAGCGCCTGGCCACCGCGCGCGCGGAGGACGTGGGCGCCACGCTGATGCGCCTCACGGGGTGCCCGCCCCCGGCCCAGCCGGACGGCGAGGACCTGATGCCCAGCGTGGCGGGCCCCACGCCTCCCTGACGCGGGGCCGCGCAAGCCCTCCCCTCCCGAAGTGCAGGCGCGCCCGGGGATGCCGTCCCGGAGAGCGGGCTGCCGGGCGAGCGTCCGCTGCACGTGTGGGATTTGCTGGCCACGTTCCCGGCCAGCAACGAAGCACCCACACAAACACTCAACGGGGAGAACAGCGATGACGAGCCTCAAGACCAAGGCACTGGTGGCGGGACTGCTGGCGGGGACGCTGACGTTCGTGGGATGTAAGTCGAACAGTTCCATGGACCGTCCGGAAAGCACCACCACACCCGCGACGGACACCATGAGCACTCCGCCCGCGACCGATAGCACGGGGACGACCGGGACGACGGCCACGCCTCCGGGCACGGGCGGCTCCGGCAGCGAGATGCGGCCCTCCGACGACAACCTCCGGATGCCGGAAGAGGATCCGCTGCGCACGCCGCAGAACGAGAGCATCCGGGACTCCGAGATGGAGCCGGGCATCCACCATGACGCCGACACGGACATGGGCCCGGGCACCGGCGGCTCCGGCATGGACAACAGCATGATCAACGACGACAGCCTGAACGAGGCCGGTGACGCGCCCGAGGGCGTCCGCCTGCCGGATTCGACCACGGACTCGTCCCTGTCTCCGAATGACGACACGATCGAGCACGACGTGGAGTCGGCCGAAGGGGCCCGCTAACCGCTGGGTCCTCTGAGGACTTCCACGGCGTCCACGCTCCGGCGTGGACGCCGTTTCCTTTTTCCCCGCATCAGCTCACGCCGACGCCGGGATAGGAGTTGGGCGAGCTCTGCGGATGGATGATGCGCGGCCCATCACTCTGCGCCGGAGTCCCGGCGGGGCCCTCCGAGGGCCGGATGATGGGGGCGTGGTGAGGATGTTCCGGCCGCTCCTCCGAGCCGCCCGTGTGGCGGGTGGCGGGCACTTCCGGGATGGGAATATGCAGCACGTCTTTCTGGCTCATGGCACGTCCTCCGGGTTTCACGGTTCTGCTTTCAAGGTGGTGCCCCAGAAGGGCCCAGTCACCCTTCCGGGACAGCCCTTGCCCTCTGGCTCCCAACCCTCCAGGCCAGAGCCAGCCATGAACGCCTGGGAATAAAGCGCCCCTTCAGGAAAGCGGGCGCCCGGCCCCAAAGCCCGACATAACTTCCCCGGGTAGGCCGTTCCTTCCAGACGAACCCAGGTCGACCCCCGAGCGAGGCGAGATGAGCATCCGGTTGCTGCTGGCAGGACGATATGGCGGAGGAGACGCGTTCTTCTCTCCCCCCGAGGCTCCCGAGCCCTGGCTGCGGCGCGTGGAGCGTTGGTTCCAGGAGAACGTGGGCGAAGGGCTGGAAGGCTCGCGCCGGCTCGACGGCCCCCAGGGGGCGCCGATGCTGCTGCTGCGCCTGCACCCGGCCGCGGGCGAGGTGTCCGTGGTGGCCGCGGGGCAGGCCCGGGTGGTCATCTCGGCGGAGACCTCGGCGGTGGGCCCCGGGTACCACATCTACCTGTGCGAGGTGCTGAAGCAGCTCGGCCAGGCACTCCACATCACCTGGGCGGACCGCGACGCCGAGGCGGCCGTGGGGGACCCGACGGGCTACTTCCACACGGGCGATGCCGGGGCGGTGGAGCAGCAGATGCTCACGTGGCTCTCCAAGGTGGCCGCCCAGGTGCTGGAGCTGCGCGGCCAGGGCCGCTCGGGCTTCGCGCTCTCCATGCGCTTTGGCCATGCGTTCGAGCACCCGGGCGCCCTGCTCACCCCGCTGGGCCCCCGCGACGAGGCGTGGCTGCGGGCGGTGTGCGAGGAGCCCCAGCGCGGCCAGGACGTGTTTCCCTGGTGGAAGCCCGGCGTGAACGCGGCCTCGCGGCGGGGACGGGCCCTGAGCCTGCTGTGGACGGAGCTCATCTGGCGGCCTCCGCTCCTGGAGGAGGAGCGGCGCCTCTACCGCAACGTGGCGAAGCTGCTGGAGCAGGCGTGGCGCGAGGAGCCCACCCGGGAGTACCCGTGGCGCGAGTGGCAGGAGGTGCTCGGGTACCTGGGCCTGGGCGGCACGCTGGCCGAAGAGGTGAGCCGCCGCGCGGCCCTCGCCCCCGAGGGCCCCCGCATCGGGTACCGCCGGGGCTCGGTGCACGTGGCGCTGCCGGAGGGCTGGGAGATCCGCATCCCGGGCTCGCTGGCGGAGGAACGGCTGGGAGACGGAAGCTGGGTGGCGAGAGACCACCGCCGCAGCGTGCGCTTCGTGCCGCTGGAGGACGCGGAGGACATCGCCCCGGCCAGCTCCGAGCGCCGGGTGCTGGAGCTGGAGCACCGCGGGGCGCGCGTCAGCGGCCGGGCCTCGCTGCACATGGAGCCGGGCGAGTGCCGCCTCACGGCGCTGTGCCACGCCGGCACGCGCCGGGCGCTGTGCGTGGTGAGCTTCGATGATCCGGACGAGCAGGACTGGGCGCTCGGCACCTGGCGCTCGCTGGACCGGGCCATCGCGGCCTGAAAACGGCAAGCGCCGGTCCCCGGAAACGGGAACCGGCGCAAGCGCTGCGGGGCCGAGGGCGGCTTACTTCTTCATGCCCTGCGTGCCCTTGTTCATGTCGGTGGAGCCGGTGGAGCCAGCCGCCCCAGGGGTCCCCTTCATGTCGTTGGCGCCGGCGCCCATGTTGTGATTCATGTGCGCATCGCCCGAGCCGCCCACGGCGCTGGGCTGCGGGGCCAGCTTGCCGAGCACGGTGTAGGCCTGCTGGCGGTGCATGGCCACGTGCTGCGCGTTCTCGTTGATGAGCGCCAGGGCCTCGGCGTCGCCGCTGAAGGCCTGCTGGCCCGCGGCCAGCTTGCCGAGCACCATGTCATGGGTGCCGAGCTGGTTGGCCATATAGGCCGAATCGAACGGCATGCCCTTGAGTGCCTGGAGCTTCTCCGTGGAGGCCTTGTCCGCGCTCATGGCCTTCTTCTCCACGTCGTTCATCGGCTTGGGGTCGGCCAGCTTCAGGTTCTTGCCCTTCGCGTAGGCCATCAGCTTCTCGTCCGCGGCGGTGTGCTCCTTCACCATCTGGCTGCCAAAAGCCTTCACGTCCGGGTTCTGGGCGTTCTGCTGGGCCAGCTGGCCCAGCTTGATCTCTTGCTGGTTCGCATGGTGGAGCCGCTCGAGATAGGCCTTCTCGTCCGCGGGAACGATGACGCCCATGTGCTCGACCGTGCCCTTTGCACCGGCCTTACCTGCCTTGGCGGTGGCCGCCGGGGCGGTGGTGCCCTGAGCAAATGCAGCGGAACCACAAACCAGGGAACCAGCGATGACGAGGCTCTGAAGGGTGCGCTTCATGTGGATGCTTCCTTTGGGAAAAGGGCGCCGCAAAGGCGTCCGATGAAAAACAGGGCTGCACCTTCGTCTGCGAAAACGTCGAGTACACGCGAATTGAGGCATTGACGTCTGGCGTACGACGATGGCCGGGCGGATGTTTTCACCACCCGACATTGCCCCTGTACGCCAGGGAGGGAGCACGGCCCTCAGCGCCGCTTCAAGACCTGAATGTGGGTGGCCACCGTCTCCCCGGAAACCAAATCAAAGGACGCGCGGACGCGGCTGCCCTCTTGAATGCGGGCCAGGGGAATGCGCTGAGCGCCCCGGGTGGCGCGAGTATCATCATTCACGCGCAGCAGATAGGGCTCGCCCGTCTCGAAGTCGATGACCTCGATGACCTTTTGAGAGACATCCTTCACCCGGCCCTCGAAGATCGCACTGGCCACGGCGGCATCGTCCCCCACCGTGCCGGAGCCGCCCGTGCCCTCATCCCGGTTGCGATCGGCCTCCGCCTGGAGCCGCCGCACCTCGGACTGTAACCGGGCAATCTCTTCCTGGGCCTGCTGCGGGGTGAGCGCCGCGGAGCCTCCGGGAGTCCCCTGGGTCGAAGCGCCCCCGGGCGCCCCCACTCCCGTGCCCGTCCCCGTCGTGCTGGGGGCCGGGGTGTTCCCCACCGGGGTGCTGCCGACCGGAGTGCTACCCACCTGCCCCGTCCCAGGCACCGTGGAGGTTCCGCTCAGCGGAGGAATGCTGGCCGGCGTTCCCGGCGCGGTCCCAGGCTGGGTGATGGTGGAGCCCGTCGTCCCGGTTCCCGAGCCCACCTGCCCGGCGCCACCGGTACCGCCCGTCTGACCGAGGCCGTTCACATTCCCAGTGCCGGTGCCCAGCCCTGGGCTGTTCAGCGGCTGCGAAGGCACCGTGAAGGAACCTGTGGACGGCGTTTGCGTGCCCCCCACCGTGGAGCCCGCGCCATTGCTCGAAGTGCCCGTTCCACCCGCCGGGGAACCAGCGGCCCCAGTTCCCGCTCCTCCGCCCGCCTGCTGGCCGTGACTGGCCAGGGGAAGACCCAGGGTGAACACGAGGGCCGCCGACAGAATGATCTTTCGCATGGTTCCGGGCTCCTTGCTTTCCCGTGGCGGAAAGTTGGGTTCCCGACAGCCCAACACCAAGGGCCCTCCCGGCCGGAACAGGCCTGGGCTGCCTGACCGCACGGTGTGCCGGGGCCCGTGCACACGCGCCAGGGGCGGGCGCGCGTCCATGGGGTGTCAGGCGCCCTACACCCCGCAGCCCCGCTGGGCACACTCGCCTTGAACCCAACGGCGCATCCCCCCAGATTCAGCCGCAATCCGGCAAGAGGAACGGATAACCGATGGCAATGGACGTATACCCGGGACGGCCTTACCCCCGCGGAGCGACGTACGACGGAACGGGCGTGAATTTCGCGATCTACTCGCAGGTCGCGTCGCGCGTAGAGGTGTGTGTTTTCGATCCCGCGAATCCGTCGAAGGAGATTGGCCGCTTTGATCTGCCCGAGGTAACGGAGTTCGTGTGGCACGGCTACATCCCAGGGATGGAGCCCGGCACGCTGTACGGCTTCCGGGTGCATGGCCCGTATGATCCCGCCAAGGGCCACCGCTGCAACCCGCACAAGCTGCTGTTGGACCCCTACGCCAAGGCGCTGCATGGCGAGGTGGACTGGAAGCAACCGGTGTTCGGCTACACGTTGGGCCATGCCGATGGGGACCTGGCGCGCGACGAGCAGGACAGCGCTGCGGGCGTGCCCAAGGGCGTCGTGGTGAGTGACTTCTTCGACTGGGGCAATGACCACCGCCCGGAGATCCCCTGGCGTAAGACGGTCATCTACGAGGCGCATGTGCGCGGCCTCACCATGCTGCACCCAGCGGTGCCCGAGCACCAGCGGGGCACCTACGCGGGCCTCTCCCACCCGGCCGTCATCGAGCACCTGCTCAAGCTGGGCGTCACCTCGGTGGAGCTGCTGCCGGTGCAAGAGGCGGCCGACGACTCCTTCCTCAACGACAAAGGCCTGTCCAACTACTGGGGCTACAGCACGCTCTGCTACTTCTCGCCCCACCAGCGCTATGCCAGCCGCCGGACGCCGGGCTCGCAGGTGGCCGAGTTCAAGTCCATGGTGAAGGCGCTGCACGCGGCCGGCATCGAGGTGCTGCTCGACGTCGTGTACAACCACACGTGCGAGGGCAACCACATGGGGCCCACGCTGTCGCTCAAGGGCATCGACAACACGGCCTACTACTGGACGATGCCGGATCCGCGCTACTACCTGGACTTCACCGGGTGCGGCAACAGCCTGAATGCCTCGCTGCCGCAGGCCGCGCGGCTCATCGTGGACTCCCTGCGCTACTGGGTGGAGGAGATGCACGTGGACGGGTTCCGGTTCGACCTGGCCACGACGCTGGGGCGCCAGGCGGCGGGGGAGTTCAGCCCGAACGCGCCGCTGTTCCAGATCATCAACCAGGATCCGGTGCTCAACCGGGTGAAGCTCATCGCGGAGCCCTGGGACGTGGGCATGGGCGGCTACCAGGTGGGCAAGTTCCCGGCGCCGTGGCGCGAGTGGAACGGCAAGTACCGGGACGCGCTGCGCCGCTACTGGAAGGGCGACGAGAACCAGGCGGGCGAGGTGGGCCACCGGCTGGCGGGCTCTTCGGACATGTTCCAGGAGGCGAAGCGCCGTCCGCAGGCGTCCATCAACTTCGTCACCGCGCATGACGGGTTCACGCTGCACGACCTGGTCACCTACAGCCACAAGCACAACGAGGCCAACGGCGAGCACAACCGCGACGGCGCGGACGACAACCAGGCCTGGAACTGCGGCGTGGAGGGCGAGACGGAGGACGCGAACATCATCGCCCTGCGCGAGCGGCAGAAGCGCAACCTGCTGGCCACGCTCTTCCTGTCCCAGGGCGTGCCCATGCTGGTGGCGGGCGACGAGATGGGCCGGACGCAGAAGGGCAACAACAACGCCTACTGCCAGGACAACGAGCTGTCGTGGGTGAACTGGAACCTGGATGCGCGCGGCAAGGCGCTCCTGGAGTTCAGCTCGCGGCTCATCCAGTTCCGGCACCGGCAGCCCGTGTTGCAGCGCCGCCGCTTCTTCCAGGGCGAGCGCATCTGGGATTCGCGCTCCAAGGACCTGACCTGGTACCGGCCGGACGGCACGGAGATGAGCCCGGAGGACTGGCAGAAGCCGTTCGTGCGGTCGCTGGCATTCCAGCTGGGCGGAGACGCCATTCCCACGCTGGACGAGCGGGGCCAGCGCGTCATTGGCGACGGCTTGCTGGTGTTGCTCAACGCGCACCATGAGCCGGTGCGCTTCACCATCCCGGCCGCGGCGGAGGGGCGCCAGTGGGTGCTCGAGTTCGACACCTCGGACGACGCGAAGCCCACGGGCCCGGTGAAGACCGGAACGTTTGAGCTCGTCGGCCGCTCCATGCTGGTGCTGCGCGAAGAGACCCTCAACAAGGCCTAAACGCCTGAACATGCAGTCCCGGGAGCCCGCCTGAGCCCTGAAGGCTCACGGCGGGCTTCTTCATTTGATAGCCTCGGGCAAGGTGAAGCCCGGGCCCGGGGGAAATCAACGAATGAAATGGAAAGCGGTGGGCATAGGAGCGATGGCACTCGCCACAGCCACGGCGTGCCCCCACTCCTTCGGAAGAGAGGGCACCATCGACCGCGCGGTGCACAAGGATTTGATGGAACGCTTGCGAACGAACTGCACTCAGGATGAATTTGAGCTGTTCTGTGAAGACCCAACGAGCAACATGTGCCTCAAGAAATGCGGCGGTCCCGATGGCAAGTAATGGTGAGTGTAAGCTTGGCCTTCCTCCTACCGTTACCCCTGATTCTGCTCCTAGGAAGCTTGACAAACCCGGCGAGTGCTCTGCACAAGCGACAGGAAAAACACATCAGCCCTGTGCTGGACGCCGCAGCACGGGCACAGTTGGGAACCTACCATCGGAGTTGCAAGCTGAGCGCCGATTGCGAGCCGCCCCTGGGGTGCCTCGTCGATGGCCGCATTGGCCAGATTTACTGCGCGGACAGCCAATGCAGCACGGATCGAGATTGCCCCGAAGGACTCGTCTGCCGCAACAGTTCTACCACGGGCAAAGGGCTCCTGGTGCGGCTCTGCATTCCCGTGGGCTCCCGCCCGCTCGGCGCAAGATGCAACGACACACCAGCGGATTCGCAAACGGCCTGCGGGCCTGGCCTTCAATGCAGTGGGAGGCGTGGCTGGTGCGGCACGCCTTGCCGTCCCGGAGTCCAAGAGGATTGTCCCTCAGGCTTTTTCTGTGACGAGGAGGCAGCAGAGCCCCTCTGCATGCCTACTTGCGAAGCTCAAGGATGCCCCACAGGCCAACAGTGCATCCGCTACGAGCGAGGCTCCTCGGCTTGTGCAACCGTCTACGGCCGCAACTGTCAGCAGGGCTCCTGTCCCGCGAACCAGCAGTGCAAGGTGCTGGATGCAACAGGGCCTGTGGGTAAGATCTGGATGGATTGCGTCACCCAATGCCAGCCTGACGAAAAGGCATGTCCAGACGGCCTGACGTGTTCTCTCGTCGTCTGCCGCCGCCCATGCGATCCGCAGGCTCCCGATGCTTGCGGCACCGGTTTCCGCTGCGGCCAGTATTCGTCTAGTGCGCCTTGGTTCTGCGAGCCCGACTGGTGAAGTAAAACCGCCTCAATGGCGCACGGCGCGCCCGTTCCGGAACTCGTGGGGGACGTACTCGGGGCTGGTCTCCATCTCCCCCCGCGCCTGGGAGGCCATGGAGATGACCTCGCGGATCTCCTCCACGGCCTCGCTCGGTCCATAGGGCCGCCCCGTGGCGGACAGAAACGCGCGCAGCGCATCCCGCATGGCCGCCGCGGTGGCATGGCGCTCAGCCGGATCGACGCGAAGCGCCCGAAGCGCCACGGCCCGCAGCGGCTCGGAGACGGCGGCCATCACCTTCTCCACGTCCCTCGCATGAAGCCGCGAGGCCCGGTCACCGAGCCGGGCCGGATCCACCCAGGCGCCCTTCTCGGGCCAGAGCTTTCCGAGCAACCGCTGGAAGCCCCCTGAGAGGCGCATCCTCGGCCGCTCATAGGGCAAGTCCAGCACATGGACATGGGTCAGCAGTTCCACCAGCACCACGCCCAGGGAAAAGATGTCCGAGCGGGCCTCCGGGGTTCCCAGGCGCAGCACTTCGGGCGCGGAGTAGCCGACGGTGCCCTTCAGGGTATGCGCGGGCGTACGCTGCCGGCCGGGCAGCCGCGTGAAGACCGCCCCGAAGTCCGTGAGCTTCACCTCACCGTGTTTGCTGATCCGGAGGGTGGAGGGATTCACGTCCCGGTGCACGAGGTGGAGGAGCCGCCCATGACCGTCCTTCAGCGTGTGCGCATAATGGAGCGCATCGGCAGCCTGCGCGATGACATAGGCGGCGAACCGCTCGGACACAGGCTTGTGGCGCCGCACGGCGCGGCGAAGCACCTGCTCCAGCGCCAGGCCATCCACGTACTCCATCACCACCAGGGGACGCCGGGCCCGCGTGTCCACGTGCAGCACCCGCGCGATGGCCGGATGGTCCAGCCTCCGGGCCACCTGGGCCTCTTCGAGCATCCGGCGGCGCTCCGCCATCCGGGCCGCGGGAGGCAGGCACTTGATGACCGCGAGGCCCCCTGGCCCGCCGGGGGTATGGCGCTGCGCGAGGACACGCTCCCCCGGCCCCTCTCCCGTCAGCTCTCTCACCAGCGAGTAGTGAACCCCATTCGCGGTGAACAAGTGGATGTCCCCCTCGGGGGTGGTGGTGCGGTCAGCGGACATGCGTGCGCTCCTGAGGCAACCCTTCGCCTCGAACCCAGCGGTTCGGTCACCTAAAAGTGGCCTACCCCTAAGGTAGTATGACACGCTGACAAAAGCCACGCGCACCTATTCGGTGAACGCTTCCACGAACGTCGCGATCCCGATGTTGGTGTGCTTGAACGTGTCCTGGGTGGAACTAGAATCCTTGACCAGCCCGAAACCGCCCTCGGTGCCATCTTCGGCCACGGCGCAGACAGGAAAGCGAGGACCCTTGATCAACTGGGCCTCCGTATAGCGGATATAGAACCGGTCTCCGCCACCGCCCCAGATATGCCCGAACAGCCGGGTCCCCCTCGGAAGCTCTTCATAGCGGTCAGAGGCCACCCAGCTCACGATGGGACCAATTCGAAAGGGGACCGAATCTTTGCCGTTGGTAGGGGGGTAATTGGAATTGAGCCGGACATTCATGCCATCTCTTGCCCGGATGCCAATGGCCTCCATCGCCTTGAGCGCCTCGGGAGGACAGGCTTGCGGTTCTGGCCTCACGGGCACTCCTGTACAACTCACGATGAAGCCGGCCACGGCGCACAACGCGCCCTTGTTGACGCTCTTGGGCTTGGGGATGGCCTTGCCCGGCAGAGAAGAAGGATCGGCGGGGGAAGATGCTGGAGAATTCTTCACGGGACTGTCTTTCTGCGGAGCATCAGGAGAAGAGAACGGCACGGAGAGCAGCGGCGAGACTGCCACGGGAGTTTGGTGCGTGGGGAGCAGTGGCCAGGACAAGTCCTGGGGCAGAACGCGCGATTCCGCCGCCCCAGGCGAGGAGGGCCCCCCAGGCAAAGTGCTGGGCGGCGCCTCGGCCCGGTTCCACACGGCCCACAGTCCTGCGGCCAGAATCACGAGGCCCCCTACGACAGCGGCACGTTTCCACCCCGCCCACCCGCTCAGGGACTGGGCGGACAACAACAGGTCCCTTTGATTGCGTGCCGCCTCCCGCCGCTGCTCCTCGTGCCCCTCGACCGCCTTGAGCGCATGCGCCGCCCGCACGGCCTCATCCTCCGCCACCACACCATCACCGGGTGTCGGGGGCAACGTCGTGGCCATCTCCGGAGCCCTCATAGGCCGCGGCACATACAAGGGAGCCTCCCATGCCCCCGCCTGTGTCATCACCCGTTCCAGGGCCTCGCAGAGCCGATACCCATCCTGGTAGCGCCGCCGCGGGTTCTTGGAGAGCAGCCTCAACACCACCCAGCTCAGCCCGGGCGGAACCCGGGAATTGATCCGATGCGGAGGAACGGGGCGCTGCCGTGCCACCTGCTGCGCGAACGCGGCATCCGGCAAACCCTCCGGAAAGGGCAGCACTTCCGTGAGCAACACGTAAAGCATCACCCCCACGGAGTACCAATCATCCACCTGCCGGAACCGGTAGGGTGCAGCCCCTTCAAGCTGAGAAGCCAGAACCCGCGGACTGCAGTAAGGCGGGGTGAAAGGACGTGTGCCCGCTCGCGTGAGAGCACCTGTTCCCCCGGCCTCTCCAGCACCAAAGTCCGCCAGGAACGGCTCTCCGTCCGCCTCCCGCACGAGCACATTGCCGGGCTTCACATCCCGGTGGAGAACCCCTGCGTCATGGGCTGCTTGGAGTGCGAGCACCACCTTCTGGCACAGGCGAACCACCTCCCGCACGGAGGGGTTGGTATGCCGTGCCCATTCCAGGAGCGTGGCGCCTTCCACCCACTCCAGCACGACGTAATGAAGTCCCACCTCGGGATCCTTCCACCGCCCATGCGCCACCACGCGCACCACGTTGGAGTGTGAGACCTGGAGCAACAGCTGCAGCTCGCGCGCGGCCCGTGCATCGCCGCGTGGGTTGTTTTCCGGAGAGTGGAGGCTGAACTTGAGGGCGTACCGGCCCCCCGGACGCTCCACGCTCTCTACCAGCCAGACACTGCCATAGCCTCCGGAATCCACATGACGCAGCAGCCGGAAGCCACTCACGACCGTTCCAGGTGCCAGATAGTCCGGATGAACCTCCATGCCCGGCGATGAACGATGAGGCTCCGTCGTTCCATCCATCCTCATGGCTGCCTCCGTCCCTTCGACGTCTCTGGCGACCGGGGCTGCAAAGGCAATGCGTTCACCCGAAGTCTCCTTTTACCGCCCCGCTCCGGGACGCTGAGCCAGCAGCCTGGGATTGTCTGCCCTGTGGGCGCATCCCACTCCACCACGAGACGTGCGGTGTCCCCTGGCCGCAGCACAGCCCCCTCCAAAAGCCGGGCTACAGCCCGCGGAGCAGCCCTTTCGGACTGTCCGAGATCCACGATGGCCTCCCCAGGAGCCCAGGGCGGCTCACCTCGCTCCAAAAAGAGCGTGACCTCCAACGCCATGCGCCCCGTGGCCACGTACAACCGGGCCTCCCTCACCGTCATGCCCGGAGGAGCCCAGTCCTCGGGCTCCACCCGGATGGCCCGGATCCCCTGCTCCCCGAGAAGCCCCGTGGAGATGAGCCCCATCAGCCCGCCCTCCTCCGCACGCGGCGCCGCCCCCTCCGCCGCAGGCACCTCTCCGGCAGCCTGCGGCTCGGCCCGCTCCTCCGAACCGGGCAGAAGCCCCCGAGCCACCTCCACCCGCGCCTCCGCCTCCCCGCTGCCCATCACCAGCACCAGGGGCAGCCCCGCCTCGGGCTGGCCATCCGCGAAGCGCACGGTCAGCGGAATCCGCGCCGCCACCGCCTTGCCTGGGCGGGGCAGCAGCACCAGGGCGCGCTCCGCCACCTCCACGCGCTCGAAGCCCCACGTACGCCCCACCTGCCGCAGGGCGTTCACCTCCAGGGGCGCATCGAACAGGAGCGTGGTGAGGCGTCCCGGCGCCAGCCGCACCTCGGGCACGTCGCGGGAGCCCGCCAGGGTGAGCCGCCGCACGGGGAGCAGGCTCTCGGAGCTGGGTTGCGCCAGGGCGGCCGCTCCCACCAGGTGAATCCACAGCCAAACGACCCTGCGAGGCGGACCGGACACGCAAACCTCCCAGGTCCACACCCTACCAGAGGTTGCTGACGCGTCCTCCCTGTCAGGACGGGTTGCTCGCGCCCCACGTCATGGGTCGTCTGAAATGCGAACGGGCCGGCCTCCCAGGGGAAGCCGGCCCGCGTGACGCACGTCCTTCGGGAGCGGGCGTTACTTGACGTTGACCGCCGCCCAGGCGGCGTTCACGGCGTTGTACTCGGTGCTGTTTGCGCCGTAGAGGTCCGTGGCCGCCGCGAGGGTGGCCGTGCGCGCACCGGCGTACTTGGTGCTCGAGGTCATCTTCACGGTGAGCGCGCGGTACCAGATCTTCCCGGCTTTGTCCTTGCCAATGCCCGTCACGGCCGCGCCGTTGCAGGTGGGGCTCGCCGGGTTGGCGTTGGAGCCCTGCGCCAGCAGGTAGAAGAAGTGGTTGCCGATGCCACTGGAGGCGTGGACATCGAGGCTGCCCACGGTGCTGGAGTAGCAGTCCGGCGACTTGCCATCCAGCGAGGGCTTGTGCATGTAGCGCAGCGCATCCCCGCTCTTCGCAGGCGTGTAGATCTCCTCGCCGATGAGGAAGTCGCCCGGGTCCTCGGCGTTGGCGGCGTAGAACTCCACCAGCGATCCGAAGATGTCGCTGGTCGCCTCGTTGAGGCCTCCGGACTCGCCCGAGTAGACGAGGCCCGCGGTGCGGCTCGTCACGCCGTGGGTCATCTCGTGGCCGGCCACATCCAGCGAGATCAGCGGGGTGAACGTGCTGCCGTCACCATCGCCGTACGTCATGCAGAAGCAGCTGTCCTGCCAGAAGGCGTTGTTGTAGCGCGTGCCGTAGTGCACCCGGCTGTAGCCCGTGCCACCCGTGCCGTTGATGCCGTTCCGGCCGTGGATGTTCTTGTAATAGTCGTACGTCACCTGCTGGCCGTAGTGGGCATCCACGCCCGCGGTCGCGGTGTCCGACGTGGTGCCGCTGCCCCAGACGTTGTCCGTGTCCTTGAAGACGGCGTTCGTCGGGTAGTTGACCGTGTAGAAGCCGCCGCGCGACGGGTCGCGCAGCTCGTACCCGCCGGTGACCGAGTTGGTGCCGATGGACACGGTGCCCGAGTAGAGCGACTTGCCCGAGCCCGTGGCGGCGGCGGTGTGAACGCCCTCCCACTTCTCGCGGATCTGGCCCGTCTTCGCGTCCACCAGCACGTGCAGCTCGCTCGGGGTGGCGCCATCCTCCTGGAGCCCCTCGAGGATGACCTCGTAGGCGAGCGCGGCGGCGTCCTCACGCGCGTCGATGACCAGCTCCGCGCTGCCGGGCCCCTGGCGCTGGCCGGCGAACACCTTCTCCGCGAGCACCACGGCCCCGGCGCCATCGAACAGCGGCTTCACATCCAGCCCGCGCAGCGAGGCCTGGCTGTTGAGGGTCACCGACTTCAGCAGGCCCGTCTCGGACTGGTGCACCACGAAGTCACCGCCGATGGTCCGCAGGCCCCGGTAGCGCTTGTCGAAGCGGACGTGCTCCTCGCCCGAGTCATCCTTGAAGACCGAACGGACCACCAGCTCTTCCTCGGGGGTGCGCATGCCCAGGTTCTGCTGGGCCCGCTTCACCGCGCTGGAGAGCTCCACCTCATCGTGGACCTCTCGCGAGGAATTCACCGTGGGGGAATCCGCTCCGTCACAACCAACCAGGGTCAACGTCGTCAGCGCAGCCAACAGGTGACGCTTCATGTGAACGCTCCGGGGGATTACTGCGAGGCGCGCTTCTTATACACGGAACTTATTTTCCTGCAAAACAAGAATTAAATGGGAGACCAACAATCTCCCTGAATTGGCTTTGGCCACGCAGACAAGCACTGTCCTTGTTTTTTTACACTGACCCAAGAATCACAACACGAGGTGAGCCACTTCCAACGCAAAGCCCTTGGCCTTCAGGTCCACCAGCACCTGGCGCAGCTTCTGAGAGATGAGCACCCGCGGTTCAGGACGAAGTTCACCCCGGCGGACTCCGAACAGCTTGTCCGTGCGGAACCAGTCGCCAGGCGCCACACTCCGCTGCGAGAGATACAACTCGGAGAGCGGGTTCAACCCCGCCAGGTGCCCTTGGGGGCACCGGTACGTCCCTGGCTCGTCCAAGTCGAACAGATTGATTCCGGCGCGTGTTTGCGGACTTACTTCCAAAGCCTTGGACGTCACGATGAGCTGACGCCACTCAGAGGGTTCCGGGCCTTTGCGCCCACGGTGCATGACGGGCCGGTAGTCCGCGCCTTGAATCCCGTTCGCACTCAAGGCATTGGCCAGCCGTGAAGAGATGACCATTTCCCCAGCGATTGTCTGGGAAATGTCTTTTCCTTTCGGAATGCGGCGAGTATCGAGCCGGAGTTCAGACAGCTGATGCCCGCCCGCTCCGCAGTGTTTGCAGGCAGCCGATTCATCATACGTGGTGCCACACATGGAGCCTGAGGGCTCGAAGCGAGCGCGCGGAACCAGTTCCAACAATGCTGCGGCTCGAAGCTCACTTTCCGAGTAGGCCCGGTGAATCTCCGAGTAGATGAAGAAGAATTCGCCCCGGGCCCGGTGCTCACGCTGAATCTCACCAATTCTCTGGACCTGTGCATCCGCGAGCGGAAGCACCACCCGGCGCAAGGTGTCATTGAGGGGGACGCCCAGCCCTGGCTCCAGAAACTTTCGCGCCCGCTCTTCGTCGATTCGAAACTCGATGGTTTCGCGCATGCTCAGGGCTCGATACCAACAAGTTGGGGGATCGGATACTTCGAGTAGACCCGCCGTTGGGGTACAGCGCCTTGGCCTCCTCCAGCCACTTCTAATAGAGGTCGTGTCCCTTCCACCACCTGTGGGTCCCCCCCGCCCAGACGGACCGCTCCGCCTCCTCCCGAAGCGCAGGCTTCGAGGCCGTACAGCCCAGCAGCATCCCAAGTACGAGTCCTACCGCCCACCGCAGCATCGCGTCCCCCTCCTCACGATTGACTCATATGAGGTGAGCCACTTCCAGCCCGAAGCCCTTGGCCTTCAGGTCCACCAGCACCTGGTGCAGTTTCTGGGAGATGAGAACCTTCGGTTCCGGGCGAAGCTCACCTCGTCTCACCCCGAACCATTTGTCCGTGCGGAACCAATCGCCAGGCTCCACACTGCTTCGCTCTACATACAGTTCCGAAAGCAGTCCCAACCCCGCCACGTGCCCCCGTGGGCACCGGTACTCGCCCTCCTCGTCCAAATCAAACGGTCCTTTGCCAGCCAAGGTTTTGCTGCTGAGACGCAAGGGCTGCGACTGAATGATGAGTTGCTTCCACTCCGATGGCTCCGCCCCATGACGCCCCTTGTTCATCACCGGCCGGTATTCCGCTCCCCGGATGCCCTGCTGCTCCAGGGCATGCACCAGCCTCGGCGAAACCACGATTTCGCCCGCGATGGTGCGTGCAATGTCTTTCCCCTTGGGAATGTGCTTGGTGTTGAGGATGAGTTCAGACTTCTGCAATGCGCCGACACCACACTCTGGGCATTCCGAGGTCTCATCATACTCCGTGCCACACCTAGCGCCCGGTGGCTCGAAGCCGGACTGGATCATGAGCCTCAGCAGCTCAGCAGCTTGAAGTTCTTTCCCGGAGTACCTCCGGCGAATTTCCCAATAGATGAAGAAAGACTTTCCCTTGGCCTGCTGCTCACGCTGAATCTCCTTGATTCGCTGGACGCGCGCATCCGTGGTGGGCAACACCACCCGGCGAAGGGTCTTTCCCAGTGGGACTCCCAATCCTGGTTCCAGGAACTTCCTCGCGAGTTCCTCATCGACGCGAACTTCCAGGGTCTCACGCACAACTAGGGCTCGATTCCGACCAACTGCGGGATGGGATACTGCTCGTACACCCGGATCAGGATATTCATCAGGTCTTGCTTGCTCGGAGGCCGCTCCTGTCCATAGCGCCATTCCAGGCGGAACGCTTGAGTGATGGCCTTGTGGTAGGCGGTGGGCAGCCGGTACGTCGTGCCCTGTGGAGCGCCTCCCAGGTACAGCGGAACGGCGTGGTGATTCTGATACCCCGCGCTGTTGGGGTACAGCGCCTTGGCCTCCGCCAACCGCTTCCAGTAGAGCTGGCGTGTCCGCTCCACTCCCTGCGGGTCCGCCGTACGCCTCACCCCATCGGCAGGCGGGCCCGGCGCAGGCCGGGGTGTCCTCAGCGCCGGGGGTCTCCGGAAGCCTGGGCTTCCCCCTCTCCGCACTGGCCGGTGTACCCGGAGGCTCTCACCGGCCTCTACCTCCTCCCGGAGCGCGGGCTTCGAGGCCGTACAGCCCAGCAGTACCCCCAATAAGAGTCCTACCGCCCACCGCAGCATCGCGTTCCCCCTCGCGCTCCTGACCTCCCGGAGCGTACACCTCGCACGGCACTTCTCGCGGTAGGCTGCGCGCCGCGTCCCGTGTTACCGGCGGGCGTCCTCAGAAACCGGCCCAGGAGCCTCCGCGATGTCGTCCTCCACGCCTCACTACAAGCCCAACCTGCGCGACCTGTACTTCAACCTCTTCGAGTTCCTCGACATCGGCCGGACCTCCCTGGGCAAGGGAACCTTCGGCGACCTCGACGAGACGGCCGCCCGCCAGACCCTGGAGACGTTCGCCCAGGTGGCCGTGAACGAGATTGCCCCCAGCTTCTCCGAGTCCGACCACCACCCGCCCGTCCTCAAGGACGGCGAAGTCACCCTGCCGCCGCTGCTCAAGCGCTCCATCACCGCCTTCTACGACTCGGGCATGAACCTGTTGGATCTGCCCGCCCACATGGGCGGCCTGGGCGCCCCGCCCAGCCTCGGCTGGGCCGCCTTCGAGTTGCTCGCCGGCGCCAACCCCGCCACTGCCTTCTATTCGCTCGGCACCCTGGTCTCCCGCGTCATCGACATGCTGGGCACCGAGTCCCAGAAGCGCCGCTACCTGCCCGCCATCACCGAGCGCCGGTGGATCGGCACCATGGTGCTCACCGAGCCCGATGCCGGCAGCGACGTGGGCGCCGCGCGCACCCGCGCCCGCCACGTGGGTGGCGATGTCTGGGAAATCGAGGGCGTGAAGCGCTTCATCACCAGCGGTGAGCACGACGCCTCGGAGAACATCGTCAACATGGTGCTCGCCCGCCCCGAGGGCGCCGGCCCCGGCACCAAGGGCCTGTCCCTCTTCATCGTCCCCAAGTTCTGGGTGGAGGAGGACGGCCGGCTCGGTGAGCGCAACGGCGTGATCTGCACCAACCTCGAAAAGAAGATGGGCATCAAGGGCTCCGTCACCTGCGAGATGACGTTCGGCGACGGCAAGCCCGCGCGCGGCCTGCTCCTGGGCGAGGTGCACGAGGGCATCCGCCAGATGTTCCACATCATCGAGCAGGCGCGCATGGCCGTGGGCATCAAGTCCATGGCCACGCTGTCCACCGCCTACCTCAACGCCCTGGCCTTCACGCGCGAGCGCGTCCAGGGCTCGGACCTGCTCGCCGCGCGCGACAAGAACGCCCCCCGCGTCGCCATCCAGCGCCACCCGGACGTGCGCCGCATGCTCATGGCGCAGAAGGCCCACGCCGAGGGCATGCGCGCCCTCGTGCTCTTCACCGCCTCCATCCAGGATCAGGTCGCCCTCAAGGGCGGCCACCGCGCCACCGAGGCCGCTGAGCTGGATGCCGTCAACGACCTGCTCTTGCCGCTCGTGAAGGGCTACAACTCGGAGAAGGCCTACGAGCTGCTCTCCGTATCCCTCCAGTGCCTGGGCGGCTCGGGTTACCTGGCCGACTACCCCGTCGAGCAGTACATCCGCGACCAGAAGATCGACTCGCTCTACGAGGGCACCACGCACATCCAGGCCTTGGATCTGCTCCTGCGCAAGGTGGCGCGCGATGGCGGCGCCACCCTCCAGGGGCTGCTCGGACGGGTGCGCGAGACGGCGGACTCGGACGTGGGCGGCAAGGAGCTGGAGACGGAGCGCGCCGCGCTGGGCCAGGCCCTGACGGATGTGGAGACGATGCTCGGCGCCTTGATGGGCAAGCTGGGTGAGTCGCTCTACCACGTCGGCTTCCAGGGCAACCGGGTCCTCATGTCCGTGGCGGAGCTCATCATCGGCTGGCTGCTCGTTCAGCATGCGGCCGTGGCGCTGGAGCGCTCCCGGGTGAACCCGGGCGACAAGGCGTTCTACGTGGGCAAGCTGGCCTCGGCGCGCTGGTTCTGCCGCGAGGTGCTCCCGGGACTGGGCCACGCCGCCCGGATGGTGGAGCGCAGCACGCTGGATCTCATGGAGGTCCCCGAGGAATCCTTCTGATTCCTGCACCTTCTCTACCGTCGGGCAATCCACGTTGACTTACCCGGCCTGGCGGTAGAGCCTGCGCGCTCCGAGTGAACACTGGAGGTCTGATGTCCAGCAGCAAAACGGCCCCCACCACGTATGAGGTGGTTCAGGAGCCCGAGCCACACCCGTCCCGTACGGCCGCCATCCTCAAGGCGCACCCCGAAGTGCGGAAGCTCTTCGGGCGCACCCCCGCCACCGCGCTGCTCGTGCCGCTGATCCTCGTGGTCCAGTTCGGCATGGCGTATCTGGTGAGAGATCAGCCCTGGTGGGTCATCGTCCTGGCGGCCTACACGCTGGGCGCGCTGGTGAACAACACCTGCTACGTCATCATCCACGAGGCCACGCACAGCCTCATCTTCAAGGGACGGGCGGCCAACCTGCTGACGGCCATCGGGGCGGACCTGGTGCACGTCATTCCATCGGCGGCCACCTTCACCCGCTTCCACCTGGTGCACCACCGGCACCAGGGCGAGTTCGACCTGGATGCGGACCTGCCCTCGCACGCCGAGGCGAAGCTGGTGGGCAACAGCACCTTCATGAAGGCGCTGTGGATCACCTTCTTCCCGCTCATGCAGGCGCTGCGCATGCCCCGCTTCTCCAAGCTCATCTCCTTCTGGGAGCCTTGGACGGTGGTCAACGCGCTCGCGGTGTTCTCCGTGGACGCCGCGGTGTTCTTCCTGATGGGGCCGTGGGCCTTCCTCTACGTGGTGCTGAGCATCTTCTTCTCCATCGGCCTGCACCCGCTGGGCGGACGGCTCATCCAGGAGCACTTCATCATCTCCCACCCCCAGGAGACGTACTCCTATTATGGGCCGTGGAACATCAGTGCGCTCAACGTGGGCTACCACAATGAGCACCATGACTTCTCCGCCGTGCCCTGGAACCGGCTGCCCCAGGTCAAGGCGGCGGCGCCCGAGTTCTACGACACCCTGGTGTCGCACCGCTCGTGGACGGGCCTGCTGGTGCGCTTCATCACGGATCCTTCGATGAGCCTCTACAGCCGCATCACCCGGCCCGGCGGAATCAAGCGCCGGATCCTCACCGGGGGCGTGGGCCGCGTGCCGGACTCGGTGTCCTCGCTCGAGCAGCCTCCGGTTCAGCCCGCCGCCTGAGCGCCTCCGGCCGGACCGCCGTTCGATAGGCCCATGGCCCCCATGCCATGGGCCTTTTTCGTTCCGTCCAGCCGTCAACCGAGGTGCCCACGCGAGGCCCCGGGCCTCCCAGCGGGAACGCTAGGCTCTCTCGATGGCTTTCACGTTGACCGTCAATGGCAAGACCCACGTCATCGAGTCCGCGGAGGACACCCCGCTCCTCTATGTCCTGAGGGATGAACTGGGCCTCAACGGCGCGAAGTACGGCTGTGGCGTGGGCCAGTGTGGCGCCTGCACGGTGCTCCGGGATGGCGCACCGCTGCGCTCCTGTCTCGCCCCGGCCGCCGCGCAGCAAGGGCACGAGCTCACCACCCTGGAGGGGCTCCGGGGGCCGGAGGGGGCGCTCCACGCCCTTCAGAAGGCCTTCCTGGCCGAGCAGGCCGGCCAGTGCGCCTACTGCATCCCGGGGATGATCCTCGCGGCGGAGGCCCTGCTGCGCGCACGCCCCCAGCCGTCCGAGGCGGAGATCCGCTCCACGCTGGACTCCCACCTGTGCCGGTGTGGCTCCCACAACCGCATCGTGCGGGCCATCCAGCGCGCCGCGAAGGAGATGGCCGGATGAGCACGCCCCTGAACCGCCGCACCTTCCTGCAGGGCTCGCTGGTGCTGGCGTTCTCCCTGGCGGGCCCGCGCGTCCTGGGCGCGTCCCAGGGGCCGAAGCCGCTCCCCGGCAGCCTGGCGAGGAATCCCCAGCTCAACGCCTGGCTGGAGCTGGGCGCGGACGGCTCCGTCACGCTGAAGACGGGCAAGGTGGAGCTGGGCCAGGGCATCCTGACCGCCCTCGGGCAGATCTGCGCGGATGAGCTGGATGTCGAGCTGTCGCGGCTGACGATCGTCTCCGGCGACACCCAGCGCTCGCCCAACGAGGGCGCCACCGCGGGCAGCATGTCCATATCTCAGGGCGGGCTGGCGGTGCGTCACGCCGCGGCCGAGGTCCGCGCCCTCCTCCTGGACATGGCCAGCGAGCGGCTGGGCGTCCCGGCCGCGCGGCTGACCGTGAAGGACGGGACCATCACTTCGGCCAAGGGCTCCGTCACCTACGGGAGCCTGCTGGGAGGAAGGTCGCTGGAGCGCGAGGCCACCGGCACCGTGAAGCCCAAGCCCGCCGCCGCGCGCCGGTACACCGGCCAGTCCGTGCCCCGCATTGATCTGCCCGCCAAGCTCACGGGTGAGCCCAGCTTCATCCAGGACTTCCGGCCCCCCCACATGGTCCATGGCCGCGTGGTCCGCGCGCCGTCCTATGCCGCGGTCCTGGAGGAGGTGGATGCGGCGTCCGTGGAGCGCATGCCCGGCGTGCTGCACGTGGTGCGAAATGGCAACTTCCTGGGCGTCATCGCCTCCGGGGAGTGGCAGGCCCTCCAGGCCTGCGCTGCCCTCGCGCGAGGCGCCCGGTGGAAGGAGCAGGCCGCCCTTCCCATGGACCCTTACGCCTGGTTGCAGGCGCAGCGCACCCAGGACACGGTCATCCAGAAGACTGTGCGCAGGGGGGAGGCCACCCCGGTGCGGACCCTGGAGGCCAGCTACCGCCGCCCCTACCAGCTCCATGGCGCCATCGGCCCCTCCTGCGCGGTGGCGGACTGGAGCGGCGAAGTCCTGACCGTCTACACGCACAGCCAGACCATCTTCGACACCACCGCCGCGATCGCGCGGATGCTTGGCCTGCCGGAAGAGGCGGTGCACGGCAAGCACCTGCCCGGCTCGGGGTGCTATGGCCACAACGGGGCGGATGACGTGGCGGCGGATGCCGCGCTCCTGGCCCATGCCCTGCCCGGCCGCCCGGTCCGGGTCCAGTGGTCACGCCAGGACGAACACACGCAGGAGCCTTACGGCTCCGCCATGGTCACGAAGGTCCGCGCCAGCCTGGCGCCCAAAGGCGACGTGCTCGACTGGGCCTATGAGCTCTGGTCCAACCCCCACTCCACGCGGCCCAGCGGCAACCCTGGCAACCTGCTCGCGGGCCGCTCGCTGGAGAAGCCTTTCTCCATGCCGGTCCCGCGGAACGGGGGACCGCCCAATTACGCCGCCGACCGGAACGCCATCCCGCTCTACGCGTTTCCCGGCCAGCGCGTCACCACGCACCTGGTGACCCAGATGCCCCTGCGCGTCTCCTCACACCGGGGGCTCGGCGCCTACGCCAACGTCTTCTCCATCGAGTCCTTCATGGACGAGCTGGCCCATGCGGCGGGGGTGGACCCCATCGAGTACCGGCTCCGCCAGCTCCAGGACGCACGCGCCCAAACCGTCATCCGCAAAGCGGCGGAGCGGTTCGGCTGGTCCGCGTTCGAGCGGAAGGCCCAGCGGGGACGCGGCATCGGCTTCGCGCGGTACAAGAACCTCGCGAGCTACTGCGCCGTCTGCCTGGAAGTCCTCATCGAGCCCGGCAGCCAGGCCATCCGGGTGGTGCGCGCCGTGCTGGCCGCCGACGCGGGCGAAATCGTCAACCCGGATGGGATTCGCAACCAGCTCGAAGGAGGGCTGATCCAATCCCTGAGCTGGAGCCTGAAAGAGGCGGTCCAGCACGACGGCCGCCGCATCCTCTCCCGCGACTGGAGCAGCTATCCCCTCCTCTCCTTCTCGGAAGTGCCGCCCGTGGAGATCGAACTCATCGACCGCGCTGGAGAGCCCTTCCTGGGGGCCGGTGAGGCCGCGCAAGGCCCCACGGCCGCGGCCCTGGCCAACGCCGTCTTCGATGCCACGGGCCTCCGGCTCCGGGAGCTTCCCCTCACCCCCGAGCGGCTGAAGGCAGCCGCTTCTCCTTAAGGCGGGGGGCAGTGGGCGCCGGTGTCGATCCATGCCCGGATCAGCGCACCGAACTCCTTCTGCGTCCCAGGCACCGGCTGGCGCCCTTCCCCGGGCGCCCAGCCCCAGCCCACCAGCACGTCCTCGGCCATGTGGTGGTGGATGAACTCCAGGTCATGCCCCCCGTTGCGCTGGGGATCCTTGAGCTGCTGGCAGATCTCCCCGAGCGATTTGCCAATCCACGCCATCTCGACAGGGGCCAGGGCCCACTTCGGATTGCCTGGAACACTCTGAAGCGTCTCCCCCACCAGCCGGGTATTCGCCACCTGATGGCAGGCGGTGCAGGGAAGGCCCGGCACGCCGTGGCCATCGGCCCCACCCGTCACGTGCGGCACATGCACGCGCTGCTCCAAGCCCTGCCGGGGGATGCCGTCCGGCGGATGGCAGTTGGTGCAGCGCGGATGGGTGATGACGCGCCCCGCTTCCTTGAACAGCGCCACCGAGCGCGCCTTCCCATCCGTGATGGCGTCGAAGCGCGAGACGGGCTGGAGCGGAGGATTCGTCCCCGCTTCCGTCCCCGCCCGGGGCGCGGGCTCCGGGGGCTCGGACTTCCGCGCCGCGCCCTTGCAGCCCGCCAGCGCCAGGGCCGCGCCCACCATCACCAGCAGGGAAGGAAGGCTTTTCATCGGACCATGCGCTCCATCAGGTGCTCCAGCGCCCGGCCCGGCTCCTCGCACAGCCCCGAGTGCACCGGAGACGTCTGGAGCATGGTGCTGCGGGGCGCCACCAGCCAGTGCCACCGCTCCTTCTGGGGAAGCTGCCCGATGGGGCCCGCGCCCCGGCCCCCCGCGCAGATGCGCGGAATGCTCTCCAGGTGGCCGCGCACCAGCGCCACATCCACCTCCGGCGCCAGCGCCCGCAGGCGCTGCTCGTTCAGCGCCACCTGGGCCGACAGGAAGCGGCTCGTCAGGCAGTAGAGGATGACTCCTGCATTGATGAACTCCCCCCGCTCCACGCGCGGCACCACCCGCACGATGGCGTAATCAAACGAGCTGCGCGCGAGCACGCTCCGCCTCCTGGATGAACACGGCGCTCGACGCCAGGCGCTCCTTCAGGAACGCGACGTAGGCGGCCCGGTGCTCCGCCTTGGACGAAAAGCCCGCCTCCGCCTCCTCCAACCACCCGTCGGGAATCAGCCCCACCACCTGCTCCAGCACCTCGGGCGTCACCCGCTCGCGCAGGTGGGCCTCCGCCGCGCGCAGCTCCGAGGCCCACGGCAGCAGCACGTGGTCCTTGATGGGCGCGAACGCGCTCCGGGCCCGCTCCAGGTGCCCCTCCCACGAATGGTGGAAGTACAGCGCGGCCCCGTGGTCGATGAGCCAGAGCGCCTGGTGCCACACCAGCAGGTTCGGGTTCTTCGGCGTCCGGTCCACGTTCGTCACGTACGCATCGAAGCAGACGATGCCCGAGGCCTCCGCCACCCCGGGCGCGGGCCCCGCCAGCGGATCAAACGTGATGGAGCCCGGCAGATAATCCATCCCCAGGTTCAACCCGGCGCTCGCCTTGATCAGGTCTCGAATCTCCCCGTCCGGCTCGGCGCGCCCCAGCACCGGGTCCAGCTGGATGAAGACCAGCTCCGGAACCCGCAGCCCAACCGCCCGAGCCAGCTCGCCGGCAATCAGCTCGGCGATGAGCGCCTTGGGGCCCTGCCCGGCCCCCCGGAACTTCAAGACATAAAGCCCCGCGTCCTCCGCCTCGACGATGGCGGGCAGGGAGCCGCCCTCTCGAAGCGGCGTCACATACCGGGTCGCCGTGACCGTTCTCATCATGGCCCCCCCTTACCACGGCGCCTCTACCCGGAGGTGGACTCCTGGGCGTAGGAGGGTGGCTGGCGCGGCACCCGCACCGTGAAGGTGGTGCCCTGGCGCGCGTCCGAGTGGACATCGATGGAGCCCCCGTGCGCGCGAATGACGTGGTCCACGATGAACAGCCCCAGCCCCAGGCTCCGCCCGGAGAACCCGTCGGACGGCTCCCGCCGCTTCATGGGCGCGAAGAGCCGGGGCAGCAGCTCCGAGGGGATGGGCGGCCCCTGGTTGTGGACCTCCAGGATGACCGCCTGCGCCTCGCCGCGCGTCGTCACCCGCACGGGCGTTCCCTGCGGGCTGTAGCGCAGCGCGTTCGTCACCAGGTTGGAGAGCACCTGGGCCATGCGGTCCGCATCCCAGTCTCCCTGGCTGCGGCCCTGGTGGAGCACCTCCACCTCGCGCTCCGGGAAGTTGAGCTGCACCTCGTCCACCACCTGCTGGGTGAGCTCCTGGAAGTCCAGCGGCTTGCGCACCACCCGCAGCCCGCCGCCCAGCCGCGCCTGCGTGAAGTCGAGCGTCGTGTCGATGAGCCGGTGCGCGCGCTCGGCCGAGGACAGGATGCGGTTGAGCGCATCGCGCATGCGCTCGTCGAGATCCCTGCGGCGCAGCACCATCACCGCCGAGAGGGTGATGGCGCTGATGGGGTTGCGCAGATCGTGCCCCACGATGCCTGCCAGGTACTGCTCGAACTCCGCCCGCTGCTGGGCCTCCTGCTCCTGGCGCTTCTGCTCGGAGATGTCCAGGGCCAGGGTGGCCAGCGCCACGGACTGGCCCTCTTCGTCCGGAACGAAGAAGAGGTCATGCTGGACGGGAATGGTATTGCCCGTGCTCAGGTTGCGCAGCCGGAACTCTCCGCTCCACCGGCCCGTCTCCTGAAGGGCGGGCGTGAGCTGCTCCTCGCTCAGGCGCTGCTCCTCTGGCCCATAGAAGTCGGTCACCTTCAGCTGCGTCACGTCCTCCTTCTCCACCCCCACCATCTGGCGGCCCGCGGGGTTGAGGTACTGCATCTGGCCCTGCTGCGAGGCGAACCCGATGAAGTACGAGGAGTCGGCCACCACGGCCGCCAGGCGCTGGTGCTCCACCCGCAGGCGCATGCGCTCGGCGGACTCGGCCTGGAGCTGGCGCCGGAGGTGCTCCCGCTCCAGCGTGTTGCGCACGGCGCGGAACAGGCTCTCGGGGGTGACGTCCGACTTGACCAGATAGTCGGCCGCGCCTTCCTTGAGCGCCTGCGCGGCGATGCGCTCATTGCCCCGCCCCGTCAGCATCACCACCGGCGGCGGATGGCTCCCGGCGCGCTCCTTCAGCCGCCGCAGGAACTCCAGGCCATCCATGCCCGGCAGGTGGTAGTCGAGCAGGATGCAGTCCACCGGCTGCCCGCGGCACACCTCCAGCGCCTGCTCAGCGTCTTCCTCTTCCAGGAAGGTGTAGTGGTACTCCCCCACCTCCTGCAGGAAGGACCGGTAGGTGTTGCGGTCCTCGGGGCTGTCCTCGACCAGCAGCAGCGTCAATGAGGGCCGCGTCATCGCCAGCGCCTCTCCCGGGTTGGCGCCAGGGGCGGAACGACGAACTCCAGCCAGAACTCCCTCAAGAGCCGCACCATGCGCTCGAACCGGTCCAGATCCACGGGCTTGAGCAGGTAGGCACTGCCCCCCAACTGGTAGCAGCTCTGGACATCCTTCGGGTTGTCCGAAGTGGAAAAGACAATGACAGGAATGCTCTTCAAGAAGGCATCGGTCTTGATGTGCTCCAGCACCTGGCGCCCATCCATTCCCGGCAGGTTGAGATCCAACAAGACAAGTCCCGGCCGAAGGGACTGCTCACCTTCCGGGTAACGCCCCAGTCTCGAAAGAAACTCCAACGTCTCTTCTCCATCCGCACACCGGTGCACCGGGTTGGGGATGTCCGCGTTGCGAAACGCGTGTTGGAGCATGCCAAAGTCCTCGTCGTTGTCCTCGACCACCAGGATAGGCATTCCGCTATTCACCGGCAGGCTCCGGGGACCCCATCTCCGCGGCCAAGGTGAAGAAGAAGGCGGTGCCCTGCCCCGGCGTGGACTCCAGCCAGATGCGGCCGTTGTGCCGCTCGATGATGCGCTTGACGATGGTGAGGCCCGTGCCCGTGCCCCCGCCGAAGCGGTCGCGCCCGTGCAGCCGCTTGAAGATGCGGAAGATGGTCTCGTGGTACTCGGGCTTGATGCCGATGCCGTTGTCCCGCACGAAGTAGGCCACGCGCGCCTCGCTCCCCTCCCGCACCGCGCCCAGCTCCACCCACCGCGCGGCCTTGTCGTTGTACTTGATGGCGTTGGTGATGAGGTTGGTGAACACCTCCGCGATGCGCACCCGGTCACAGCGCGCCGGGGGCAGCGGGTGGGGGATGCGCACCTCCACGTTCGCCTCCTCCAGCCGGGACCGGAGCAGCTCCAGCACCTGGTTCACCACCTCGTTGAGGTCCGTCTCCCGCAGCAGCAGCTCGGTGCGCCCCACCTGGGCATAGTGCAGGAGCGAGTTGATGAGGCTCTCCATGCGCTGGGTGAGCCGCACCACGGTGTCCAGCCGCTCCCTCGGGACGGTGGGCAGCACCTCCCCCGCCTCGCGCAGGGCCAGCAGGGTGTAGTTGTGAATGCCGCGCAGGGGCTCCTTCAAGTCGTGGCTCGCCGCGTACGCGAACGCATCCAGCTCCACGTTGCTGCGCTCCAGCTCCGTGTTGAGCTTGAGCAGCTCCTCGCTGCGCTGCAGCGCCACGTCGATGATGGAGCGGCGCAGCTCGGCGGCCGCCTCCACCTCGTAGCCCTTCCAGGGCAGGCACCGGCCGCGCACCGTCTCCTTCCACTGCTCGAAGGACTTGCGCGGGTGCAGCCGGGGCTCGCCCTTGTCCACCTCCACGGGCTTCGTGGGGTTGCCGCCCCAGCTCACCGTCTGCACCACCTCCGGGCGGAACCAGAGCACGAAGTTATTGCGCCCCCGGGACATGGAGAGGGCGATGAGCCCGGCGGCCACCTGCTGGAAGTTCGCGGCCTCGGGGTACTCGCTGGCGAGCCGGTCCGTGCAGAACAGCCCATCCCCGGTGCGCTCGCCCAGCCACTCGATGAGGCCCGTGAGGTGCTCGTCCGCGGGGGCCTGGCCCAGCACCGTCGTGCGCCCGTGGAAGTGAATGGCGGCGCCATGCGCGTGGACCAGCTCCAGCAGCGCGGGCTCCTGGCGGGCCAGCTCCGAGACGAAGTCCACCTCGCGCGCCATGCGCTCCAGCAGCGAGGCGTGGATGGACTTGGCGCGGATGCGCTGGCCGTAGTCCTCGTTGCCCTCCTTCACCGCCAGCAGGCTGGACATCACCTCGCCGAGGAACTCGCACGCGGAGCGGACCTCGTAGGGCACGTACTTCGCCCCGGAGATGTGGGTGCAGGAGATGAGCCCCCAGAGCTTGCCGTCCCGGATGAGCGAGATGCTCATGGAGGCCTGCACGCCCATGTTGTGCAGGTACTCCAGGTGGATGGGCGACACGCTGCGCAGCACCGAGAAGGACAGGTCCAGCGGCGCCCCGTGCTCCGGCAGGGCCAGCACGCGCGCCGGCTGATAATCGATGGTGGGGATGATGCGCAGCCAGTTGAGCTGGTACAGCTCGCGCGCCTGGCGCGGAATGTCCGAGGCGGGAAAGCGCAGCCCCATGTATGGGTCCGCCCGGGAGTCCCGGGCCTCGGCCAGCACCGAGCCATGCCACTCCGCGTCGAAGCGGTAGATGATGGCGCGGTCGAAGCCCGTGAGGTTGCGGACCTCCTGGACGACGGCCTCGCACAGCTCCTGGAGATCCCTCGCGTCGCGCAGGCGCGACAGGCCGTCCCGCACCCCGTGGAAGAAGCTCAGGAAGGGCACGGACTCGCGCGGCGACGAGGGCTCCAGCTCCAGGATGAGCTTGCCCTGGTGGCGGTGGGCAATGCCGTCGAAGAACCGGTCCACGCCCCCCACGCGCCAGACCACCTTCAGCGGGTTGAGCTGCTTGAGCCGCTCACTGCGCAGCCCCGCCTCCAGGGGCTCGCGCACCGAGGGCTCGATGAAGCGGCCCAGCTCCGCGCCCAGGAGCTGGGCGGCGGGGGTGCCCAGCACGCCGGGCGCGTTCTCGCTCACGTGCGTGAGGCGCAGCTCCGGCTCGCTGAGCACCAGCAGCACGCCGTGCGGCTGGATGGCGCCCGGAATGTGGATGGGCTCCCGGTCACAGTTGGTGAGATCGACCTCCGGGCTGCCCCGGGCCTGTTCAGTGCTCATCCGGGGTGCCCCCCGCGAGATTGCCCTGCGGAGGGTCCTTCGGCAGCTCCACGGTGAAGGTGGCGCCCTGGCCCGGCTCGCTGCGCACGGACACCTGGCCTCCCATGGCCTCCAGCACCTGCCGGGTGATGAACAGCCCCAGCCCCAGCCCCCCGTAGTGCCGGTCCGACACGCCCCGCTCGAAGCGGCCAAAGAGGCGCGTGCGCACCGCCTCGTCCATGCCAATGCCCTCGTCGCGCACCGTCAGCCGCACCTGTTCTCCCAGCTCCTCGAGCCGCAGCCGGACGGGGCGGCCCGCCCCGAACTTGAGGGCGTTGGACATCAGGTTCGTCACCACCTGCTCCAGCCGCAGCGCATCCCAGCGGCCCAGCACGCGCGCCGGGGCGGTGACGTCCACCACACTGCCCACCCGCATCGCCTGGGGCTCGAACACCGAGACCACCGAGCGCACGATGTCCGCGAGGTTGACGTCCTGCTCGCTTCGAAGCGACAGTCGGCCGCTGATGATGCGTGTCGTGTCCAGCAAGCTGTCCACCAGCGCCGCCAGCCGCAGGACCTGGCCCTCCGCGGACTCCAGGTGCTTGTGCAGGTTCTTCGCACCGGATGTGGCGTGAAGCCCGTCCACCGCCTTGCGCATCACCTGCACCCGCAGGGACAGGGACGTGAGCGGGGTCTTCAGCTCGTGGCTGGCCACGGACAGGAACTCGTCCCGCAGGCGCACGGCCTCCCGCAGGCCGGCCATGAGCCGCTCCCGCTCCGCCTCCGCGGACTTCGCCTCGGTGACGTCCGTCATGAACCCTTCGATGAACCGCAGCGCGCCGTCCGGGGCGAACACCCCCGCGGCCCGGGCCCACATCCAGCGCTGTGCCCCGTCCCTTCGCTGGATGCGATACCCGGCCGTCAGCAGCCGGCCCACCGCGAACGCCTCCCGCGCTTCCCCGGCGATGCGCGTCACATCCCCGTCCGCCATGAGGTCCGTCCAGAGCGTGGGGTTGGCGGCGAACTCCGGGGCGGAGTAGCCGGTGAGCGCCTCGCAGCCCTCGCTGATGAAGGAGAGGCTCCAGTCCGGGCGGCACCGGAAGACCATGCCGGGCAGGTTGCCCATGAGCATCGACAGGGTGCGTTGGCTCTCGAGGAGCGCCTCTTCTGCCTGCTGGCTCCGGGCCTCCAGCACCTGCCGCTCGCGCTCGCGCTGGGTGTTCTCCTGGCGTTTGAGGGCCTCACGCTCGTAGTAGAGGTCCACGAACACCCGCACCTTGGCGCGCAGGGCGTCCGGCTCCACGGGCTTGCTGAGGTAGTCCACCGCACCGCTCGCGTACCCGCGCACGATGGCCGCCTCTTCCCGCCGCACGCCGGACAGGAAGATGAGCGGCACGCGCCGGTGGGGCGCATGCTCGCGGATGAGCCGGGCCGCCTCGAAGCCGTCCATCCCGGGCATCCGCACATCCATCAGGACGAGCGCGAACTCCTGCGCCTCCAGGTGCCGGAGCGCCTCCTCTCCCGAACCCGCCTTGATTATTTGGAGGTCCAACGAATTGAGCGAGCGCTCGACGGCCGCCAATTCGAAGGGCTGATCATCCACCACCAGAATGGTGGCCTGTGGTTCATGCCCGACTTGCAAAAACGCCTCCGGGGGGAGGATTTAGCCGCGCTGCCCTGGGGATGCACGAACGTCTGAACGCTCGTTGAAGTATCCAACATCCGCTGGCCCCGGAGTTGCTCAGGGGTGGACGTGCTTGGACGCCTGGGAAGGCGCCGAGCCCTTGTTCAAGCTTACATCGCCCTACCCAGGGAGGCGGCTAGGGAGGCCCTCCCCCGGCGCCCATGCGCGCCTCCGGGGGAGCGGGCTCGCGCCGCAGGCGGTGGGCCATCCGCTTCAGCTTCGCGGCGGTGGCCGCGCGGTGAATGAGGGTGGTGAGTTCCTGGGGCCGGTAGGGCTTGCGCAGCAGGTGGAAGTGGTCCCGGGTCTGTTGCAGCTCCAACCGGAGCACGGACTGGTAGTCCCCGGTGATGAGGATGCCGGCCATGTAGGGCCGGCTGGTGGAGGCCGCGTGCAGCAGGTGGCCGCAGTCACGTGGGGGCATGTCGATGTCCACGCACGCGACATCGAAGTGGTGTTGATCCATCAGGGCAATGGCCGGCTCGGCGGCCGTGGCGAGCTTGACCTGGAAGTGCATGGACAGGATGGCCCCGGCCGTTCCCAGGACGGCCTCCTCCGCCGCCACGAACAGAACGCTGCACAGGTTGGAAACCTCCGTACGGAGTGTCATTCCACGCATGTTGTGAATCCCCCCGGTGAAGCCCCTGTGCCCGCATCCGGACGCGCCAGGGCTTCGTACCTATCCATCCATCAAAAGGCCTGTTCTGTTCAAGCCCCTTTCCCTGAAATGATACAAAATTCTGGGGAAGACAGAACCCAGTGGTGAACGCTTTCGGGACACGCCCGGACACCGCTGTCTCCCATTGGGCAGAGCCATCACCCTGATGGCCGGTTTGAATTCCCGGGTTTGTCGGTGATAGTGGCCTTCTGGGCTGGGACCGCACTGTCCAGACTGGGGGGAACGTCATGACACGTGGGTCCTCGGCGGAAGCAGTGTGCCTGTCCGCAGGCAGGCTGTGAACGGGCTCGCCCTGCTCCGGGCTTGCGCTTCCCCTGGGTTCCCCATGAGCCATCCCGAGACTGAGAACACCTTGGCGGACCGCCTGGGCACCGAGACGCAGCGGCTGTATGCCCAGTACACCTCCGACACCCGGCGGCGGGTGGATGCCATCTTCGCCTGGCTCATGGCGGGCCAGTGGGTATTTGCCATTGGGCTGGCGCTGGCGCTGTCCCCCTATGGCTGGGAGGGCAGCACCCGCACGCTGCACGTCCACCTGCATGCGGCGCTCTTCCTGGGCGGCGGGCTCAGCCTGCTGCCCATCCTGCTGGCGTGGTGGCACCCCGGCTCGGTGCTCACCCGGCACGTGGTGGCCCTCTCCCAGTTGCTCTGGTCCGCGCTGCTCATTCACCTGACCGGGGGCCGCATCGAGACGCACTTCCACATCTTCGGCTCCCTGGCCTTCCTGGCCTTCTACCGGGACTGGAAGGTGCTGCTCACCGCCACGCTCACCATCGGGGTGGACCACTTCCTGCGCGGCCTGTTCTGGCCCGAGTCCATCTACGGCACCCCCGTGCCCCAGCCCTGGCGCGTGGGAGAGCACCTGTTCTGGGTGGCCTTCATGGACATCGTGCTGTTCGTCGCGTGCCGGGCCGCGCTGTGCGAGGTGCAGGAGATGGCCAAGCGCCGGGCCATGGCGGAGCTGGCCTACGGACAGCTCTCGGCCAGCCTCACGCAGCTTCAGGCCACCCAGGCCCAGCTCCTGTTCGCGGACCGGCTGGCCGCCATGGGGAGGCTCGCCGCGGGCGTGGGGCATGAAATCAACAACCCCCTGGCCTACGTCATCAGCAACATCAACTACGTGCACCGCGAGCTGGGGCTCTTGCAGGGCGCCTCCTCGCCGGAGACCCAGGGGGAGCTGCTCGCGGCGATCGCCGACGCGCAGGAGGGCGCCGAGCGCGTGCGCATCATCGTCCAGGATTTGAAGATGCTGGCGCAGGCGCAGGACTTCCGGTCACTCGTGGCGCATGACACCTGCAACGGGCCGTCGGACCTGAAGGCCATCGTCGACAGCGCGGTGCGCGTCGCCTCGCGGCAGATCCGCAGCCGGGCCCGGCTGGTGACGGAGTTCGACGCCATCCCCCTGGTGCAGGGCAACGAGGGGCGGCTGCGGCAGGTGTTCCTCAACCTGCTCATCAACGCCGCCCAGGCCATTCCCGAGGGCCGCGTGGAGCAGAATGAGATCCGCGTGGTGGCGCGCCAGGTGGCCCCTCAGCGCGTCAGCGTGGAGGTGCGCGACACGGGGTGCGGAATCCCCGCGGAGAACCTGGAGCACATCTTTGATCCGTTCTTCACCACCAAGCCGCCCGGCGAGGGCACGGGGCTGGGGCTCTCGGTGAGCCACAGCATCATCACCGCCATGGGCGGCGCCATCAGCGTGGAGAGCGACGTGGGCAGTGGCACCACCATCCGCATCAACCTGCCCACCGTGGACCGGACCCTGCTCGGGGCGATGCAGCCCTCGCTCTGAGGCGAGGGCCGCGCCCCGCCGTCTCAGGGAATGGGCAGCGGGTTGCGCTCGGTGAACTGGCGCTGGTGCCAGTAGGGGTAGGCGGGCACCGTGGCGCTGGCCGCATCCAGCTTCGCCACCTGCGCGGCCGTCAGGTTCCAGCCCACCGCGCCCAGGTTCTGGCGCAGCTGCTCCTCGTTGCGCGCGCCGATGATGACGTTGGCCACCGTGGGGCGCTGCAGCAGCCAGTTCAACGCCACCTGCGGCACCGTCTTGCCCGTCTCCGCCGCCACCGCGTCCAGCGCGTCCACTACCTGGTAGAGGTATTCGTCGGGCACCTTCGGGCCGCCTTCCTTCGTCACCGCCGTCAGGCGGGTGCCCTGCGGCACGGGCTGGCCGCGCCGGAGCTTCCCGGTGAGCCGCCCCCAGCCCAGCGGGCTCCACACCACCGCGCTCACCTTCTGGTCGAGCCCCAGCGGCATCAGCTCCCACTCGTACTCGCGCCCCACGAGCGAGTAGTACGCCTGGTGGGCCACGTACCGGGAGAGGTTGTGCCGGTCCGACACCGCCAGAGACTTCATCAGGTGCCAGCCCGAGAAGTTCGAGCAGCCGAGGTAGCGAATCTTGCCGGCCCGCACCAGGTCATCGAGCGCGTTGAGCGTCTCCTCCACCGGCGTGGTGGCATCGAAGCCGTGCAACTGGAAGAGATCGATGTAGTCGGTGCCCAGGCGGCGCAGGCTCGCCTCGCAGGACCGGATGAGGTGGTAGCGCGAGGAGCCCACGTCGTTGGGGCCCTTTCCCGCGCGGAAGGTGGCCTTGGTGGAGAGGATGACCTGGTCGCGCCGGCCCTTGATGGCCTGGCCCAGGATCTCCTCGGCGAGGCCATTCGAATACACATCGGCCGAGTCGAACATGGTCAGCCCCGCGTCGAGTGAGATGTCGACGAGCCGGGTGGCCTCCTTCACGTCCGAGGAGCCGAAGCCCTTGAAGAAATCATTGCTGCCGCCAAAGGACGCCGTGCCCAGGCTGAACACGGGAACCTTGAACCCTGAACCACCCAGTTGTCTGTATTCCATGGGGCGGATTGTCCCCAGGCCCCCTGCCGAGGCAAGGGATTACGTGGGAGGCGCCTCCGTCCGTGCCGGGGTGAACAGGCCTCGCTCCCGTAAACGGTCGAGAATGCGTGCCACGCCCTGCGCGACGGACTCCTGGTCCGTGCGGACCACCACGTCCGGGCGCTCCGGCGGCTCGTAGGGGTCCGAGATGCCGGTGAAGTGGGAAATCTCTCCCGCCAGGGCCTTCTTGTAGAGCCCCTTCACATCGCGCTGGATGAGCGCCTCCAGGCTGGCGTGGGCATGCACCTCCACGAAGGCGATGCCCTGCTCGCCGGCCAGCCGCCGCACCTCCTCGCGCGCCTGGCGGTACGGGGAGATGGCCGCGGTGATGACCGCGACCCGGTGCCGGGCCAGCACGCGGGCCACGTAGCCGATCCGGCGGATGTTCTCGTCGCGGTCCGCCCGGGAGAAGCCCAGCCCCCGCGAGAGAACGGTCCGCACCTCGTCCCCATCCAGGATTTCCACGGGCAGGACAGGCTCCAGCTCGCGCCGGACCGCGAGCGAGAGCGTGCTCTTGCCGGCCCCGGACAGGCCCGTCAGCCAGAGAATGAAACCGGCGGGCCTGCCCCCATAGACATCCCGCGGGTGAGAGGTGCGCTCGTGGTCCATGGCGCGCGGGAGCATCCCCGCTCCCGGAGCGGATATCCAGGGCGCCCGGGGCCGGGCCTGCGCTATACGGGCGCGGGAGGAAACGTCCATGCCGCGAAAAGTAGCCCTCATCACCGGAGCTTCCGCAGGATTGGGAGAGCAGTTCGCGCAGCGCTTCGCCCAAGGTGGGCACGACGTCATCCTCGTGGCGCGCACCGCCTCGCGGCTGGAGGCGCTGGCCACCCGGCTGGAGCAGGCGCACGGCGGCAAGGTGCATGTGCTCCCCGCGGACCTGGCCCAGCCCGAGGCCCCCGCGCGCATCTTCGAGGAGGTGCGCGCCCGGGGTCTTGAGGTGGAGTACCTCGTCAACAACGCGGGCTTTGGCTCCTCGGGCCCCTTCCTGGAGCAGGCCGTGGAGCGCGAGGCGGAGATGGTGGAGGTCAACTGCACCGCGCTGCTGAAGCTGACGCACCTGTTTGCCCAGCCCATGCGCGCGCGGCGCTCCGGGCGCATCCTCAACATCGCGTCCACGGCGGGGTTCCAGCCCGGCCCCTACATGGCCACGTACTACGCGACCAAGGCGTTCGTGGTGTCGTTCTCGGAGGCGCTCGCGCACGAGCTCCGGGGCACCGGGGTGACGGTGACGTGCCACTGCCCCGGGGCCACGCACACGGAGTTCGCCTCGCGGGCGAGCATCGAGAAGACGCGCCTGTTCCAGCGGCCCGGGGTGGCGGCGGCCCCGGACGTGGCGGCGGATGCCTACGCGGCGATGATGAAGGGCCGCGTGCTGGCGGTGCACGGCCTGGTGAACTGGCTGGGCACGGTGGGCGTGCGGTTCGGCCCGCGCGCCCTCGTGCGCTCCATCGCCGCCAGCCTCAACAAGGCCTGAGCGGCCCCGGGTGCCTTCCGGTCAGAGCACCTGGTACTGCACGTTGATGACGCCGAGATCCGGATTGGCGAGCTGGATGAAGGCCCCGTAGGTCAGGTCCAGACACCGGGCCCCGCCGAAGCCGCCCCGGTCATTGATGGTCACGATGACCGACTTGGACCCGTAGGTCACCTTGACCCGGGTGCCGAAGGGAAAGGAGTTGTGCGCCGCCTTGAGCGCCATGCGGTGGAACGGCTCGCCACTGGCCGTCGGCCACCCCTCCGGAATCTCCCCCACCGCGCCGTACCAGGACGCCTGGCAGGTGGCCATCGTGCCGATGGGGCTCACGGACGCCTCCGCCGGCCGCGCCAGCGTGAGGACGGCCGCCGTGCCAATCCCTGCCACGAGCGTGGCGGCAATCACTGCGCGGCGGTGGAAGTTCAGACGGTTCATCAGGGTCATGGTTGCTCTCCGTTTCGGGTCAATGCCTCGCACTGGGAAGTGCCAGGGCACTCTCGAACCGGATTGCCGCTCTGTCCAGATTTCCCAACCTGAGTTTGGTTTAGCAAGAGACTGATTCACTGTCAGCGGTCTTTTGCCGTAGCATTTACCCGAGAGGACACAATGGAATCCAAGACAGTTCGCGCCAAGCACAAACAATACATGTTGCCCTCGGTGGCCAATTACTACGAGGAGCCGGTCGTCCTGCACGAGGGCCAGGGCTCGCGCGTCTCGGACCTGGACGGCAAGAGCTACCTGGACTTCTTCGGCGGCATCCTCACCGTCTCCGTTGGCCATGCCAACGCGCGGGTGAACGCCGCCGTCAGCGCCCAGCTCCAGCGCCTGAGCCATGTCTCCACGCTCTACCCCACCGTGCCCATCGTGGAGCTGGCCGAGAAGCTGGTGTCCGTGGCGCCCGGCAACCTGCAGAAGGCCTTCTTCACCGCCTCAGGCACGGAGGCGAACGAGACGGCGGTGGTGCTCGCCCAGGTGGCCACCGGGAACCAGGAGATCCTCGCCCTGCGCCACGGGTACTCGGGCCGGTCCGTCCTGGCGCAGTCGCTCACCGCGAACTCGAACTACCGCGCCGTGCCCAGCCAGGTGGCCGCCGTCAAGCACGCGCTGTCCCCCTACTGCTACCGCTGTCCGCTCAAGCTGGAGCCCGGCACGTGTGGCGTCGCGTGCGCCAAGGATCTGGATGAGCTCATCCGCACCACCACCACGGGCCGCATCGCCGGCATGCTGGCCGAGCCCATTCAGGGCGTGGGCGGCTTCATCACCCCGCCCCGGGAGTACTTCGAGATCGCCGCGGAGATTGTCCGCAAGTACGGCGGGCTGATGATCATCGACGAGGTGCAGACGGGCTTCGGCCGCACCGGGACGATGTGGGGCTCCCAGCAATACCATGTCGAGCCGGACCTCATGACGATGGCCAAGGGCATCGCCAACGGCCTGCCCCTGGCCGCCACGCTCTGCACGCCCGCCATCGGCGAGGCCTTCCAGGCGAGCACCATCTCCACCTTTGGTGGCAACCCGCTGTCCTGCGCGGCGGCCGTCGCCGTGCTGGAGGAAATCGAGGAGCGCCACCTGGTGGAGAACGCGGCGAAGCGCGGCGCGGAGCTGCGCGAGGGGCTGGAGCGGCTCCAGCGCCAGCACCCGAAGACCATTGGTGATGTGCGCGGCATGGGCCTGATGCAGGCGATGGAGCTGGTGGTGGACGAGACCGCCCGGGACCGCACCCCGAATCCCCGCGCCACGCTCCAGCTCTTCGAGGAGACGAAGAAGCGGGGCCTGCTCATCGGAAAGGGAGGGCTGTCCGGCAACACCATCCGCCTCGCCCCGCCGCTCACCATTTCGGCCAGCGAGGTGGCGGAGGGGCTCCGCGCCCTGGAGGAGAGCTTCGCGGCGATGGGCGTGGGGTAGGCCGTTCTGGTGCTGGCCGGGCACCTATGCTTGGTTCGTGCCCACACCCGGGCAGAGGGGACTCAAGATGAGGAAGGCATGGGAGTGGATGCTGGCGGGGGTACTGCTCTCGCTGGGCTGGGACGCGGTGGCCGCCACCGAGCGCAGCGCCGTGCTGATTCTGGGCAAGGCCGCCGGCTACCAGCAGGTGGAGTACCTGCCCGAGGGCCAGGTGAAGGTCCACTTCGAGTACAACGACCGGGGCCGCGGGCCCGTGCTCGACCGCACGTACACGGTCAACGCGAACGGCACGGTCGCCGCCTCCGAGGGCCAGGGTGTCGATTACCTCAAGGCCCCCGTCCAGGAGCGCTACACCGTCCAGGGCACCTCCCACACGTGGAAGAACCCGGCCGAGGAGGGACAGCGCGACCTGAAGGGGCCGGCCTTCTACCTGAGCCTCCACGGCGTCCCCGAGGAGACCGTCCTGCTGGTGCGCGCCGCGCTCAAGGCGCCCGGCCAGCGCCTGGCGCTGCTGCCGTCCGGCGAAGTCCAGGTCCAGGCCATCGGCGGCACCCATACCGTTCAAGGCACCGCCGGCAAGCGCAAGGTGCGGCTCTATGCCCTGACCGGCATCGACCTGGTGCCCGCCTATGTGTGGCTCGACGAGGACCAGCGCTTCTTCGCCAGCGGTTCGAGCTGGAACCTGCTCGTCCGCGAGGGCTTCGAGAACACCCGGGATCAGCTCCTCACGCTCCAGGAGGCCGAGGAGGGCCGCCTCGCGCAGGCGCGCGCCCAGCAGCTCACCACGAAGCTCGACCGCCCGCTCGCCATCACCCACGCCCGCGTCTTCGACCCGGGCACGCTCGCGGTGGAGGAGGACCAGACCGTGCTGGTCGAGCAGGGCCGCATCACCGCCGTGGGGCCCTCGGCGAAGCTGCCGGTGCCCAAAGGGGCCCGCACGCTGGATGCCCAGGGCCACTTCCTCATGCCGGGCCTCTGGGACATGCACGCCCACATCACCCGGGGCGCCGATGGGCCACTGGCCATCGCCGCGGGCATCACCACCGTGAGGGACCTGGCCAACGACGAGCAGGCCCTGACCCACCTCATCCTCGGCATCGAGAGCGGGCGGGACATCGGGCCCCGCGTCATCAAGGCGGGCTTCATGGACGGCCGCAGCCCCTACTCCGGGCCCACGAAAGTTTTCGTGGACGATGAGGCCGAGGCCCGCGCCGCCATCGACCACTACGCCGCCAACGGCTTCGAGCAGATCAAGGTCTACAGCTCCACCAAGCCGGAGCTCGTTCCGGTGATTGCCCGCCTGGCCCATGCCAAGGGGCTCCGGGTCAGCGGCCATGTGCCGGCCTTCATGACCGCCCGGCAGTTCATCGAGGCGGGCGCCGACGAGCTCCAGCACATCAACTTCCTGGCGCTCAACTTCCTGTTCGACCGGGTGCAGGACACGCGCACCCCGGCGCGCTTCATCGCCGTGGGGGAGCACGCCGCCTCGCTCGAGCTGGGCTCGCCCGCGGTGCGCGACTTCGTCACGCTGCTGCGCGAGCGCAACGTGGTGGTGGACCCCACGGTGTCCATCTTCGACGACATGTTCCACAACCACCCGGGCCACTGGAACGAGGGCGCGAGCACGGTGCTGGCCCGCGTGCCGCCCACCTGGCAGCGCTGGCTGCGCTCGGGCGCCGGGGGGCTGCCGGACGTGCCGAAGCGGCCCGAGCTGTACCGCGACTCGTTCCTGCGGCTCGTGGAGTTCGTGGGGCTGCTGCACCGCAGCGGCGTCCGCATCGTTGCCGGCACGGACAACGTCTCCGGGCTGTTCCTGCCCCGGGAGCTCGAGCTCTACGTCGCCGCCGGGATTCCGCCCAAGGAGGTGCTGCGCATCGCCACCCTGGGCAACGCCGAGGTCATGAAGCGGGACAAGACGTTCGGGCGCGTGCTCCCCGGCTACACCGCCGACCTCATCCTCATTGAGGGGGACCCCACCCTGCTCATGAGCGATGTGCGCAAGGTGCGCCACGTCGTCCGGGGCGACCGGCTGTACGAGAGCGCGGCCCTGTTCCGCTCCATGGGCATCACCCCCTGATCCACCGGCTTGTGGTAAAGGCCCTCCGCACACGGCAAGGGTGAAAAATGCCCATCCGGCGGCCCGGGGCGGCACCCACTTCTTCGCCCATGCCCCGTCGCTCGGCGGCGGCGACGGCACCACCACCACCGCGACCCTGATGGCCATCGCGTACAAGTGCCCTCCCGGGACCTATGGCTCGACGGAGGCGCAGGCCGCCCCCGAGGCGGCCAGTGACGGCCCGGTGCAGGCGCAGGCAGCCCCCACGGACGGCAGCTCCCAGTCCTTCCTGAGCAATTGTCCCGCCCTGGAAGACGAGTCCATGCGCGAGCGCGCCCTGCGCTGCAAGAAGCTGTTCAAGGAGCGGGAAGAGGGCGCGGAGTAGTCCGCCCCCCGGCTCCCGCGGCTCACTTCGCGGGGGCCCCCGGCGCCTCCGTGGGCGCGTCGACCTTGAAGCCCGCGCGCTCCAGCATGGCCCGCATCTCGCTGCGGGCCACCGCCTTGCTCAGCGCCTCGTTCGGGTCGACGATCTTCTTCTTCACCAGCTCCAGCAGCGCGTCGTTGAGCATCGTCATGCCCTGGCCGCGCGAGGTCTGCATCACCGAGGGAATCTGGAACGTCTTTCCCTCCCGGATGAGGTTGGACACCGAGCCCGAGCACAGCAGCACTTCCTGCGCCGGCACCCGTCCGCCCCCGATGCGCTTGCACAGCGTCTGGGTAATCACGCCCTTGAGCGACTCGGAGAGCATCATGCGGATCTGCGCCTGACGGTCCGAGGGGAACTGGTCGATGATGCGGTCCACCGTGGAGGCCGCCGTGTTCGTGTGCAGCGTGCCGAACACCAGGTGGCCCGTCTCCGCCGTCTCGATGGCGATGGCGATGGTCTCCAGGTCCCGCATCTCGCCCACCAGCACCACGTCCGGGTCCTCGCGCAGCGCCGCCCGGAGCGCGTTCTTGAAGGAGTGGGTGTGGACGCCCACCTCGCGCTGGTTCACCAGACAGCTCTTGTTCTTGTGAACGAACTCGATCGGGTCCTCGATGGTGATGATGTGGTCCTCGCGGTGGCGGTTCACGTAGTCGATCATCGCCGCCAGCGTGGTGGACTTGCCCGAGCCCGTGGGCCCCGTGACGAGCACCAGCCCCTTGCTCAGGAAGCACAGGTCCAGGATGTGCTTGGACAGCCCCATCTCCTCCGCGGTGCGGATGGTGTTGGGGATCTGCCGCAGCACCGCGCCGATGCCCCGGCGGTCCTCGAAGACGTTCACCCGGAAGCGCGCCGCCTCCGTCTCGTAGGCGAAGTCCGTGTCGTGGATCTCCTCCCACTGCTTCTTGTTCTTCTCCGGCGCGATGCTGAAGAGCAGCGCCTTGAGGTGGTGGGACGAGAGGACGGCGTACTCGGAGATCCCCACCATGTCCCCGTCGATGCGCATGTGCGGCACCGTCTCGCTGGCCAGGTGCAGGTCCGAGGCCCGGCGCGCCAGCATCAGCTCCAGCAGGCCCAGCATCTCCTGCTTGTGCCCGGACGTGTCGCCGGACATCTGGAGCAGCTGGGGCTCCTCCGCCACGGGCACCGGAGGACTGGGGACCGCCACGGGCGCGGGCGCCGGGGGCTGGGCCAGGGGCACCGCCGTCATGGGCCGGGCGGCCTGGGGCGCGGGCGCGGGCTTGGAAGGCGCTCCCGCCAGGGCCGCGGCCGGCAGCGGGGCC
>NZ_JAHXBH010000021.1:0-143249 GCF_020103775.1 Allostigmatella hybrida
ACTTCAGGAGGGTGAATTACCCGCCGATGTTGCGGATGATGCTCATCGACATCTCGTGCATCGCCTTCATCATCTGCGTGATCAGCTGCACCATCTCCTGCATCTTCTGCATCTCCAGCTGCGCCTTCATCTGGCCCTGCATCTCAGGGGGCGCGTTCGCGATCCACTGGTTCTCCGTCGCGGTGTTGCCACGAACTCCGCCAGCCACCTGGTTCACGATTCCGTTGAGCGACATGTGGGTATCCTCTGGTCCTGAAAGGGTTGGAAGGGGGGAAGCAACAACCTGTACACCCTGATTATCGGTCTACCCCCGGCGGAGTTTCCTCCCCTTTTTCAGATTTTTTCGGGGAGGTGCCGCTTCACTTCCCCTCGGCCATCCGCTGGAGCACCATCAGCGTGGCCCGCGCCCGCTTGGTGGTGTCGCGCTCCGCCTTGGGGTCCAGCGCCAGGGCCTTGGTGATGTCCTTGAGCGCCTCGGGCACCTTGCTCTCGCGCAGGTACAGCTCTCCACGGCCCACGAGCGCGTCCACGTTGGCGATGTTCAGCTCGAGGGCGCGCGTGTAGGAGCTCTTCGCCTCATCGAAGCGCTCCAGCCGCGCGTAGGTGGCGGCCAGGTTGCAGTGGAACACGCTGTCGTAGGGCGAGGCCGCGGTCAGGCCCTCGAAGATCTCCAGGGCCTGCGGGAGCTGGCCCGACTTCAACATCCCGTGGCCCAGCGTGGCGATCTTGTAGAGCCGCTCGTTGGAGAGGCCGAGGAACTCACCGGGCGTGATTTCGCCACCGATGAGTTTCTCCGCATCCTCCTGGCTCAGCTCGCGGGTGGTGCTCTTGGCCTTCTCTTGGGTTTTGTCGCTCAAGGGATTCCTCCTGCAGAAATGACGACGGGAGGCAGGCACGCGGCAGCGCACCTACCTCCCCTCGGGAGCTTCAGAACTGGGATGCTATCAGGCCATGAAGTGGTTGCGGTTGGTCTGGATGCCGGTGCTCAGGTTCTGGAACTTGGTGGCCGTGTCCAGCATGCGGCCGATCTGGGCGAACGCCTTCTCCAGCGCGCCCTGACGGCGGTTCAGCCAGGGGCCGCGGCCCGGGGCCTGCGCACCACCGCTCTGCTCGTTGCGCTTGCCGAGCAGGTCGGACAGCTTGGACAGGGACTCGAACACCTTCGACAGCGACTTGAACAGGTCCGCCAGCTGCTCGAACTTGTTCGCCGGGGCCGGCTTGGTCGTCGGGTTGGTAGGGGTCGTCGGGGAGCCAGCGGCCAGGTCCTTGCCGAGCTTGAAGGACTCACCGCCGTTGTTGCTGCCGATGACCTCCTTGCCCTGGAAGGACCAGTCGTCGGACTCCTTGCCCATGACGAACACGTCCTTGCCACCGAAGCTGTTGACGTTGGCGTAGCCGTCCGCCGTCACGGGGCCGGTCTTGCCCTTGCCCTTGTCGATGTCGGTGATCTGCACGCGGTCGTTGCCGGAGATGATGTCCAGGCCACCGGTCACCGTCATGCCGTTGCCGTAGGGCTTGCAGGTGACGTTGATGCGGGTGCCGTCGCCCAGCACGAAGGTGCTGTCACGCTTGAAGTCCCAGGTGCCGCCGTCGCCCTCGGCCACGTGCGGGTCGCCCCAGATCTTCGTCTCCTTGCCGTCCGGACCGGTGATCTTCCAGTCGAACTGGCTGAGGGCCTCGATCTTGTAGCCGCCCGGGGTGGTGACGACGCCCGTCTTGGGGTCCGTCTTCAGGTTGCCCGACGGGTGCGCGGAGTCGCCCGGCACCGGGGAGGACGGGGCGCCGTTGAGCGCCAGGTTGAACACGTCGTTCAGGGACTTGGCGCTCCCACCCCAGTCCAGGGCGTCCGTCTGGGCGCCCGTCGCGGTGTTGGTGGGGGCAGCGGCCGCGGGGGCGGCGGTCTTCGACAGCTGGTCGAGCGTCGAGGCGGCGGTCTTGGCGAACTCACCCAGCGTCGCGACGGCGGTCTTCACCAGCTGCGCATCGGTCGCGCTCAGGCCCGCCTTCAGGCCAGCGCCCCAGGCGTTCACGTTCGGGGTGTTCGCTCCGACAGACTTGGTAGACATGGTTTTTCTCCTTCGGGTTTGGTCAGGTGTGAGCGGGATTCCTCGGGGCATCATGCCCCCCGCGTTTCCGCGGGGCCCCACTCCACCGGAGAGGCTTGAAAGGATTATCGCACGCCCTATTTTCGAGTTTCCACTTCACTCCGAAAATGTGCTGGCTGGTACCCCGAGGAGAGAGCCAGCCTGCGGCCCGGCCATCAGGCGTCAGGACAGACCCCAAGCCCGCAAAGCGGAACCGGCTCCGCCCGAGACCCGAAGGTCCGCGCGAAGCCGGTTTCGACTGCTTCTACTTCAGGAGGGTGAATTACCCGCCGATGTTGCGGATGATGCTCATCGACATCTCGTGCATCGCCTTCATCATCTGCGTGATCAGCTGCACCATCTCCTGCATCTTCTGCATCTCCAGCTGCGCCTTCATCTGGCCCTGCATCTCAGGGGGCGCGTTCGCGATCCACTGGTTCTCCGTCGCGGTGTTGCCACGAACTCCGCCGGCCACCTGGTTCACGATTCCGTTCAGCGACATGGGGGTATCCTCGAACTTTCGAAAGGGTGTTTGGAAGAAAAGCACCTGCTATGCACTGATTATCGGCGGACCCCGGCGGGAGTTTCCTCCCCTTTTTCAGGATCATTTCCGGCCTCAGGCCACGGGCCTCAGCCCTTCACGTTGCCGACGTTCGGATTCTTCATCCACGTCTTGAAGGACTCGAGCTTCTGCTGCTCGGACTTCTCCGGGGCGTTCGCGGGCGGCGGCGGCGCGGCCTCCGGGTTGATCTGCAGCGAGCGCTTCGCGGAGCCCTCGAAGCCGTCCTTGATGCCGCCTCCGGCCGAGGCCGGGGCCGCCATCGGGGCCGGAGCCGCCGCCGGGGCGCTCACCTGGGTCTCCACCAACCCGGCGGGAACCGGGGGCGCGCCCGGGGGCAGCTGCATCTGGCCGGTGAAGCCGAAGGCCACCAGGCGCTTCTGCATGAACTCCACGCACTGCATGATGATCGCCGGGGGCGGCAGCACGGGGTCCTTCATGAACCGCTCGAACGCGGACTTCACGTCCCCGTAGATCTGAATGTCGAACGGTGCGCCCGGCCGGGTGTGCGCCATCAGCTCGTGCAGCTTGCGCAGCACCGCCTGGGCAGTCCCCGTGGCCGCCTTGGCCTGCTTCTCCAGTTCGGGCAACAGGCGATCGCGCTCTGCGGCCAGCTCAGGAGGCTCGGGGGGAAAGGCGGGAGCCGCCGGATTCTTTGCGTTCGACATCGATGGATCCTCTTCTGGGGAAGACGGGGGTTACTCGCTACAAGTCGGATAGAATGTTACCAAGAACAGGTATTCTTGGATCAAGGGGCACCGGGCGGTAACCCCCCCGAGCGGCCTGAATCACCGCCTGGACAGCGTGGACACCATGGCGGCGGCCTTGCGCCCCACGGGATCCTCCTCGGGCACGAGTGACGCGGCGCGGCGCAGGTCCTCCACCGCCTGGGCCTTCTGGCCCAGGGTCAGCTTCACCTCGGCCCGGCCCACGTAGGCCTGGGCATCGTTCGGCGACAGCTTGATGGCCACATCGTAGGCGGCCAGGGCCCCCTGGGCGTTGCCCGAGGCCAGCTCCACCACGCCCAGCGCCTTGGCGAAGTAGGAGTCCGCCGGGTTGATGGCGTACAGCCCCTGGAAGAGCGTGCGCGCCTCGTTCAGGCGCCCCTGGTAGAAGAAGAAGTAGGCCGTCTTGGCGATGGCGTAGAGCTCTTCGTCCGTGTAGCCCCGCACGTCGCGCAGGGTGGCCTTGCCATCCGCCCAGCGCTGCAGCGCCGCGACGAGCTTCGCCTCTTCCTGCGGGCTGTTGGAATCCGGTGCGGCCATGCGGCTAGTACCCCTGGTCCTTCTGCTCCTCGCGCATGCGGCGGTAGATTTCCTCCACCTCGGAGTGGACCTGGCCCACCAGGGTCAGCATCTGCGACTCGCGCTGGAGCAGCGCCTTGAGCCGCTCCAGGCGCTCCGGGGGCGCGTTGATGCGGCTGAGCCCCCGCTCGAGCATCCGGCGCTGGTCCGTCTCGCCCCGCCCGGACACCGTCTCCAGGTGCGGCCGGTCCGTGAACCCCTCCAGGGGCGCGTCATTGCCCCGGGGGCTGGGCGGCGTCGGCAGCCGCATCTCCTCCGAGGAGTGCGCCGGACCGATGAAGTCCAGCAGGGCCGCCGAGGCCAGGGCGGGGTTTTTCGGGTTTCCGGCTTTTTTCGCCTTCCGCCGGTCGACCTGCGAGGTATCAACGAGCCGCTCGCGGACCGAGCGAGGGCCTCCCCAGGGCCAGAGGGGCGCTTTTGGAGGTTGATTGTTGATTTTAGCCATGGTGCGGACCCCACCTCACTCCAGAAAGGGACTTGCCGTCCAGTCCCCGCTCAACGCTTCCCGCCTGCCTGCTGTTCCTGCTGCAGTGCGTAGATGAAGTTGAGGACCTCGGCCACCGCGTCATAGAGCTCCTCCGGCACTTCCTGGCCCACGTCCACGCGGTACAGGGCGTTGGCCAGCGGCAGGTTCTTCATGAGGGGGATGTTGTACTGCTTGGCGATCTCCCGGATCTTCTCCGCCTTGAGCCGCATGCCCTTGGCCACCACGCGCGGCGCGGAGTCCTTGTTCTGATCGTACTTCAGCGCGATCGCGATCTCGGGCTCGTCATTCATGCCTGGCATGCCTGGCTCCGGGGAGGGTTCGGGATGATACCGGATTTCCGGGGGCTCACGAGGGGGCCCCCGCCGCCCCGGTCTTCAGCCCGTAGACGAAGTTGAGGACCTCGGCCACCGCGTCGTACAGCTCCTCGGGGATGTCCTGGCCCACCTCCACGCGCAGGAGCGCGTGCGCCAGCGGCACGTTGCGCAGCATGGGCACGTCCGACTCGCGGGCAATCGCCTTGATGCGCTCGGCCTTGAAGTCGATGCCCTTGGCGAGCACCCGGGGGGCCGCGTCCTTGTCCCGGTCGTACTGGAGGGCCACCGCCACGTGGTCGGGGTTGGTGACGATGACGTCGGCGTCCTTGACGGCCTCCATCTGCGCCCCCTCCATGATTTCCTGGTGCATCTGCTTGCGGTGCGCCTTGTGGTGCGGGTCGCCTTCGCTCTCCTTGTACTCCTTCTTGACGTCGTCCTTCGACATCATCATTTCCTTCATGAAGGCCTTGCGCTGCCACCAGATGTCGAAAATGGAGAAGAGCAGGAAGACGAGCGCCACGCGCGTGCAGACCCGGTAGACCATCTCGCCCATCACCGCGAGCAGCCCGTGGGTGTCCATGCGCACCGTCTGGAGCAGCATGTCGAGCATGTCCCGCACGACGCCGAAGACCACGTAGCCCGCGACGCCGATCTTCACCAGGTTCTTGATCATCTCCACCAAGGTCTTCTTGGAGAACATGTTCTTGATGCCCTGGATGGGATTGAGCTTCTCGAGCTTGGGAATCAGCGGGTCCATGGTGAAGAGCGCCCCCACCTGGAGGAACTCCACCAGCCCCGCGATGATGGCGCCGCCGGCCACCACCGGCAGCGTGAGGAACAGCGTCGTGTGCACCGCCATCGTCATGGCGTTGGATGTGGCGCGCGCCAGCTCGTCCGGCTGGGAGATGTACTGGAAGGTGAAGAGGAAGAGCGCCTTCAGCTCCTCGACAATCGTCTCCCACATGCCCTTCACGGCGCCCAGGCCCACGAGGAAGACGAAGACGCCCGTCAGGTCCTTGCTCTTCCAGACCTGGCCCTTCTTCCGGGCGTCATCGAGCTTCTTTTGACTCGGTTCCTCTGTTTTCTCGTCGGACATGACGGCTCGGAATCAGGCCAGCAGGTGCACGGCGCGGTTGAGGAGCTCCAGCATGCGGATGAACTCCGCCTGGAACCGTCCGAGGAGCATGCCCATCGCGAGCGCCGCGATGAGCACCGACACCATGGGCTTGATGGCCATGGCGATGAAGAAGACCTGGAGGTTGGGCGCCACGCGGTTGACGGCGCCCATGGCCAGGTCCGTGAGGAACGCGGAGAGCATCTGCGGGGCCGCCAGCGACAGGCTGATGGCCAGCAGGTTGGCGAACGCACGGCTCACCACGTCGAAGAAGGCCCACGTGCCCCGGCTGAACTTTGGAAAGCTGTCGAGCGGGACGATGGCGAAGCTGTCCGCCAGCGCCGAGATGACGATGTGGTGCCCATCCAGCGTGAGGAACAGCACCACGGACAGCTGCACCTTGAGGCTGGAGAAGAGCGAGACTTGCTGCCCCAATTGGGGCACGTAGAGCTGGGCGTTGTTACTGCCCGCCATGGTGTCCACCAGGGTGCCCGCCACGCGCGCCGCATCGAAGATGATGTTGACGATGAACGCCAGCGAGACGCCGATGAACACCTCCTTGAGCAAGAGCGCGATGTAGGGCAGCGCGCTGGTGGGCAGCGCCCCCATCCGGTCCGCCACCGAGGGGAAGAGCACCAGCGACAGGGTGACGCCCACGCCCATGCGCACCTCGGTCGGCACCACCTCGCCGCCGAGGAACGGCGAGAAGATGAGCACGGGCATGATGCGGCACATCAGCAGCCCTATCGTGAAGATCATCAGCGATAGGTTCGACTGCTCAATGAGCCGCGTGAAGGCTTCCTGGACGTTGTTCATCCGCGGTTCACCCGTTGATGAGGGCCGGGAACCGGTCGAAGACGTGGAAGGTGAAGCGCAGGAGCTGGTGGCCAATCCACGGCCCCGCCATGGCCAGCACGATGAAGACGATGACGACCTTGGGGGCGAACGTCAGCGTCTGCTCTTGAATCTGCGTGGTGGCCTGGAACAGGGCGATGATGAAGCCCACGATGAGGCTGATGAGCACCGGCGGCGCCGAGACGATGAGCACCAGGAACAGGGCCTGCTGGGTGATGACGGACAGTTGGTGCATGGAAGGCGTCTCCTACAGGTAGCCGACGACCAGGCCCTTGGCGATGAGGTACCAGCCGTCCACCAGCACGAACAAGAGCAGCTTGAACGGCATGGAGATGGTGGTGGGCGACAGCATGTGCATGCCCAGCGCCAGGAGGATGTTGGCCACCACCATGTCGATGACGATGAAGGGCACGAAGAGCAGGAAGCCTATCTGGAAGGCCTCCTTCAATTCGGACACCACGAAGGCCGGGATGATGATCATGAAGTCCCGGTCCCCGATGTCCTTGCGGTCCTCCGCCTTGCGCATCTTCTTGGCGAGGTGGAAGAACAGGGCCCGGTCCTTGTTCTTCACCTTCTTCACCAGGAACTCGCGCAGCGGCTCCTTCGAGCGGTCCGCGGCCTCCAGCAGCGTGCCCACCGTCTCCGAGGACAGGAGGCTCGGCCCCTTGGCCCAGATGTCCACCTTGGCCGCCTTGTACATCTCCTGCCCCACCGGGGCCATGATGTAGACGGTGAGGATGACGGCCAGGCCGGTGATGACCTGCGTGGGCGGAATCTGCTGGGTGCCCAGCGCCGAGCGGACGATGGAGAGCACCACCGAGATTTTCACGAAGCTCGTCACCATCATCAGCATGAACGGCACGAGCGACAGGGCCGCCAGCGCCAGGATGAGGATGAGCGGCCGCGAGGCGAACGACTCGTTGCTCGTGGCGGCCTGGACGACGCTGTCGGGGATGTCGTCCCCGCCCCCTCGGCGGCGCTGCGCCAGCGCCACCGCCGGCTGAAGCGCGACCGTGGTGGCGAAGAGCCAGGGGATGATTCGAGACGACAGGAGCGGTCGGACGGACAAAGGTCTCACGGGGCAGTCTTCAGGAACGCGGCGGCGTGGAGCCGGTGCGGCGGGAGAGGAGCTTCTGAAGGAAGGGGCTCAAGGGGATGGCGGGCGCCGGCGGACGCTCGGCGCGGATGCGCTCGACCGCCTCGGTATCGAGCTTGGACAGGAGCTGAAGGCCCCCCTCCCCGCCCCCCACCAGGAGGTATTCGTCCGCCGCCTTCAACACGAAGAGCGTCCGGCGCTGGTCCAACGGCAGGCGCTCCAGGACCGCGATGACGGAGGGGCGCCCCACCGGCACGCCCTGCAGCCCCATCAACCGCCGCAGCCCCACGTTGAGCGTCAGGTAGATGGAGGCCACCACCGCGGCCAGCAGCAGCAGCGTGCGCACCAGCGTCCAGCCCATGCTCTCGGGCTCCTCGGGGGCGGCCTCGGCGGCGAACGGATCCGGCAGCTCGCTTCCCGCCGTGGGCGCGGAGGCCGCCGGCGCCGCGGGCGCGGCCGGAGGGGGCTGGGCCACCGGGGCCGCGGCCTCCGGAGGGAGGGCCGTGGGCGCGGGGGCCGACGGGGGTGGCGAGGAGACCGCCTGCGCCGCGGCGAGCGACGGCGCGATCAACAACCAGCCACAGGCCACGAGGGGGCGCACGTTCGAACCAAGGAAAACCGCCATGAATGGACCGAAGGCTAGTCCATTCGGAGGCGGGACCGCCATGGCCGCCCTTGGATTCGGGCGGTGCCTCCTTGCCCGCCCTCCCGCCAAGGCTACCCGGCCAGGGAGAGCACCCGGACGCCGAGCTGGCCCTCCACCTCCACCAGCTCGCCCCGGGCCACCACCTTGCCGTTGACCGACAGCTCCACGGGCTCCCCGGCGGAGCGGTGCAGCTCGATGACGTGGCCCACCCGCAGGGCCACCACCTCGTCCGCGGAGACGGCGACCCGGGCCAGCTCCACGGCGATCTGCAAGGGGATGTCGGCCAGCAGGTCGCTGCCCTCTGGCTTGTTCATCGTGTCCACGGACTGTCCTTCCGACTCCGGAGACCCGCCGGTCTCGGACTGGGTAAACCCGTCTTCCCCCTCGGGCGGAGGGACGGCGCGCTGGAAAGCCGGCTCGCCAATGACGATGGAGGTGACGCGCGCCTTGTACTGGCCGTCCTCCAGAAACACTTCCGCTTCCACCCGGGAGCTGCCCGCGCCCAGGCGCAGCACCGCGGTGCCCTCCTCGCCCCGGTCCGGCCGGGCCGTGAGCGCATCCAGCAGCACCACGTCCTTGACGCGGATGTAGGCCAGGTCCTCGCTGGCGATCTCCGCCTGGCCGATCTCCGCGCGCATCCAGGAGCGCACCGTGGAGAGCATCCACTGGTTCTGCTGGAGGTCCGCGTTCAGCCGGGAGCGCCGCTCCGCGGCGGCCTGCCCCAGCTCGGCCGCGCCCACCACGGCGGCGGGAATCACCAGGCGCACCAGCCCCGTGTGGGGGCCAAGCGAGGCGTTCAGGTGGACGACCACCATCCGGTCATCGTCTCCCAGCCGCGACGCCACGTCCTCCACCCCGCGGGCCACCGTCTCCAGCCGCAGCTTGGGCAGGGCCGGATCCAGCGCGGGCGCCAGCGCCTTGAGGGCCTCGAGGACGACGAAGCTCATCACGCCCTCCTCGATGTCCGTCAGGGGCCTGAGGCCCACCGTCTCCCCCACCCCGCCCAGCAGCATGTCCACCAGGTTGTGGGCCAGGGGCAGCTCCACCTCCAGCACCACCCGTTCCTTGAGGGCGCCCGGGGCGAGCACCCCCAGGAAGGATGGATCCCCCAGGTAGCGCTGCAGCTCCAGGAAGGGGCGCACCTGCACGGACACCAGGTTCACCCGGGCCTCGGCGTCGAACAGCGCCTTGAGCCGGGCGTACAGGGGCTCGGCCGCGCTCGCGGGCGGCAACATCCGTTGAACCTGCAGCGAGAGCCCGGCCTGTTCGCGGTTCACCCGCTCCAGGTTCCGGAAGCTGAAGGGCTTCCAGGACTTGGCCGGCGGACGGATCTGGCGCAAGTCCACCAGCATCGTCCGGTCGTAGGTTCCGGGCTCATCATCCCGGCTGAGACTCATGCGCGGACCTCGAAGCGCAGATCCTCAAGCTTCAGGCCCCGGCTCGTCAGCGCGCTCTTCAGGCCTTCCTTCTGCTCTTCGATCATCTTGAGCACGTCACGGTCGCTGCCGCTGAAGACGGCTTGAATCTTGCCGTTCTTCGCCGACAGCTTGATGGACAGGCCGCTGAGCACGTTGCTGCGCAGGTCGATCTGGAACTCCGCCACGCCCGCGCCGTTGGTGCCCACCCGCGCCCGCTCGACAATCTTCTGGGCGATCTCGTTGGCCACGGCGCGCATCCGCTCCGAGCCCGTGTTGGGCTTGGGCTTGGCCACCGGCACCGGGGCCATCAGCGCCGGGTTGAAGCGGAAGCCCGCCGCGGCGGCCGCATCCCCTCCGCCCTCCTTCTTGTCCTTGCCGCCGCCGCCCTGGCCTCCGCCCGCGTCCGCGTCCGCCTTGAGCGAGCCCTTCTGCCCGGAGCGCCCCTCGCTGCGCGACAGCGAGCTCTTCTCGTCCGCCTCGGAGTCGCTCTCGGCCTTGCCCTCGGTGTGGCGCGCCTCGGTGCGGGCCTCGGAGACGCCCTCGTCGTGCCTGCGGCTGGCGCTCGCCGCGCCGCCCTGGGACGACTCCGTCTGCCGGCCCTCGGCCGTCTGCCGGGCCTCGCCGGTCTGGCCCTGGAGCACGCGCTCGTCGAGCGCCTTCGCGTCCTGGCGGCCCTGGGCGCGCGTGGTGTCCTGGCGCAGCCCGGACTGCTGGGCCTGGGTGCCCTCCTGCTGGCGCACTTCCGCCCCGGCCTCCTTCGTGCCCGACTCCTTCAGGAGCCGGGCGAGCGTGGCCTGGGCGAAGGTCTGCTTCGTCTCCTGCTTCTGCTGGGTCTGTCCCTTGTCCGTCTGGGACTGCTGGACCAGCTTCGAGAAGGCCGTCTCCCCGTCCTTGCGCTGCTTGCCCTTGGCCTCGGCCAGCTGCCGCTCCTGGATGAGGCGCTGGGCAATCCGCTCTGCGTCGCGATCGTCTTCGACTCGGCTCATCTCTTCACACCCGGAAAGGAGGAGGCCAGATTACTTGCGCTGGCGGGCCAGGAACAAGGCACTGCCGATTTCTTCCTGGGTCAGTTCCTCGCGCTGCTGCCGCTCGTACTTGATCTGCTTCTGCCAGTTCTCCTTGTGCTTCTCGATGGCCTTGAGCTCCTTGGCGGCCTCCGCCATCTGGGCCCGGCGCTGCTCCACGGTGCGCTCGGCCACCTTCACCACCTCGCGCTGGCGCTCGATGTCGAGCGCCACCTGGGCCTCCTCGTCCTTCAAGCGCTGCTCGAAGCGGGCCATCATGTTCATGCCGTTGATGCCGGCACCCTTGGCCATCACCTCGTTGAGGTAGGCCATGACCTTCGCCTTGCGCTCGGCCTTGCGGCGCGCGAGCTCGTCCTCCAGGCGCTTGAGCTCCACCTTCTCCTTTTCCAGCGCCTTGATGGCCGCGGAGAAGGCCTGCTCCGCCTCCTCCTTGGCGCGGGCACGCATCTCCAGGAGGGTCTCTAACCGGTACGGGGGCATGGGGCGCCCATCCTAACCCGGAAAACCCCGCCCGGAAACCCAGCCCGGAAACCCGGGCCCGCCTCAGTCCTCGAAGAGGGCCAGGAGCCCGTTGACGGTCTCCTCGTAGGTGGAGTTCGAGTGGGTGTCCTGCTTGAGGTACTCGATGATGGCGTCGTACTTGTCGATGGCGTAGTCCGTCCGGGGGTCCGTGCCGTACTGGTAGGCGCCCAGGAGGATCAGGTCTCGCTGCTTCTCGTACGTGGAGAGCGTCTCGCGCAGCTTGCCGGCCGCCTTCTTGTGTTCCTTGGCGACAATCCCGCTCATCACACGGGAGAGGCTGGCCAGCACGTCCATGGCGGGCCACTGGTTGCGCTCGCCCAGGGCACGGTTGAGGATGAAGTGACCGTCGAGAATACCGCGGACCTCGTCGGCGATGGGCTCTTCCATGTCGCCACCGGCCACCAGGCACGTGTAGATGGCGGTGCACTTGCCCTTGGCCGAGTTGCCCGTGCGCTCCAGGATGCGCGGCAGCATGGAGAACACGCTGGGCGGGTAGCCCTGGCGGGCCGGGGGCTCGCCCACGGCCAGGCCGATTTCACGCTGGGCGCGCGCCAGACGCGTCACCGTGTCCAGCATGAACATCACGTTGCCGCCGCGCTCCCGGAAGTACTCCGCGATGGCGGTGGCCACGTAGGCGGCCTTCAGACGCACGAGGCTGGGCTGGTCCGAGGTGGCGCACACCACCACGGAGCGCTTGAGGCCCTCCTCGCCGAGCGCGTCCTCGATGAACTCGCGCACCTCGCGGCCACGCTCGCCGATCAGCGCGATGACGTTCAGCTCCGCCTTGGTGTTGCGGGCAATCTGCCCCATGAGCGTGGACTTACCGACGCCGGAGCCTGCGAAGAGGCCCACGCGCTGGCCCTCGCCCACCGTCAGCAGGCCGTCGATGCAGCGCACCCCCAGGGGCAGCGGGTGCTCGATGCGCATGCGCGTGAAGGGGTCCGGGCAGTCCCGGTCCACCGACCAGTCGATGAGGTCATCCGGCAGGGGCTTGCCGTCGAGCGGCTCGCCGGTGCCCCCGAGCACGCGGCCCAGGAGCCCCTCCCCGCACTTGATGGTGAGCGGCTTGCCGGTGGGAATCACCTCGCTGTCCGGACCGATGCCGTACAGCTCGCCCAGCGGCATGAGCATCACCTCATCGCCCTGGAAGCCCACCACCTCCGCCTTCACCTTCCCGCGGATGCGGCTGTTGATGTAGACGACTTCGCCCACGCGCACGTTGGGCACGCTGGCCTTGATGACGAGGCCCGTCAGCTCGGTGACGCGCCCCCGCACCCGGACGAGCGACGCGTCCTTCAGCAGCGCGTAGTAGCGCGATAAGTCGATCGCCATGGGCTAGGCCGGTCCTTCCGTCTTGGAGAGGTCGGGCAGCAGCACGTTCTGGAGCATCTCGAACTGGGTGGGCAGCTGCGCGTCCACCGTGCCGAACTCCGTCTGGACGATGCAGCCCACGGGCGCCACGTCCGCGTCCTCGCGGATGGCCAGGTCCACCGCGCGGCCGATGAGCTCGATCAGCTCGGGCTTGCGCGCCCGCAGCACCTGCGCCGTCTTCGGGTGCACCCGGAGCACCATGGCGCGCGCGCTGCGCAGCTGCTCGATGGCCGAGGCGCACATGTCCACCAGCAGCTCCGGCTGGCGCTCGATGTCCCGGCCGATGATTTTCTCGGCGATGCGGCACGCCAGGGCGATGACGTCCTTCTCCTGGCCCGCGAGCATCTCCCCGGCCTGCATCTTGGCGCGCAGGAGCAGCTCCGTCGCCTGGGCCAAGCCCTCCTGGCGCCCCTGCTCGCGCGCCTTGGCCAGCACGTCCTCGCGCTCGCGCTGCGCCTCCGCGAGGATGCGCTCCTTCTCGCGCTGCGCTTCCTCCAGGATGCCCTGGGCGGACTGACGCGCCTCGAAGACGTCGGCGTTCATCACGCCCGCGCGCGAGGGACGCGGCGCGGACCGCTCAGGGACGGGGTCCGGCGTCACGTCGCCTTTGATTACCTTGCCGATCGCCATGAACCGCTCCTTGTCCCCCGGATGCTAGCGCGATCCGCCGCGAGGTCCACGCCCGGAATTCCCAGGAGGCGGGGAAGACGGGGGACGGCGCGGGAGGCTCCTTCCCTCGCCTGGTGAGCCCTCCGCCGAGCGCGGCGCCGCCGAGGGCTTGCCCGACAACACCCGCGGAGGCCGCTCCGGCTCCTCGGAGGCCACCGCCCGCATCCCGGTCCGGCTGACGCTGCGGATGCTGGGCGAGCTGATGACGCGGGAGCCTTCCGGATCCGAGCCGCTGGCGCGCTCCGTGGCCCGAGGGGGAACCCGCGCGGGCGGCACCTCCCGGCGGGGAACGCCCGGGGCCCCGGCGCGGGGCGAGGGAACCCGGGAGCTCGCGCGCGGAGGGCCCGAGGCCCCGGCGCTGCTCCGGGCCACGCCCCGCTCCGCCTCGCGCGGTGGGGCAGGCGGGGCGGCCCCGGGCTCCCGGCGCACACCCGCCGCATCCCGGGTTCCCGGAGCGACGACGCGCGACGGCTCACGGGCCGAGGAGAGCGCTCCGGCGCGCCGGGCGGCCCGCTCCGCCATCGGGTCCCTGCGCACCGCGTCATCGCCGGTGTTGGAGGCCACCGCGCCCGCGCGGCGGGCCTCGCGCTCGGCCATCGGGTCCCTGCGGGAGGGGGCGGCGGAGGACGGCGGCGGCGGGGCGCTCGGGCGGGGCGCGGCCTGCGGGGCGGCGCGGCCCGGCGGCGGGTTCAGCACGGGGCGCGGCGGGGTGAGCCGCACGGGGCGCTCGATGAGCCCCCGGACCGCCAGCCGCTCCATGTCCGCCAGGATGTCCGCGCGGCCCCCATCCGTGGTGCGGGAGCTGGGCTTGGAGCGCTCGTCCCGGACCCACTTCGCCAGCTGGCTGCCGAAATCGCCCCGGTGCCGCTCCAGCATGCGCGCGGCGAACTCCGCCGACTGCGCCACGCACGCGCGCGCCAGACGCTGCACGCCCGCGCTGCGGATGGCGCCGGAGAGGTTGTTCAGCCCGTCATGCACGGCGAGCTGCTCCTGGGCTTCCTCCTCGGGCAGCTTGCGTGGGGCATTGGCGGCAATGGACTTGGTGGCGAGCTGCTTCTGATCTGGCGGCAGGGCCGCGATGAGCCCCTCGCGCACCGCCTCGGGAAGTCCCGCCATCGCGGGCCCGAGCACCCGGGCACCCAGCCGGTCACACACGGTGAGCAGCTCGCGGGGCTGCAGCAGCAGCACATCGGTGAACTTCAGGCTCGCCTGGGGCCCCGCGGTGCGCGCCAGCCCCTCCTCCAGCTTCCACCGGACGATGTCGAGGATCTGCGGGCGCACCTCGCGCGTCAGCTTCACCGGCCGCTGCGGGACATGGGCGCGCATCGCGTCGGCGAGCCCCGAGGGCAGCGCGCGCAGCACCACCTCCACCAGCGCCCCGCGCTCACGCCGCAAGAGCTGGGCGAGCCGCTCCGGGTCCGCGCTCCACAGCTGGCCGCGCCGGTCCTTCACCAGCCGCTTGAGCTCCTGCACCAGCAAGGGGATCCGCTTCTCGCGGGGAATCTGCATGATTCCCTGCGCGCGGTGCCCGAGCAGTTCGGCCTGCTCCTGGGAGAGGTGCTCCAGCGCCGCCACGCCCTCCTGGCCGCCAAAGGTGATGGCGGTCAGGAGCAGCATGGTCTGGCGCTTGTTGAGCGAGGTGAAGAATTGATCCAACGGTCACCTGGCGAGCCTGGGGCTCGGGGCGGGGGTGCGCTCCAGAATCAGGGTCAGGCCTGCGGCGGACGCGGGCGGGCCGCGCGCACCGACGCGTTGCTGGAGCCGCCTCCGCGCATGAAGACCCAGGCCGCCAGGCCGACGATGGCCAGCACGAACAGGGAGACGACGCCGATGAGCACGCGGAACTGGCTGGCGCTCGCCGCCGTCATCCGCATGCCGAACACGTCCTGGAGCCGGCTCTCGGGGCTGGTCTCCGCCGAGGCCGACACGGAGGGCGTCAGCAGCACGGTGACCGCCTCGGGCTTGAGCTCCTGCACCGCGGAGGCGACGAACTGCTTCACCTGCGGCTCCTCCACGGGCGCCTTGCCCTCCACCGAGGGGCGGTAGCGGATCATCACCGAGGCGGAGGGCATCGGCTTGTTCTCCGGCTGGGTGAGATCATTGTTCTCGGGGATGTTGACGATGACGTTGGACTCCAGCACGCCGTCGATCTTGTTGAGCGCGTTGGACACCTCGCCCGCGATGGCCTTGAGCATCATCGCGCGCTCCTCCGCGGCGGTGGGCACCATGCTGCCCTTGGCGAAGTGGTTGAAGCCCTTCTCCATGGGGCGCGGCAGGGAGTTGGCCCGCAGCAGCTCCGCCGCCTGGGCCGCGTCCGCCTTGGGCACCTGGATGGAGAATTGGACGTCCTGGCCTTCCCCCTCCTTCAGCTTGACGGCGTTGATGCCGTTCTTGCTGAGCAGGACGTAGATCTCGTTGGCATCCTGCTCCGTCAGGCCGTGCTGAAGATCAATGGAACAGCCCGTGACGAAGAGCAGGGCCACCAGGGGAAGGACGCGCGCGTGCGAAAGGTGATTCATGTGCGGCACCTAGCTTAGCGGTGAGGCCGCCGCGTTCCAACAGGGCCCCGGAAAACAGGAAGGGCGACCCCTCCTGCGAGGAATCGCCCTTCATGCGAAGCGCTGGGACGGCCAGCAGCCAGGGAGGCTACACCTGGGTCTTGACGACGTCCTTCAGGCCGCTGGTGGCCTTCTCGACGACCTTGCTCGTCAGGTCCAGCTCCTGGGTGTACTTGTACATGGAGGCCTGGAGCGACAGCAGCTCGCCGTTGGAGAACTGCTTGCCGGAGGAGCCCTGGGCGATGAGCTTCTCCAGGTTGAGCTGGCCCTTCTCCAGCGAGCTGACGACGCTGGACATCATGTTGCCGGCCTTGGAGGTCTCCGCCTTCGCGGTGACGGGCTCGGCGGCGCGCGAGGTGAGCTGCTCGCTGGTGGCGCCATTCACCTTGTTCAGGGCCGCCTTCTCCGTCTTGTTGACGGTCTCCACCTGGCGCACCTGGTCCGCGCGCTGGGTGGCCTGAGCGGCCTGGGCCTTCTGCGCGGCCTGGACGCCCTGGACCTGCTCGGCGCCACCGGCCGCCTGGCTCTTGTTAGCGAGGACCCCGTCGAACTTCGAGGCTCCCTGCTTGTTCACCTGCTGCGCGCCCTGATCCTGCAGCTTCTGCTGAGCGATCTGCGCGGCCGAGACGCCCGCCATTGGACCCGCCATGTGACTGCCTCCTTGTATCGTCGGAAGAGGCAGGTGCCTCTTCGTCATCCAGAATCTCTTTGAGCCGCTCGATGGCCCGCGCATGCAGCCGCGACGCCCAGCTCTTCGACTGACCGATCTCCGAGCCCGCCTCTTCCAGCGTACGGCCCTGGAAGTAATACCCCTGCAACAGCTGGCGCTCCTTGTCCGGGAGCTTGTCGATCGCCGCCCTCACCCGCCGCTTCAACTGCTCCATCTCCAGCCGCTGGTCTGCCGGCAGGGACTCGTCCGAGTACCCCGCGCTGTCGGCGCCATCCAGGCTGGTGGCGAACACCATCGCCAGCCCCGCGACCGCGTTGGAGATGTCATTGACATCATCGTCGAATGACCCCCCGCGGTTGCCTCCGCCCTGCTCGCGATCCGAAAGATTTCCCAGGTACGCCGCGGCGCGCTCGCCCACGAACGCCGAGCGGGCGTCCCCGCCGCGCAAGATGCCCATTTTCCTCAGCCCGTCGAAGATCGCACCTTTGATGCGATAGTGGGCAAAGGTAAGGAAGTTGGCCCCGACCTTGGGATCGAACCGGTCGGCGGCCTCGAGCAGGCCAATCTGGCCGTAGGAGACCAGCTCGTCGAGCTCCAGCTGGGCGTTGAACTGCTTGCGGACGGTGGCCGCCAGCGACCTCACATATGGGCCGTACTTTTCGAGGATCGCCTTCTTGTCGTCGCCGAACCCCAAGCGCCGCTCACTCGGCCTTCGACCACAGCCGCTCGAGAACCTGGTTCAGCCGCGGATCCTCCTGGAGCGCATCTGCGATCTTGCTCGAAAGCGTGGAGGACTTCATGTGGAGCTTCTCCTTGAGAACCTCGGCGACGAGCTGCTTGGTCGCCTCTTCCTTGTTCTTGAAGCCCCCGTTCTTGAGCTGCTTGGCGATGGCCATGGCCTGGGAGGCAATGGGGTCCGCAGCCTGGGTTCCCTGAACATTGGAAGAGCCTACCAGACCCGATGGGCCCACGAGCGACTCGGTCTTGTCGACCTTGCCCCCGAAGCTGGCTCCGCCCGCCGGTGCCTTGCCGGAGGCACCCTTCGCCCCACCGGCCCGGCCCTTACCGCCCCCTCGTCCGACTCCACCGACAGACATCGCCCGTCCTCCTCGTATGCTTGCGGACCGCTACTTCTTGGCAGGCGGGAGAATCCCCGCTTCCTTCGCATCCATCAGGGCCTGCGCGAGCCGGGCCCCGTCGCTGTCCGGCTCCAGATCCATGGCCGCCTTGAGCTCCTTCACGGCCTCCGGCACCTTGCCCATGAACAGTAGCGCTTCTCCGGCGTGCGCGCGCGGCAGGGCCGACTGAGGCGCCAACCTCTGGGCTGCCCGGTAGGCCTGCAAGGCCTTGTCGTGGCGCCCCTGCGCGAACTCCAGCGCCCCGAGCGCCAGCTGGGGCACCTCGCTCTTGGGCATCAGCGTGGCGGCGCCCGCGAAGACGTCCTTGGCCTTGTCGAACTTGCCCATGTCCATCCAGACATAGCCGGACTCCAGCAGGACCATCGCCTGCTGCTTGGCAAGGGGAACCAGACTGCCCGAGATCTCCGACGCAGACTCCGCCATGAACGTCCTTCTCCTTGGTCAGGCCCAGAAGACAAGAGGGCGGCACAACGGCCGCCCTCCCGAGATCCGACCCGATATTGCCGCCAGAGTCTAGCGGATGTTGCCGATCGAGTTCTTGGCCGACTCGTGGCGCGACTTCAGCACGTTGGAGATGGCCTGGTAGCGCTGCTGCTCGTTCTGCATCTGGGTCTGGAGCTTCAGCAGTTCCTTCTGCTGGGTGAACATGCTGGAGAGCTCACCGTTGAACTCGCTGCCCACGCTGCCGGAGGAGCCGCCCAGGTAGTTCGGGCCGCCCGTGGTCGCCGTGCCCGGGATGCCCACGCCGCCAGTGCCCACCGTGGTGTTCACGGAAGGAACGCCGCCGGTGACGCCGCCCGGCGCCCCACCCGTCACGCCGCCGGGAACCGCGCCCGCGTACGGGGTGCCCGCGGAGCCGGTGGCGCCCGAGGCGAAGGTGTTCACCGAGGAGACCGCGGCGGACACGATGCCCCCGCCCGGAATCATGCTGGTGGCCATGCCGACGCCGCTGGACACCGCGCCCGCCGCCGCGTTCAGGCCCGCCTGCACGCGGTGACCGAACTCGTTGTTCGGGGTCTGCTTGTTCACCGTCAGGTTGGTGGACATCCGGGGACCCATCATGTTGCCGTCAATCTTCATTTTTCCTCCAGGACGCGAATCAAAGAAAGGGGTAGAGCCCGGCCAGTCCGACGCTCACACAAAGGATTATCGGTGAATCGGCGCCGGGGTTGCCTCACCCCGGACGGTTTGTGGCCACCGCCCGGAAAGGCCAGGAAATCCAGACGGTTGCCGCGCTAGCGGCGACCCTTGGAGCCCTGCGCCTCGGCGATCAGGCGCTCGCGGGTTTCCAGCAGCAGGCCCAGCAATTCCTCGGCGCTGGCCAGGGCCGTCTGGACCTTCTTGCCCTGCTCGGCCTTGGGGCCCTTGAGGGTGGTGAGCTCCTCCTTGATGGGCGAGAAGAAGGACTGCACTTCCTCGGCGGACGCCCGCTCGATGAACCCCTCGATGGCCGGGTAGGTGGGGGTGGGAAGCGGCTCTTGCGCGGGGGCGGTCTGCGGCTTGGAAGGAGGAGGCATCGTGAGAAAGGTCTCCTGACAGGGCGCCCACCAGACGGCAGGCGCGAAAGGACACCGCCACGCTAGGTGAAAACCCCCTCTGGACTCAAGCCACCGGAAAACCCGGGCAACGGGGGCTCCAAGCGACGGCCGTCCAGCAAGCGTGCACGCGAGGCGGGCCGCCCGGGCCTGTCGTCTTCCCCGGCCGCCCCTAGGTTTTTCTCAGCGGGGGGCTTTTCTTTGCCCTCGCCTCCATCCCCCCACCCACAGGAGAGAGACCATGACCCGGAAATTGATTGGACTGTTTGCATCCATGGCGCTGATGGGCTCGAGCGCGGCCCTGGCGGGTGACACCTGGAAGAAGGGCGAGGCGGCAGGCCGCGAGCAGGAGAGCATCGGCGCGGTGGGCCGTGACTCGGACACCGCCCTGCCGGAGGTGGGCTCGCAGGAGGATGCCATCGGCGGCTCGGGCCAGAGCGGCATGAGCCAGGAGCTGACGGGGCGCGTGGTGAAGATCGACCGCAAGACCGTGTGGATCGAACACGCCGGCGCCGTCATCCCCCTGAAGATCGACAAGAGCACGCAGTTCACCGGCACCGGGCAGAAGCGGGCCAGCGACTTCAAGGAAGGCGCTGAGATTCGCGCCAGCTTCTCGGTGAACAAGACGGACAACGTCGCCACGAGCATCGGCCTGGCGAGCGAGGGCACCGGTGGCAGCGGCGAGGTGCAGTTCCCCGCGCAGGACACAGGCGCGCTGCCCCCCGCCCCCATTCAAGAGGGCACCAGTGAGGGCACCACCTCCGAGGACCCCCTGAATGGCACCGGCGGCAGCGGCAGCACCCTGACGCCTCCGGACATCAGCGAGGACGGAACCAGCTCCGACCTGGGCACGGACATCGGCGTCAATCAAGGTAGTCGCAACGGCAACTACTGAGAGGAATGGACGGACGGCACAGCGGACGTTGACGCGCTGGGCCGAAAGAGGAGATAGATGCCCGGTTCATCTGGGGAGGTGCTCGCCAGGGCACCTCCCTCCCTCTGGACTCTTGGCGCTATGAATGCAGGTGGACCCAATAAGACGGCGCGCCGTTTCCAGGACGCTTCCGGTGAGCGCCTGCCGTCCGAAAGTGGCATGAGCCCGCGGCTCCCCCCTCCTCCTGCGGAGTTCCCCTACCGAGGACGGTCCTGCATCGCCTGGTCGGCCATGCCGCTGCGCCCGCCGCCGCTCCGCCGGCGCATCCACGCGCACGGCCTCCTCAAGTTCTGAGGCCCCCTTCTCCCCTGTCGCGGTGAGCAAGGAGGCGGACGGGCCACCCCCTCCCTTCCCGTGTTCATCCCGTTGGCGAATGAACACGTTGAGTTGCGATGAAGCCCTTGCTCGCACTCTCCTTTGGCTTGTTGCTCGGGCAAACGCCCCCCTCCACCTCATCCCTGCCTCCGGATGCGGACGTGCAGGACTCCGCCGCCATCGCGTTCCGGGATGCCTGGGAAGAGGCCCTGGAGGATGCCTCCGCCGCGGACACCGCACAGCCCGCGCAGGGCACGGTGGCATCCACGCTCGCTCCCCCTCAAGTCACGGTGCTGGAGCCAGCGCAGGTGTCCCAATCCCAGGCCAATGAGGGAACCGGCGGCTCGGGCCCGGCGGCCTCCACCGAGGGCGCCCCCGCGCAGGCGGCCGCCCCCCCGGAAACGGCCGCACAGCCGCCGCCCCTCACCCTCCAGCAGATGGGCGAAGAGGTGCAGCGCCTGCGCGCCCAGGTTCAGACGCTCCAGGGACAGCTCGAGACCCAGCAGCAGGAGAGCGCCGCGGTGGCGCAGGGCATGGGCCAGGAGCTGACGGGCATGCGCGAGCGGGCCCAGGAGCTGGAGCGGCTGCGCACCCAGAACCTCGCCCTGATGCAGGAAGCCTCCACGTGGCTCGCCGCCGCCGACCAGTCCCTCGATACGGGGGAGCTGGATGTGGACACCGCCCTGGCGGAGGCCGACGCCATGCTCGCCGAGGCCCTTCAGAACGCCTCGTCCGCCGGCCGGGGCAACGCGGCCGCCCAGGTCCAGTCCGCTCGGGGCTTCATCGCCCAGGCGCTCGATGCGGCGGGGCGCCGGGACGTCTACTACGCCCGCTGGGCCCTGCTCTACGCGGCGGACCGGCTGCGCGCCGCCCACGGCGATACCCTCGACCAGCAGGGTACCTCCGTGCTCAGCCCGTGATGTGCGGCGTGCTCTGCACGGGCGGGTTCTGCGGCCGGGCGATGAGGTAGCCCTGGAGGTAGTCCACCCCATGCGCCCGCACCCAGCGCAGCTCCTCGGGCGTCTCGATGCCCTCGGCCACCGTGAGGATGCCCAGCTTCTGGGCAATCTCCAGCAGCTTCTGGGTGATGGACGCCTTGTACTCATCCTCGTGGATGTTGCGGATGAGCTCCATGTCCAGCTTCATGATGTCCGGCCGCAGCTGGTGGATGAGGTTCAGCGAGGAGTGCCCCGCCCCCAAGTCGTCCAGCGCCACCCGGAAGCCCGCCTTCCGGTAGAAGTCGATGATGGCCCGCAGGTGCCGGGTGTCCTGCGCGTGGTCCGACTCGATGACCTCGAAGACGACCTTGTGCGGCTCCAGGCCCGCTTCCTTGATGACCGAGACCGTGGAGCGCAGGCAGTACGCCGGATCATAAATCGCCGTGGGCGTGAAGTTGATGAACAGCGAGCCGGTCAGCCCGTGGCGCACCGCCTCGCGGATGGCCGAGCCGCGCGCGGCGAGATCCAACTGGAACAGCAGGTCCGCCCCGCGTGCCGTCTCCATGATGGTCCCGGGCGAGACCAGCGAGCCGTCCTTCTCCATCCCCCGCATGAGCGCCTCGTGCGCGAAGATGCGGCGCGTGTCGTCCGCGTGGACGATGGGCTGGAAGTGCGAGGTGAGGCGCTGCTCGGCCAGCATGTCCACCAGCCACCCGGCCCGGCTCAGGGTGAGGAACTGCTGGAGCGGCCCCACGTTGGGAAAGTCCGTGAGGTCCGGCTCCCCCGAGCCCTGCTTGAAGAGCGCCCGCGTGCCGCGCAGCTCCTCGCGCGTGAGCGTGTCCCCCAGCCGGCCCGCCAGGGCCGCCGAGGAGCCCTGCTCCAGCCGGACCACCACGCACTGCGCCTCCGGCCGGAGCTGGTACTCCAGCCCCGCCTCGCGCATGAAGGCCACCAGCTTGCCGAGGCTGTGCCCCAACGGCGGCCAGAGGAACAACTGCCCCGTCTCCTCGACCTTGGCGGGAAGCGTCTGGCACCGGCCACACTGCGCGGGAATGGTGTCGCTCATGGCAACCACGCTCAGGGCTGTTCGCGGAAGACGAGCAGGCCCCGGGACGTCTCCGAGGCGTAGATGAAGCCATCTCCGGGCGCCTTGATGCCACTGAGACCTTCATAGAAGGAGGCCCCGCGGCCGGTGTCCGTCTCCCGCCAGGTGTTGTAGTAGCCCACCTGCTCCAGCGCGCCCGAGGGCGACACCTGGAGCACGCGCAGTCCTTCCTGGTAATACGCGACGTAAAGCCGCTCGCCCGACAGCGCCATCGCCTGGACGGAGATCTCCGGGCGCAGCTTGAACTCGCCCGCCTGGGTGATGTTCTCCGGCGACGTCACGTCCAGCACGCGCAGGTAGGAGTTCCAGGACTGGCCGCCCTCGAACGCCAGCGTGCGGCTGCCGAAGGTGCCCACCACCGCCGTGCGCGAGCTGGCCGCCGTGTAGGTGAAGGAGCCCAGGCGCTTGGGCTGGGCGGGGTTCGTCACATCCGCGACCGCCAGGCCGTAGGACCAGTGGCTCACGTACAGCCGCCCGTTGCGGGCCTGCACCCCGTAGGGGCGCTCGCCCGCGTCCGGCCGGGTGTTCTCGACGAAGTAGCGCTTGGAGAGCGACGGCTCCAGGGGCTTCGTCACGTCGAAGATGAGCACCTCGGCGTTGGGGTACGGCGCCGCCACGTACAGCCAGTTGCCGTCCAGCGACAGCGCGCGCGCATCCACGCCCGTGCCCGGCACCGTCTTCTTGTAGAGCGGCTCGGAGGGCTTCGACACGTCATAGACGAGGACGCCCTTGGTGGAGGAGGCCACGTACATCGCCGGGCCCTGCACCCAGACCTCGTTCCACACGTCGCCCGCGCTGGGCTTCAGCGACGCCACCAGCCGCGAGCTGCCCGGCGCCCGGGGCGCGTCCGGCGTGGAGACGTCGAAGATGTGGAGGCCGCCCTCGTACGCCGAGACGTACGCGTGGTTGCCCGACACGAACACGTCCCGGGCAGAGCCGGCCGGCAGGGGCAGCTCCAGCACCAGCTCCACCTGGGAGGCCTCGGCCTCGCCCTCGCGCCGGGTGAGCCGCGCCGCCTCGAAGGTGCCCTCCAGGTCCGCCGTACCGTTGGAACACCGGCGGAACACCCCGGACAGCTTCGTGGGGCTCGAGGCCCTGCACCCGGCGAACAGGTAGCGCAGCGGCACCCCGTTCGCGTTCGTCAGCTCGCTGGTCATCAGGAGCACCCCCGGTTCCACCCGCTTCTCCGTCAGGGGAAGCCCGGCGACGTGGGGGGATGTGCCCTGGAACTGGATGACGCCCGGGGAGTGCTCTCCATCCCCGAAGTCGAAGTCCATGTTCCAGATTCCTTCGGCCTGGACGGCGCCGAGGCTGGCCGTGTCACACGCGGAGAGATCCAGCTCCTCGAACTCACAGTCCCGGCGAAGGGTGTTTTCATTCTTTCCGCACCCCACCAGGGGGAGCAGTGCACTGAGGGACAGGGCCAGGAAACGTTTCATGCCCCTTCCATACCGGGCAGCCCGCCGGGACGAAAGCCCTACCCACCCGGCGGCGCCTCCCTGCCCGGAAGTGCAGAGCTGAGCAAAACCTCACGCAGGGCTTGTGCCGCCCTGTCCTGGGAGGGAGCCTTTGCCCGTCAGGACGCTCCAGCGCCCGTCTTCCGTCCCAAAGGTCGTGCTCGTGAACCGTCGCCCCCTCGTTGCCGCCGCGCTCCTGGTCTTGCTGCCCAGCGCCGCGCTCGCTCAGGTCTTCGTCGTTCCCCGCCGCGCCGAACGCAGCGCCGTCAACACCTTCGACTTCGAGTGGAAGCACGTCGACATCCTCGTGGGCCCCGCCTCCACCGGCGTGGCCGATGCGCCCGAGCGCACGGCCTACCCCCAGCCCCCCGGCGCCCCGGCGGGCCCCGCCATCGACGCCCCCGCCACCGAGGCCCCCGCGGACCCCTTGGCCCCCCCGTTGGATCCGCCGGGTGAGACGCGGCAGACGCGCTCGGAGCCGCCCTCCCCGGGCGGCATGGGCGCACCCCAGGCCAGCGCGCCGGACGGCGGGACGCCTGGCTCCGATGGGGGGCCCATCACCGTGCCGGAGTCCCCCGGCCCGATGCAGGCCTCGGTGGATGGGGGCGCCGACGGGGGCACCACGCTCACGGTCGAGTTCGCCGACGGCGGCAGCGCCGATGGCGGCCCCAAGTACGCCACCTCCCTGGGAGCGGCCACCGGCGGCGTGCGCTTCTACTTCTACGAGCGCGAGCGCACCGTCGCCGAGCGCGCCACGCCCCTGATTGAAGAGGCCTACCGCTACCTCGTGGAGCAGTTCCAGTACGTGCCCACGAAGACATTCCCCTACATCCTCTACAACTCGTACCAGGAGTTCCTGCAGACCAACGTCTTCTTCGTGCAGGAGGGCACGCTCGGCGTCACCAGCACCGAGGACCTGAAGCTGTCGCTGCCGTACCTGGGGGACCACCAGCTCTTCGAGGAGATCAGCACGCACGAGCTGGCGCACCAGTTCACCATCCAGAAGGTGCGCACGCTGGCGGACACCGAGAAGACGTTCGGGGATCCGCTGCAGGCCATTCCGCTCTGGTTCATCGAGGGCCTGGCCGAGTTCTACGCCAAGCGGGGGTTGGATCCCGAGGCGGAGATGCTCGTGCGGGACTTGATGGTGAACCCCGACCTGATGAAGGGCTATGCCTTCCTGGACTTCTTCTCGCCCGGGCCCTACGGCTACCTGTGGATCTACAAGGTGGGCCAGACGCGCGTGGCCTTCCTGGAGGATGAGTACGGCAAGGGCTTCACCCAGCGGGTGCTCAACGAGTCCCCGCGGCTCGTCTCCGCGGGCAAGGGCTCGGAGGCTCTGAAGTTCGAGGAGCTGCTGGAGCGGCTCACCGGCGACAACCCGAAGAAGATCTCCGCCCGCTTCGAGAACTGGATGAAGCGGCGCGCCTTCAAGACGTACCTGGGCTCCGAGCAGGCCGCGCCCGCGCTGGACTTGCTGGAGGAGCGCACCGGCATCGTCACCGCGCTCAACAGCTCCCCGGATGGAAAGCTCCTGCTCTACCGCACCATCGTGCCGGAGACGGGCGAGAGCCGCCTGTACCTGGTGGACCCCAAGGCCCCCCAGAGCGCCGAGAAGGTGGTGAGCGACGGGCAGCCGGGGGCCGAATCGCTCCACCCCATCTTCGGGCGCAACTTCGCCCTGTCGAAGGACACCGTGGCCTACGTGGCGGAGGTGAATGGGCGCGACGTCATCTACGTGCGGCGCTACACGTACACCTCCGAGCAGCGCACCCAGGATGCGCTGGAGCGCCGCAGCGCCATCCGCACCACCGTCAAGCGCGAGACGAGCTTCTCGGTGGACATCGACCTGGGGGACACCACCGCCTACCGCGTGGGCCAGCATGGGCTGCTGGGCGTGGCCTCGGTGGCCTTCTCCCCGGATGGCCAGTCCCTGGCCTTCATCGGCATCAACGAGGCGGGCTTCCGGGACGTGTACGTGCTCTCGCTCGCCGGGGGCAAGAACGCCCAGCCCGTGAAGCTCACGGATGACCAGTACACCGAGCGGCACATCACCTGGGGCCCCGGCGGCATCCTCTACACCTCGGATGCCACCTCCCACCGCCACTTCAACCTCTTCCGGGTGCAGCCCACCCCGGGCACCCCCGAGCGCCTCACCACCGAGGATCGCGACGAGGCGGACCCCGTGGCCCTGCCGGATGGCCGCATCTTCTTCGTGGCCTACCGCAACAGCAGCTCGGACCTGCACGAGCTGATGCCCGGGGGCGCCATCATCCGGCGCTCGGACCTCACCACCGGCGTCTTCGAGCCGGGCCCCGGCCCGGAAGGCAGCCTGTGGATGCTCTTCCACCAATCCGGGGAGCGGCGGCCCGCGCGGCTCGAGGCCCCCAAGATGTTGAACCTGCCCACCGCGGGCGCGGATGTGCCGGCCGAGCCGCCGGTGCCGCTCGCCGCCCGGCCCCTGGACAATGCCCAGGACTACCGGCCCCTGGCCTGGGAGAACATCGAGTTCGGCCCCTTCCTCGGCTTCGCGGGGGCCGGCAGCGGCGGGTTCTTCGGGCAAATCTTCGCCATGGCGACCGACCGGCTGAGCGACCACGCCATGCTCTTCAATCTGGCCGTCTACGGCTCGTTCGAGCTGGCCGATGGCGTGCTGCTCTACGTGAACCAGGAGAAGCGCTCCACCTGGGCCACGGGCCTCTTCCAGTCCCTGCGCTTCCGGCTCGACGAGAGCTTCGCGGACGAGAACACCACCTTCTTCTCCGGCGAGCGCTACTTCGGCGCGACGGGCACCCTGCGCTACCCGCTCAGCAGCTTCTTCTACCTCCAGGGAGACGTGTCGGCCGGCGGCGCCTCGTACTTCATCGACTCGTACACCGCCTTCCGCCTGAACAACCCGTCGTTCAACGGCGCGGGCCGGGACTTGTACACCCCCTGGCTGGCCGCCAACGACGAGATGCGCTTCCAGACGGAGCTGACCGGCCAGGTGGGCTACAACAACATCCGCTACCACTACGCCACCGGGCCGCTCTCGGGCTCCTCCGCGCTGCTGGAGCTCACCGCGGGCGCGCAGCCCTTCAACGAGCAGGCCTACAGCAACGTGCGGCTGGACCTGGAGCACTACTTCTCCGTGTATGGCCGCACCAACCTCCTGTTCCGCGCCGCGGGCGGCACCACGTTCGGCGGCCGCTACGCGCGCTCCTACTACCTCTCCAGTTTCGACACGCTGCGCGGGGTGAACTTCCGCGACGAGGACTGGCTGCTCGGGCGGCACTTCGCCTACTCCACGGTGGAGCTGCAGCTGCCGCTCAATGATCTCATCCGCATCGCCTTCCTCAGCGACCTGGAGGCCGTGGCGGCCGTGGACGTGGGCGGCGTGGGCAACTCGTCCCGGCAGCTCTGGGACCGGCGCGTGCTGGACTTCGTGCTGGGCACCAACATCGCCCTGGGGCCGCTCGTGCTCCGGCTGCACTTCGCCCGCCCCGTGGACATCGGCGCGGACGCGGGCAAGCCGGACCCTGGCTGGGTGACCAACTTCTCCATCGGCATCGCCGGGCTCAACGGCTTCTTCGATCAGCGGGGCGAGGCCCGCGGCAAGCCCACCGTCATGCCCCCGCCGGGCTTCATCGGAGGCCCGCGCGCGGGGCTCTGAGCCCCCATCCGGGTTTTCCCCTGGGGATGGCCGCCTCAGGACTGCGCGGCCACGAGCGCGGCGTTGGCCCGCGCCAGGGGGCCTCCGTCGTTCTTGGGAATGCGCTCGAAGTCTCCCCGCAGGGCCTTGAGGGCGAACTTCTCCAGGTCGATCTCCCGGCGCGTCCGCACCCCACCCACGGCGCGCACCAGCCCCGCCAGCGGCCCGAAGCCGAACAGCCCGTGCTGGAGCAGCAGCCCCGAGGCCACCGCGCTCACGGTCCTCCAGCCGCTGGGCTTGCCCCGCCCCAGCCACAGCCCCACCAGGGAGACCAGGGAGCCGGCCACCATCGCCGTGCGGCCCACGTCCCACTCGCGCTCGAGCTTCTCCAGGTAGGGGGTGATGTCCTTCCGGTCCTGCTGCGCCATGTGGCGCACGCACCGCTCCACCTGCTCATCAATGCGCTTGTTCACGCCAGCAGCCGCGTGCGAGCGCACCCCATCGGCCGACATCTGGTTCCAAGACTCCATCGCCACTCCCTCGCTGGTGTGCGGGCAGATCCACGCCTTAAGGGTAGGAGCGCCCTTCCCTCCGTGGTCCCCTGCCCCGCCGCCCCCTTGCCCTCTCCACCGGAGGACAAGGGAGCAAGCAGGCCCCGGCCGCCGCGAGGGGGCACCGGGCAGGGGGGAAACATTTCTCCGTCCCCAGGCAGCGCGTTTCCCTGCCAGAAGGCCACGCCTTCCATGGCCGAGGCATGAAACATGCCGAGCGCAACCTGCACGGCAAGGCACACCGCTTGCTCAGGCGTAGGGCCATGAAACACCTACGGCCTCTCTTCTTCCTTCTCATGGCGCTCGGCGCTGGCTGCGGGGACACCGGCTCCGGCAGCACGCCGCCCTACGGGAACCCGCCTCCGACCGCCGGAGAGCCGGAGCCCGGGCCTCCCGTCACGCCGCCGCCCACGACGCCTCCCACCTCGCCGGGCCCCCTGGAGCCGCAGGAGCCCTCGGAGCCGCCCGCGCCGCCCGAGGTGGAGCGCCGCTTCGAGCTGCCGCCGGTGCAGACGGCCCTGCCGGAGTACGAGCTGCTCATCCCGCTAGAGGCGATGGCGAAGTTCGAGGCCGATCCGTGGACGCCCGAGCAGGACGCGGTCTTCGTCAGCGGGGGCCAGCGCTACAACGTGAAGGTGCGCCTGCGCGGCGCCTCCGCCCGCTTCTTCGTCAAGAAGAGCTGGAACGTGAGCTTCGAGAAGAGCACCCCCTTCCAGGGGCGCACCTCGCTCAACCTCGTGGCCGAGTTCGCCGATGCCACCCTGCTGGCGGAGAAGATCAGCTTCGACTTGCTGGCCGCGATGCGCGTGCCAGCCTCGAAGGCCACCTTCGTGCGCGTCAAGGTCAACGGCGTCTACCAGGGGCCGTTCCTCGACATCGAACAGGTGAACAAGGCCTTCCTCGCCGCGCATGACTTCAGCGACGGCGACGCCTCCATCTACCGCTGCGGCTGGAAGGACTGCGAGTTCAAGACGGTGAAGGTGCCCTACCAGGGCAACTGGGCGAAGAAGACGAACGAGAAGGAGAAGGACAACGCGCTGCCCGAGGTGCTGGAGGTCATCAACCACACGCCCGAGCCGCAGTTCGCCGCCACCCTGGAGCAGCACCTGGAGGTGGAGGGGTTCCTGCGCTCCATGGTGCTCGATGCGCTGATGTCCAACAACTACGTGGAGGACTCGGAGAGCTACTTCATCCACGACCGGGTGACGAAGCGCTGGGTGTACGTGCCCTGGGACTTGAACAACGTGGATGCGCGCTGGTGGTACGAGAGCACGCTCGACAACCGGCCGCTCGTCAACCACCCGCTCTTTGGCTTCACCCTGACGGACGGGTGGACGCAGAAGATGTACGACCGGCGCAAGAACGAGCCGAGCTACCCGGGCTACCTGCCGGTGTTCTCCAACCTGGGCACCCGCGTGGTGATGAACCCCGAGCTGAACGCGCGGCTCACCGCCCGCCTGCGCAAGGCGCTCGATGAAATTTTCACCCCGGAGGTGATGAACCCGTACATCGACGCGCTCCACGCCCTGGTCGATGACGCCATGAGGGAGGACCCCTACATGGACTACGCGAAGTTCACCGCGGGCAAGCCGTTCCTGCGCAACTTCGTCGTCCAGCGCCGCCAGTTCATCCTCTCGGAGCTCCACCGTCACAGCACCCGGAAGTCCACGCTCGTCATCGAGGAGTTTGATCCGCGCGCGGGCGTCATCGTCCTGGGCAACCGGGGCCCGCAGGCCGTGTCCCTTGCGGGCAAGACGCTGACCACCCAGCTCCGCGTGAGCCTCGCCAGCCTGGTGACGGCCCCTGTGGGCACGGTGCTGCCCGCCCTCACCCTGGCGCCCGGGGAGACCCGGCGCTTCACCGCCCCGGAGCTGGGGCTGACGTTCCCCGAGAAGGGCGAGATTGGCCTCTTCGACGGGACGAGCGTGGTGGGGGTGTTCGACCTGATGTTCTACGGGCCCCTGCCCTACGGCCAGCGCTACCTCCACGGCCCGAAGGGCTGGGAGGCGCGCTGAACCGGAGGAGCCCCGGAGGGGATTACGGCTGCTGCTCGGCAATCATCTCCGTGTACTCCTCGCTGGAGATGGAGTTGCGCCACTTGGAGGCGAAGCCCAGGGCGTGCTGCGGGTTGACCACGCGGCGCGCGGCGAAGGTGGCCACCTCCAGGCGGGAGATCTCATTCACGAAGAGATCCAACACCTGGCCGTACTGGGACGCCGTGAGGTACTGGCGCTTGAGCATCTTCTCGGCCATCTCCTGGCGGGAGATTTCGTTGGCCTGGGACTTGAGCGCCGTCATGAAGCCCCGGTAGGTCTCCGCGTCCATGGCGTACTGGCCATCCCGCGACATGTCACAGCCCGGATCCCTCCCCGTGCCGCAGTCCCGGTACACGGGCTCGGCGGGGGGACGCGGGCGGCGGCGCGAGGCGGGCTGCTCCTCCTGAACCTCCACCACCTCCCGGTGGGCCGGCGGGGGCGCGCCCGGGTCGCCCTTCACCTTCACCTCCATGCGCATGCCGCTGTTCTTCACCCGCATCTCCTGCCGCATCTCCTGCGGGTTGCCTTCCGCGTCCGGCACCTGCATGCGGATCTGCGTGGAGGGCATGCCGTCCTCGTCGACATGAACGTTCATCTCCATGTTCATGTCCTGAGCCAGAGCGGCGGACGACGCACACAGGGAAGAGACAAGAACAGCGCGCAGGATGTGTTTCACGGGGTTCCTCAGGGGTGGGAAGGTCAGCGGCGTCCCCGCCAGGGGGAAATGGCCGCCCCCACAGGACGCCCCTGCTTCTGTTCTTATTCACACATTGTGAACCCAATCGCGTCAACGGGTCGAAGACGACACACAGGCGTCCGCCGCGTGGAGCACGTCGAGATCATGGTGGAACAGCGCCGTGCTGGAGGCTTCGACGCGGCGCACCAACACCGAGCCGAACACATCCGCGTTGCCGCTCAGGCGCAGCAAAACTTGGGGCGCATACAAATGGCCCGTGAGGGCGCTGTCCACCTCGACCGTGAGCGTGCCGGGGCCCGCGATGTAGACGCGCATCCGGGGCAGCTTCGTTCCGCTGCCCAGGCGCAGCGGCCCCGTCACCGCCACGTCTCCCGCGATGAAGAGATCCAACTCCGCCCCGGGCCCCTGGACTTCCACCGCGAGCTCGCCGCCCAGGCTCACCCTGCCCCCCACGAAGAGCGCCGTGCGCCCCTGGGCGGCCAGCGTCAGCCCGCCCTCCCCTGAGATGCGGTCGAGGTAGAAGCGCCCGCAGGGCAGCTCCAGCCGCCGCGAGCCCGTGAAGCCATCCAGCGCCGACGGCGCCAGGCCGATGTCCGCGTTGTGGTTCTCCTGGGCGTGGTGGGCCACGAGCCCCGCGATGTCCAGCGCGCCGGTGGGCGCGCAGCCGCAGGGCGCCGGCACCTCCACGGGCTGCCGCAGCACCTCGGCGGCCTGGAGGGTGCCGGTGAGGGTGTTGCCCGCGGGCACGGTGAGGCGCCCGCCCACCGTCAGCGAGCCCACCCCCACGTTGCCCCGCACCTGGGCGTCCTTCGCCACGGTGAAGGTGCCGTTGCCCAGCAGCGCGCCGCCGCCGTGCAGCGTGTCCCCCACGGCGAGCGAGAAGCCCATCCGGATGAGCCCCCCGGCGCTCACGGCCCCGCCCACGTCCACCACGTTGTCGGACGTCAGGTCCCCGTTCACCCCCAGCGCCCCGGCCTTCTCCCCGGTGGTGTACGGCCCCTGGGAGCCGTGGAAGGCATCCACCCGCAGGGGCGCGCTCAGCGACAGCCCCTCGCAGGCACACAGGGCATGCGTGAAGGCCTGCTGGGCCAGCACCCCGCTGCACACGGACGGCCCGCTGCCGTTCACCAGCACCGGCGGCCCGCTGCCCTGGCAGTACGTCACCCAGTCCTCGGGGGGCGGGGGCGGCGGAAGGCCCCCATCCTCTTCGCCCTCGCCCGGAACGGAGGCGTCCTCGCCGTCGCGCACCTGCGCCACCGGATCCCTCACGGTGCAGGCCCCGGCCAGGGCGCCCACCAGCAGCCACACGCCCCACGCCCTTCGAGAAGCCCCTGTCCTCATGGTCCGGCGAGCTCCCGCAGCCGCTTGCGCGCGGCCGCCTCCAGGGGCGAGTCCGGGTGGCCCGCCAGAAACCGCTCCAGCGCCCGCGCCTCCTGCGCCCGGTCCCCCAGGGCCCGCCAGGCCTCCGCCACGCCGTGGCTCGCCTCGTGGCTCAGCACGCCCTGGGGTTGCAGCCGCTGCGCCTCCTGGAACTGGCGCAACGCCCCGCGCGCATCCCCCAGGTGCTCCAGGCGGAGCGAGCCGGAGGCCACGCGCGCCACGTAGGCGGCCATGCCCCCGGGGTGCGCCCGGATGACCCGCTGGTAGAGCGCCTCCGCATCCTTCCACCGGCCGGCGACCCGGTGCGCGTTGGCCATGCGCAGCAAGTCCTCGGGCGCGAGGACCTTCGCGGGCCGGGGCTCCTTGCGCACCGGCCCGGGAGGGGGCGCCGCTTCGAGGGCCGCCTCGGGAGGCGCCCCGGGCGGGGGCTCCCCAGGAACAGGGCCCGGCACCTCCGGAGGCGCGGACTCCGCCGGGGGCGGGCCGGGCTCGGGCGGCACGGGGGCGTTCACGGAGGGGGGGGGCTCGGGGGGAGGCGCGGAGACGAGGTGGCCGATGCCCGCGGCGGCCGCCGCCGTCACCAGGAGCGAGCCTCCCGCCCAGGCGGCCCGGGGCCACCGCCGGCGCACGGGCTTCGGGGGCGCGGAGGAAGGCTGAGCTGCCGCCGCGTCCAGCGCCGCGCGCACCATGTCCGCCGCCTTCTGGCGGGAGATGCGCCGCGCGGGACCCGACCGGTCATCCAGCGGGGTGAGCAACTCGAAGGGCTCCTCACCGTCCTCGTTGTACGGACTCATCGGGACGCTTTCTCCTCGGCTTCCTTCTTCTTCTCCGCCATCGCCCGGAGGGAGGTGCGCCCCAGCCGCAGCCGGCTCCTCACCGTCTCGAAAGGAATTCCCAGTTCCTCGGCGATCTCCGGCACGCTCAACTCCATCACGTGGTGGAGCACCAGCGCATGGCGTTGCTCCGGCGGGATGTGGTCCAGCAGGGTGACCATGTGCCGCCGGTGGACGTACTCGTCCAGGGGCGCATCCTCCGAGGGCACCGCCACCAGCTCCACCTGCTCCGCCCCTTCCGCGTTGCGCCGCGCCCCCTCATTCCGCTCCCGCTTCAGCCCCGCGAACACCGTGCGCGCCACCACCCGGTCCGCCCAGGAGCGGAACGTGCCCTCGCCCCGGTAGGACTTCAGCCCTCGCAAGATGGCGAGCAGCGCCTCCTGGGAAAAATCCTCCGCCTCCGCATCCCCCTTCACCAGGTACCGCACCAGGTTGCGCACCCGGGGCAGCATCTCCTCCAGCAAGGCCTCGGCCGCCTCGCGGTTTCCCGCCAGGACCGCCCGGAGCTGGGGGTCCACGGCCTCCGGGCCCCCCTTTCTCGTTTTTGGGATGGAGAGCGGAGGGGGGGACTTCGGGTCAGTCGGGTTCACGGAAAAAAGACCCCCGTCACACTGAGGCGGGGCCGCACGGCCCACCCTTCACTGTGTTTCACGAATTCCCCCGCCTCGAGGTAGCCCAGGACCGGGCGCCCCCAGAGCCCCTCGGCCGCCACCGCCGCCTCCAGGGCGAAGGGGCGCGACACCCGCCAGCGCAGGGAGGACTCGGGGCCCACCGCCAGCGCGAACACCGTCCGGGACGGGGTGGCCTCCACCTCCGGGACCCGGGCCTCCGTGTCGCGGGAGAAGCTCAGGACACCTACCCCTCCCCCCAGCGCCCACCGCCAGCGCGGCGTGGCCACCAAGGTGGCATCCGCCCACACCCCACCGCCCTGCTGGCGCAGCCCCACCCGGGTGCGCCCATCCTCGCGCGCCGCCGGGAGCCCCACGAAGAGCTGAAGCCGCACCCGCAGCCTGTCCCCCTCGTGCCCCGCGCCCAGCACCACGCCCTGGGTGCCCCCCATGCCGTACCCGTCGAGCGCGGCCTGGCCGCCCACGGCAAGCTGCCACGGGCTGGGGGGCCTCACCGCCGGTGCGGGGGGCTCCGGGACGAGGCTCACCGCGGGCCGCAGGGGCTCGGCCGGCTCGGGCGGCGGCGAGGCCACCGCGACTTCTTCGCCCAGGGGCTCGCCCACCTCCACGGCCCGGAGCGCGGAGCGCACCACCAGGGCCACGGCCTCGGCGCCGGCGGACCACTCCAGGCTGCCGGGGCGGCCCTTCACCTGGGCCGCGCGCACGAAGAGGTGGCGGGTGCCCGGCTCGGCCAGGTGGATGTGCAGCATGACGCCGGTGCGCTGGAACCAGAGGACCGCCCGCGCCCGGTGGGCCCCGGCGAGCGCCTCCGCTCCCCGCCAGCGCGCGGGCTCGCCCAGCTCCAGCGGCGGGCCCGGATCCGCCACCAGAAGCACCGGCAAGTCACTGCTCTGCCCCCGCACGCGCTCCAGGAGCAGCTGCTCTTCGTCCGAGGACACCCGCGCCACGGCCCGCCAGGGCTCCGCGGCCCCGCGCGCGGGGCTCACCACGAGGAGGAGGGTGAGCACCTGCGCCAACCGAACCACGGTGTCCAACCACCTCATCCAGGTGACCCTAACGTCGCGAAGAGGGAGCGCCACGGACGGCCCCGGAGAGGGCATGTCTCCTTCAGGGCACCGGCCGTCCAGGCCCACCAGGATAGCGCTTACCTCCCACGAATGCCGATGGGAGCACGCCCGGCCACGCGTGACATCCTGCGTCAGCCCGTGCGGGGACGAGGCGGGAACGGCGGGCGCTCCGCCGCACGCCTGGAGGGAGGCTCAGCGCCGCTCGCGCACCACCAGCAGGCGCCGGGAGGTGAGCCCCCGGTCATCGGTAACGAGGATCTCGTGCGTGCCCTGAGCGGGCGTCCACCAGAGCCGCTCGGCCGCCTTGGCGCGGCCCAGGAATTTGCCATCCACGAACCACGTCAGCTCGCGGTCGTTCGCGGCCTCCGCCTCCAGGGGCACCTCCTGCTGCTCCGGGGCCACGCCCGGAATCAGCAGCGACACCTGCCCTTCCGCGGGCGAGAGAATCTCCGGCGGGTGCTCGGCCCCGCCCGGCTCGCAGCCCGGCGCGTACGCGGGGGGCGTGGGCAGGCTGCGGTGCTGCTCCGTCAGCCAGCGGCGGATGCTCGCGGGCCAGGTGAGGTACACGCGCGAGTCCACCTCGCGCCCCGCGCGGCACACCGGGCTCACCGCCAGCCCCGTGCGCGCATCCACCTCCACGTGCTGGTGGTAGGGGCAGCGCCGGGTGGGCACCGACTCGCGCCGCGCGTACACCTGGCGCCGCTGCGGGCAGGCCTCCGTGGGCAGGTGGCCCGAGTAGGCGCAGACCTCCACGGACGTCAGGTCCGGGGGCGGCACGGGCGCGTCCGCCTCCGCGGCGAGCCCCCGGGGGCCCACGGCCTCCAGGATGTCGAAGAGCAAGGGGCCCGCGGCCTCCGCGCCCACCAGGTGCACGCTGGGCGAGCTGTCGAAGTTGCCCAGCCACACCACCGCCGTGTGCCGGGGGCCCGAGCCCGCCGCCCACGCATCCCGGTGGCCAAAGCTCGTCCCCGTCTTCCAGTGCACCTGCGCCGGAATGCCCGTGAGCCTGCGCCGGGCCGGAAAGTCGGGCCGGTCCTTCAGCGCCAGCGCCCGCCGGGTGAGCCAGGCCGCCCCGGGCGAGAACAGCTCCGGGGCCTGGGACGGGGGCGCGGGCGGCTCCTCGCGAAGGACCTTCAGCGGCGCAGCGCGGCCGTCCCGCGCGAGCGCCACGTACACCCCGGCCAGCTCCAGCGGCGTCACCTCCAGCCCGCCCACCGCCGCGGACAGGCCGTAGAAGCCGGGCTCGAGGGCCAGGCTGCTGACGCCCGCCCGGCGCAGCGTGCCCAGGAAGCGCTCCACGCCCAGCCCCTTCAAGAGCCGCACGAAGGGGATGTTGAGCGACTGGGACAGCGCGTACTCCATGCGCACCAGCCCCATGAAGCGCCCATCGAAGTTGCGCGGCGCATAGCCGCCATAGGCCTCGGGGACGTCCGCCACGAGGTGCTCCGGCAGCATCAACCCCCGGTCGATGCCCATGGCGTACAGGAGCGGCTTGAGCGCCGAGCCCGGCGAGCGCGGCGTGGCGAAGCCGGCAATCTGCCCCCCATGCCGCGCGTCGAAGAAGTCGAAGCTGCCCACCAGCGCCACCACCTCCGCGCTCGCGTGGTCCACCACCACCGCCACCCCGTTGTGAATGCCCCGGGGGCGCAGCTCCCCGGCCGCATCGCGCATCAGCCGCTCGGCCAGCCGCTGCGTCCCCGCCTCCAGGGTGGTGCGCAGCCGCGAGGCCTCCGGCCGCTGGGCCCGCAGCCACGCCGCCGCGTGGGGGGCCTCGCGGGGAAAGGGCTTCAAGCCCTGGGGCACGGGCGCGGCCAGCACCTCGGCCTGGAGCTGCCCGGGCGTCACCTCCGCCCCCGGGGGCCCCAGCGGCAGGGCGCCCTCGGCCAGCAGGCGGCGGGCAATGTCATCCCGGGCCGCCTTCAGCCGCCCCAGGTTCGCGGGCGTGGGAAAGCGGCGGTTGGGGTTCTGCGGCACCGCCAGCAGCGTGGAAATTTCCGTGGCGCTCAGGTGCGTGGCGCGGTGGCCGAAGTACGCGAGCGACGCGGCCTCCACCCCCTCCACGTTGCGCCCGTACGGCACGAACTGAAGGTAGGCGGCGAGAATCTCGTCCTTGGACAGGTGCAGCTCGAGCTGCACCGCGCGGAAGGACTCGATGAGCTTCGAGAGCAGCGTGCGCGGCCGGGGCTCCAGCACGCGCACCAGCTGCATGGTGAGCGTGGAGGCCCCGGACACCCGGCGCCCCCGCGTCATGTTGGAGAGGCCCGCCCGCACCACCGCGAGCGGATCCACCCCGGGGTGCCACCCGAAGCGCTTGTCCTCCAGGGCGAGCAGGGCCCGCACGTATGCGGGGTCCACGTCCTGCCTCCGGGTGAGCACCCGCCACCGCTCGTCCGGGGCGAGGAAGACGTGCGCGGGCGTGCCATCCCGGTACTCGATGACGGCCGAGTGCGGCGAGGCGAGGCGCGCGGGCAACGGCACGAGCCAGGCCGCCCCGCCCCCCCCCGCCACCAGGCCGAGGAGGAGCAGCAGTCCCAGGCCGAGCCGGCGCTTCGGGAGGCGGGGCAGGCGCATGGCGGCGGGCTACAGCAGGAAGTCCTGCCAGGGGCCGGCCACCTCCACCGGTCCGCCGGCCTCGCGGGCCCAGATGCGCGGATCATACATGGCCTCGGCCTCCACCGGCGGCAGGGTGAACTTGCCGGAGGTGACGGCGCGCACCGCGTAGACGACCTTCTTGGACTCCTTGGCCTCCAGGCTGCCGAACACCTCCATGCGGTCATCCCGGATGTTCACGTAGTCCGCCGTCCAGAGGCTGCTGGTGTCCACCCACTCCACGCTGCCGCCGCGCCCCAGCCGGGCGTTCTCGATTTCCCAGCCCGCGGGCAGCCGGTCCACCAGGGCGATGTTCTGGATGCGCTCGCCCGAGGTGTTGGCGATTTCCACCTCGACATAGAGGAGGTCCGCCAGGTTCACCGGCTGGCCCGGGCTGATGACGGTGCCATCCAGCTTGCGGTAGGTGCGGGTGAGCGACAGCCCCTCGCCGCCCGTCTTCACCTGGCCCCCGGTGCGCACCCCATCGCTGTTGAGGATGAGGTAGAGCTTGCCCGAGCTCTTCTCCTTCAGATCAAGCGCCACGCCCTTGCGCTCGCTGGCGCGCACCAGTGCCCAGGTGCTGTCCGAGGCGCGGGCCGCCTTCGGGTTGCCGGTGGCCTGGGGGGCCACCTCCTTGCCATCCGCCACCAGCGTGGGGGGCGTGAAGTCCGAGGCGGCGCCGGACACGCGCTTGCCCAGGCCGGTGATGCCCCACACCAGCTCCTGCGTGGTGTACCAGGCGCTGGAGTGGCCCTGGAGCGCCTGGGCCACCTGCTGCGCCAGCGGCTCACCCGTGGCGTCGTTGCCGAACAGGTCCTGGAAGGTGCTGAGCATGAAGCCGCGGCGGCGGCGGTCCGAGTAGAAGGACCAGGAGTTGCGCCGCTCGTCCGTCACGGGCTCGAGCACGGGGTTGCGCAGCTCCTTCTCGTAGCGCCGGTCTCCGGACAGGTAGAGCGCCGCCTTGAGCATGTACTCCTGCTCGCGATCCTCGCCGGAGAGGGTCTTCTGCTGGGCGAACTCCTCCACCATCTTCTGCACGCGCGCCTTGCGGCCCTTGCCCGCCATGGCCAGCACATAGTGCATGTAGGGCTCCGCCTCGTGGCCGGAGGAGCGCTCCTTCACGCTGCTGCCCTCCTTGCGGGTGAGCTCCTGCCCCATCCACGCCAGGGCGTCGTCCAGCCGGTCCTGCGGCACGGGGTACTTGAGCTTCTGCGCGTCCAGGAGCATGTGCGTGGCATAGGCGGTGCCCCAGGCCACGGGCTCGGTGTCGCCTGGCCAGTAGCCAAAGCCGCCCGCGGGCGTCTGCATGGAGACGATGCGGTTGAGGCCCGCCATCACCATGTCCTCCACCTTCTTGTTGCCCGTGAGCGACGGGTCCACGTTGTCGATGAGCTGCGAGACGAAGAGCAGCGGGCGCGTGGAGGAGGTCGTCTGCTCGATGCAGCCGTAGGGGTAGCGCACCAGGTAGCTCAGGTGCTGGAGCGACTCGGCGTACGGATTGGTCGTCACCCAGAACGTGCTGCGCTCGGTGGTGGGCACCCAGCCCTGGAGGTAGGGCATGAGATCCATGCGCCCCGCGGCCAGCTCCAGCCGCTGCACCTGGCGCTCGCGCGGGCCCGCGGGCAGCAGCGGCACGTCGAGCTGCTCGAAGGACGTGTGGCCTCCGCCCTCGGCCGTCACCTTCAGCCGGGCGGCGCCCACCGCCTGCACCGCCTTCGCCTGGAAGACGAGCGTGGCCGCCTTGCCGTTCTCCAGCCGCATGCGCCCCTCGCTCTTGCCGAGCAGCTTCAGCGGCGAGCCCAGGGAGGCCGCGGGCATGGCCATGCCGGGCACCGGGAGGCTCTCCGCCGTGAGGGTGACCTTCACCTCCTGGGGGCTGCCCGAGAGGTTGGTGAGGAAGACGGGAATCTGAATCTCGTCATTCTGCGTGAGGAAGCGCGGCAGCGTGGCCTGGAGCACCAGCGGATCCCTCACCAGCACCTGGGCGCTGGCGCGGCCCACGCGCTTGGCGCCGGCCGTCACCGCCATCACCCGCACCGCGCCGCGGTACTGCGGCAGCGTGAAGGGCAGGCTCAGCTTGCCGCTCGCGGGCACCGGCACCACGCCGCTCCACAGCGCCACGGGCTTCACCGGCTGCACGCGGCCGGAGGCATCGCCGCCCTCGTCACCGCCGGTGCTCCGGGAGTTGCCCGCCGGGGGCACCAGCAGCGTCCAGCCGATGGTCTCGTAGGTCTCCACGCCCAGGGCGCGCTTGGCGAACAGCTCCTTCAGGGGGTCCGGGCTCTGGAAGCGCGTCAGGGACAGGATGCCCTCGTCCACCACGGCCACCGTGGCGTAGGTGGGGCCCTCCAGCGCCCCCAGCTCCAGGTTCACCGTGAAGGTGCTGTTCGAGCGGACCTCCTCGGGCACCGAGAGCTTCACCTCCTGGGTGAAGGCCGTGGGCTCCAGGGTGACGCTGCCCACCCCGAAGGCCCGGTCCGGCATGAAGGCCTGGGCGGACTCCAGGTGCGGATCCTTCACCATGAACGCGCTGAGGTAGACGTTGGGCGCGAACTCCCGCGGGGTGAACGTCCACGTCACCTCGCCGGGCTCCATCGTCTTCCACTCGGAGGCGATGACGCGGTCGGTCTCCGCGGTGAGCAGCACCCGGCCCCGGTACGGGGCCTTGAGCTTCACCGTGAGGGGCTCGCCCACCTTGCCCGAGCGCGGCAGTTCCATGGCGATGGAGGCGGGCTTCATCGGGCGCGGCGTCTGGTCCACGCGCTCCTCGCCGTCGCCCCACCAGTAGTACTCACCCCGGCCCTCCAGCTGCAGGTCCGTCTGCGCGTTGCCCGAACGCACCCGGACGATGAAGCCGGCGGCGTCCTGCGAGGGCGTCACCGTGAGCTGGAACTTGCCCCCCTCCACCTTCACGGTGCCCTTGCCCTCGCGCACCGGGCGCAGGTAGCGCTGATAGCGCTCATAGCCCTCCGACTCGTCATAGAAGGAGCCGTACTCCTGCTCCAGCCGGAGGTACTCCACCTCCAGGGGCTTGATGTCCTGGGCGCGGGTGAAGGGCTGGCCCTCCCAGTCCACCACCACGCCCGTCACGGTGAAGGCCTTGCCCGCCTCCACCTTGCGGGTGCCCGTCTGGAGCCCCACGTAGTAGCGCTCCGGGTGCATGGGCACCGTGGCCTCCCCGAGCGTGGAGCGGCCGCTGCCCGCCTCGAACACGCTGGCCTGGGCCACCAGCTTCGCCGGGCCCTTGAAGCCGCCCGCGGCCGCCTGCGCCGGACACTCCAGCACCGCCTGGCCCTGGGCGTTCAGCGCCCCCGTCACCTGGCCCAGCGTGACGGCCTTGGCCTCGGAGCCGCCCTGGCGCCACACGCCATAGGCGAACTGGCCGTTCTCCTTCGGCGCGAACGTGGAGGGCTCCAGCCGGCACGTCAGCTCCAGCGGGCTGTCCTCGGCCGAGCCCCCGAAGAGGTACGCGGCCTCCACCTTCACCGGCACCGGCGCACCCTGCGCGTAGCCCGGCTTGTCCGTGGTGGCCGTCACCTTCATGCGCTCCGGGACGAACTCCTCCACGCTCAGCGTGTACTGGGCCACCTCCCGGTCCGCCACGTGCAGGGACACCCGGTAGCGGCCCGTGTCCTGGAAGGAGGCGAACGGCAAGTCCAGCGCCACCAGCCCCGCCTCGTTCGTCTTGAGCGCCACCTTCTTGAACTCGCGCTCGCGCGGATCCACCACGCGCATCTCCACCGGCAGGTCCGCCGGGGGCGCCACGCTGTCCTGCCCGCGCACCACCGCCGCCACGTGCGCGGTGTCCCCCGGCCGGTACACGCCCCGATCCGAGTAAATCGAGGCACGGTAGAACGTCTCCGCCCGGTACGGCTCGCCCTGCACGTCCGAGTTGGCGATCTCCGTCTTCAGCTCGCTGTACTTCAGGTACGTGAGCTCCTCGCCCTTGCGCGCCACCAGCGCGAACGGGGCGCTGGGGTCCACCTTCTGCGCGGGCACCTGGAGCTTGCAGCCCTGGGCGCCGTCCGTGGTGCAGCGGGCCACCGCCTGCCCGCTCTTCTTCACCAGCGACACCTCCACCCCCGACAGCGGCTCGGTGGACTCCATGCCGAGCACCCACACCCGCACTTCCTCCTGGCCCTGGGAGCCCTCGGCCACGCCGCCGCGCTTGGCCACGAGGCTCAGGTCCGTGAGCAGGATGCGCGTGGAGGCGCGCTTGTTGAGGTAGCTGAGGGAGACTTCCACGAGCCCACGGGTGGTGGCGGGCACCAGGCTGCCGACATCCAGGTAGGTGGTGGAGAGCACGTCCTGAGTGCCCTGGAGGGGCAGTGCCTTCGCGAGCAGGACATTGGAGGTGCGCTCATCGGCGGTCTCCTGCCCGTCATTGCTCATCCAGAAGATGAGGTTCTCCGGGGGCACCTGCCGCACCACGAGCTGCGCCTCGTCCACGTTGAGGTGGCTCAGGGGCAGGTTGCGCCAGGCGCTGCGCGGCAGGTAGCGGCCCGCCGAGGTGAAGACCAGCTGGGGCGTGCGCGCGCCGAAGGTGTAGGAGTTCTCGAAGGCGGAGAGCAGCCGGCCCCGGCCCTCGGAGAGCGCGCCCGCGTCGATCTTCAGCGTGTACTTGCCGCTCTTGAAGTCGCCGAAGAGGCGGAAGCCCCGGCGGGCCGGCGCCACGGAGAACTTCACCGGGGGCGTGAAGTGGATGGCCTCGGCGGCCGCGTCCTCGTCGAACGTACAGCCGGGCTGGTTGCTGTAGTACCAGTCGTCATACTGGCGGCTGGGCGGCGCGTTCATCTCCACGTCGCGGCACTGCACCTCCAGGTAGAAGCCGGTGTTGCCCTCCTCCAGGGAGACCGTGGTGATGTCCAGGCGCTTGCCGCCGAGCACCTCGAAGGTGCCCTGCCCCGCAGGCGCGCCCTTCCCGCCCTGCTGCGACGTCAGCCCGGCCTTGAGCGCATAGCCCACCTTGGCGCCGGGCTTGAGCAGGGGGCTGGTGAGCTGCGCCGAGAGGATGTGGCGGTGCTCTGGATCCGCGCTCAGCTTGAAGGACGTCAGCGGCTTGCCGTCCACCTGGAAGGTGCTCACGCGGCGGGCCTTCGCCGCGTCCACGGGGCCCGAGAAGACGAGGTCCACCGTCACCAGGCCCTTCTCCGTGTCCACCTGCCGCGGGGCCATCCGCAGGAAGGCGAACGCGGGGGTGGTGAAGGTGTAGGGGGCCGGGGGCGGCTTCACCACGCCGGTGGGCGTCTCCACGGCCTCCACGGTGACGGTGTACTGCGTGCCCAGCGCGAACCCGTTGCCGGGCGTGAAGGAAAGCGCGGTGCTGTCGCGGTAGTACTCGAGCTGGCCCTCCACCTCCGGGGTGAACCGGAACACCGTGCCCTTCTTCCCATGCCCATCGGAGTACTGCACGCTCCGGGAGAACTGGAACACGAGCTGGGTGAGCACCACCCCCTCGCCGGGCGCCACCTCGCGGACGGTGGGGACATAGGCCTCGGGCTTGAGGGGCTCGGCACTGGCCGGGGCGCCCAGGGTGGCCGGGGTGGGCGTGCTGGAGGCAGGTGCCCCCGGAGCGGGCGTGGCGCCAGGGCCGGACGCGGCGGGCGGAGTGCCTTCCTCCTTCTTGCAGCCGGCGAGCGCGGTGCCCACCAGCAGGGCCGCCACCAGCCACCGCGCACGGGCGGGACGGGGCGGACGCGGTGTCTTGAGAGACTGCGGATTCATGGTTCCTCCGAAGGGCATCTTCGACATTTCACGTGGCATGCCGGGAGCGCCGGCGCCGGATTCAAGGGGAAGTGTGGTTCAGGGCCCACGGCTCGACGGCGCCCCCCGCGCGTCTTGGGGCCCACACGGTGTCCCGCGGGCCACGCAGGGGCCCCGGCACCGCGCTGGCAATGAGTGATGGCGGCGGACGCTAGGCGCCCCCCCTCCGCCGGTCAACGGGGAGGCCCCCGGGCCCCGCGCCCACCGGGGGTGTTTCGAGGCCGGAGGTGTTTCGATGTTTGATAATTCAGGAGTAGAAGGCCCGGGCCCATGGTGTTGCCCATCCGCTTTGTCCTGATGCGTCCGCGCAACGCGGAGAACCTCGGTGCCGCCGCGCGGGCCATGAAGAACTGCGGCCTGTCCCACTGGACATGGGTCCGGCCCGAGGCGGAGGACCTGGCCCCCGCGCGCCGCCTGGCCGTCCACGCCGAGGAGCTGCTCGACGGGGTGCGGCGGGAGGACACGCTGGAGGCGGCGGTGGCCGACTGCGTCTGGGTGGTGGGCACCAGCTCCCGCAAGGTGGAGGGCAAGCGCCGGCTGGCGCCCCGGGCCGTGGGCGAGGAGCTGGTGGCCCGCGCCGCCCAGGGGCCCGTGGCCATCGTCTTCGGGGATGAGCGCAGCGGGCTGACGAACGCCGAGGTGGAGCGCTGCCATGATCTCTCGGCGGTCCCCACGGACCCCTCCCAGCCCTCCATCAACCTGGCGCAGGCGGTGCTGCTGTACGCCTACGAGGTCCGCATGGCCTCGCTCGCGGCGGCCCCCCCGCCCCCCGCCCCACTGCCGGTGGCCGCCTCGGACGCGGAGCTGGCGCGGGTGGAGGAGACGCTGGAGACGCTGCTCAAGTCGGGAGGCTTCCTCGTGGACCCGCACGCGGGGCGCACGGGCCTGCGGGACTTGTTCGCCCCGCTGCGGCGCTCCCGGCTCACCCACCACGAGGCCCGGCTGTGGCTGGCGGCGCTCCACACCCTGCGCAAGCGCCTGACGGCGGGCTGAGCGCCCTCCGCCTGCTGCTCCCCCAGCAGCCAGGGGGCCATGAGCAGCCCGCCGCCCCCGCCAGACCTACCTTCTGGGGACACCGAACTCCCGAGGGAGGGACCCATGCACCACAAGCCCAAGAAGGACATGAAGTTCGGCGGCGGCGAGGCCACGCCGTCCCGGGAAGCCGGTTCGGAGCAGGCCCCGGGGCGCACCCCCAACTCCGCCGAGGGCAAGGACGGCGAGCAGCGCCGGATGCCCGGGGGAGAGCCCGGGAAGACCCCGGGCTCGGCCGAGGGCGAGGACCGCTAGCCCTCGCTTCGCGGCAGGCCTGCTGCTCCATGGGCGGGCACCGGGTACAGTGCGCCGCCCATGCCCCGTAAACCGCCCCCGCGCCGCGCGCCCGCCCTTCAGGACAACACGTCTCGCCCGGCCCGGTGGGAGGGCAAGACGAAGCCGGACTGGCTGTCCCGGGCCCTGGCCCGGGCGGGCGCCCTGCCCCTGAAGCAGGCCGAGGAGGCCATCGAGCAGGGGCGCGTCACGGTGAATGGCCGCGCGGTGCGCCAGCCGCTCGCCCCCGTGCCCGAGGGGGCGGTGCTCAAGGTGGACGGCCTGCCCATCCGCCGCGAGGTGGAGACGCACGTGCTGGCCTTCCACAAGCCGGCCGACTTGCTCACCTCCACCGTGAGCCAGCACCGCACGGGCACCGTGTACGAGGTGCTCCTGCCCCAGCTGCCGGATGCGCTGGCCCGCTACACCTGGCACGCGGTGGGCCGGCTGGACCGGGGCACCACGGGCCTGCTGCTGTTCACCAATGACGAGAAGCTGGTGGCGCACGCCACCGCCCCGGAGACGCACCTGACCAAGCGCTACGTGGCCACCGTGCAGGGCACTGCGGACGACGCCCGCCTGGAGCCGCTGCGCCGGGGCGTCCAGTTGGAGGACGGGCCCACCCGGCCCGCCCAGGTCCAGGTCCGCGACGCGCACACCGTGGAGGTCATCGTCACCGAGGGCCGCAACCACCAGGTGAAGCGGATGCTCGGGGCGGTGGGGCTGCCCGTGCGCGCGCTGCACCGGGAGGCCATCGGTGGGGTGGTGCTGGATGTGCCCGAGGGCGCCTTCCGCCCGCTCACCCCCGGGGAAATCACCGAAGGACTGGGCTACACGGGAAGACACCATGGTTGATGTGGACTTGCTGGTCATCGGCTCGGGCCCGGCCGGCGAAAGCGGGGCCGTGCAGGCCGCGCGCATGGGCAAGCGCGTGGTGGTGGTGGAGAAGGAGCCCGTGCTGGGAGGCACCGCCGCCAACACCGGCACCCTGCCCTCCAAGACGCTGCGCGAGACGGCGCTCTACCTCTCCGGCTACCGGGCCCGGGGCCTCTACGGCGTGGAGCGCAGCCTGCGCCACGAGGCCACCGCCTCGGACTTCCTCTACCGCGAGCGGCGGGTGAAGGACGTGGAGCGGCTGCGCATCGGGCAGAACCTCCAGCGCCACGGGGTGACGGTGCTTCAGGGCACCGCCTCCCTCGTGGACGCGCACACGGTGCGCATCCGCCAGGAGGGCCACCCCGAGCGCCTCCTCACCGCCTCCTACCTCCTGGTGGCCACCGGCTCCTCGCCCTACCGCCCCCCGCTCTACCCGTTCGGGGATGACCGGGTGCACGACTCGGACGAGGTGCTCGAGCTGGCCGAGCTGCCCCACTCCATCGTGGTGGTGGGCGCCGGCGTCATCGGCTGCGAGTACGCGTGCATGTTCGCCGCGCTCGGAATCCCCGTGACGCTGGTGGATGGGCGCAAGGAGCTGCTGCCCTTCCTCGACGACGAGTTCTCCGCGCTGCTCGGCCAGCGCATGGCCGCGCTCGGCATCCAGATGCGCCTGGGCTTCACGGTGGAGGACCTGCAGATGACGCCCGGGGCGCCCCTGCGGCTGACGCTCTCGGGGGGCGAGGTGCTGGAGACGCACCAGGTGCTGGTGGCCTCGGGCCGCTCGGCCAACACCGCGGGGCTGGGGCTGGAGGACGTGGGCGTCACCCTGGGCACCCGGGGCCTCGTGGAGGTGAACGCCACGTACCAGACGTCCCAGCCCCACATCTACGCGGTGGGCGACGTCATCGGCTTTCCCGCCCTGGCCTCCACCTCCATGGAGCAGGCCCGCGTGGCGGTGCTGCATGCCTTCGGGATGCCGCGGGGGCTCTCGCCCATCCTGCCCTACGGCATCTACACCATCCCCGAGGTGTCCATGGCCGGGGAGACCGAGGAGTCCCTGCGCGCGAAGGGCACGCCCTACGTGGCCGGCCGCGCCGCGTTCGCCACCAACCCCCGGGGGCAAATCATCGGCGAGCAGCACGGGCGGCTGAAGCTGCTCTTCCACCGCGAGAGCCTGAAGCTGCTGGGCGTCCACGTGCTGGGCGAGCAGGCCTCGGAGCTGGTGCACGTGGGGCTCACCGCGCTGGTGGCGGGCGCCGGCGCCCAGCTCTTCATGGAGACGTGCTTCAACTACCCCACGCTGTCGGAGGCCTACAAGACGGCCACCCACAACGCGCTCCACCAGCTGGAGCCCCGGGATCAAGCCGCCCCCGTCAGCACGGGGACGTGAGGCGGCCTGCCTTGCCCGCGCGTCTTAGCGGCGCGGGCCCGTCACCTGGCGCAAGGAGACGTCATCCACGAAGGTGCCCACCCCGTTGGAGCTGCCCACGTCGCGCAGCTCCAGGCGGGAGTTGGGGCCGTTGGCGCGGACGCGCACCGTCGCGTACGTCCACGACGTCTCGGAGAGCCCCTGGCCACTGGCCTCCAGCTGGGTGACGACCTCGCCGTTCCACACCACCTCCAGGGCGTTGTCCGAGACATCCGTGCCCGGCCGGGCCGCGAACGCCAGCCGCAGCTCGTACTCGGCCCCCGGCCGCGTGGCCACGTCCTGGAAGATGCCCGTGGTGTCGGCCCCATCCAGCTCCACGAGCTGATCTCCCGACACGGGGCTGCCCGCGGCGCGGTTCTGCAGCTCGATGGAGCGCCCCACGGAGCGGCTCCACCCGGGCACGTTGGACACGAGCCGGAAGTTGCCCCGCGGCAGGGAGGGCTGCTCGAAGCTCCCGTTGATGAGCAGATCCCCACGCTGACCGGGGCCAGGACCCGGACCATGGCCAGGACCCGGGCCATGGCCCGGCGGCGGCGGCGGGGGCGGCACCTGCCGCGGCTGGAAGGTCAGCCGCACGTCACGCACCGCGTGCATCGCGGTCGCATCGCCGGTGGCGGCCGACAGGCCCAGCCGGTCCGAGGAGAGCTGCACCGAGCCGCGCCAGTCGATCTGCTGCTCGCCATTGAGGAAGACGCGGATGCCATCGCGCTCCACCTCGACGCGCAGGGTAGCCCAGTCATTGCCGGTGTAGACGCCGGGGTTGCGGCGCGCGGCCAGCGTGCGCCCCGTGCCGTCGGTGAGCAACAGGCCGCGCTCATCGCCATAGAGGGGCAGGTGCACGCCGAAGCCCTGCCCGTCGGGGGCGAAGCCGCGCGTGCCGCCCGTGGGCAGGGAGTCGCGGCGGTTGGGCGGACGGCGGCCGAACATCAGCACCAGCCCATCCCCGGAGACCCACGGGCCGATGCCGCCCCGGTTGTACGTGGAGAACTGGAACTGCACGGCGAACGGCGCCTGCACGGGCTCATTCAGGAAGACGGCCCCCGCGGCCTTGCGCCGGTTCTCGGGGATGAGGACCAGGCGGTTGGCCTCCACGCGGGGGTAGCCCGCGTTGAGGGTGGACAGGAAGGTGAAGCGCGCCGAATTCTGGAAGCTCCAGGGCGGCGTGTCCTGAAGGGCCGCCTCCCAGCCAGAGCCGCCGCCCCAGGCGGGCTGGCCACCGGGAACCCGCACGCCTTGCAACGACGTCGACGGCTCGGTTTGAGCCCACGCCCCGGCCGAACCCAGCCCCAGTCCCCACGCCCCCAGAATGGCCAGTACTTCGGCGCGCCTTCGACGGTTCAAACGCATTGTGCCCCTCAGGAATTGCTACAGGCGCACATCTACTTGAAAAGGGCGCCCCGGGGCAGGGGGCTGTTGGAAAACGGGACCTGACGCCGCCGGACAGGCTCTCGAAAAACAGTCGGCTCCGGCAAAGCGCACGCGGCACTGCCCTGGCGCCGGCCAGAGGGCCAGCATGGAGGCGCATGGCCCTTCAGCCTTCTCTGGCTGCCCTTCGAGCGCAGCTCCGCACCTCCCCCTTCACGCCGGAACTGGCCCGGGAGCTGGGCGTCTCGTTGGACGAACACATCGATCAGGTGGTGCACTTCGTCCTGCACCCGCGCGAGGAGCCGCAGCTCGCCGTGGTGGAGACGGAGGGCCTGCTCGACGAGGGCCACCGCCCACCCCGGGAAGAGGACATGGCGCGCCACCTGGACCGGTCGGACGCTTCGCCAGAGCCGGATTCCCAGCGTGAGGAACTTCGGTCCTACCTGGAGTCGCAGCGCCTCAAGGAACGCATCGCCCTGGACTGATCCGGCGTCGCGTTCCAACCCTCACCCGCACAAGGAGTGCCCATGGGAGTGATGCTCGACGGTTTCCTCAAGAGGCTGCGCAGGGGCCTGGGCCACGCCACGCAGGGGCTGTCCTGGTACACCCGCTCCCCGCTGGGAAGACGGGCCGCGCAGACCGGGCTCTCCCATGTCACCGGGGAGCCGGGAGCCCCGCGGGGCCAGGGCTTCAGGAAGCTCGACCGGCTGAGCGGCGCGGGCCGGCTCCTGAGCACATTCTCAGGATTCGCCAGCCGGTTTCTCGGACAGGCCACCCACCTGCTCAGCCTGTCCGGGCTCAACGGGCTCTGGGCCTTCCTCCAGGGGGCGGACAGCCCCCGGGAGCTGCTCGGCATGACCCAGCAAGTCATGGCGGCCCGCCGCTCATGTCAGGCCAAGAATCCCACCACCGAGCTGATGGCCAACCGGAACCTCTTCCAGCTCGTCGCCTACCGCTATGCCCAGACGCTGAAGCAGCAGGTCCAAAACCGGTAGCCATACTCATCCCATGGTGTGGGGCGAAAGGAATTCCTTAGGAAGTGTTGAGTTAGAGCGATCGCAGCATGATGGGCCTGACCAGCGGTCGACCAATCACAAGAAGTTGGGGCGGTGCTCAGAAAAGCAACCTGCTCACCTGCCCCTGCTCAACACCCTCTTAGTAATACCCGGCCATATCGGGACACCGCTCCGAGGGAATCGACCCTCTGGAGTTCGCCGGTATTCGGAAAGCCCTCTACGAGAGGGAGAGCCGCCTGTGGCTCTCTGGAAGTGACTGCGTAGTATTAGAGGCATAAAAAGGCCATAAACACCACCAAAGCCATCCCGTGCCACAAGAGGCCTGCTCCAGTTCATGAGGACTTCCTTGCTTGCACCTAGCCTGCAGCTGGGATAGGCCGCAACAGCTTAACCAAGGAGATCAAGCCATGCCAATTTGGACCAGATTGTATGGGTGTATTCTAGGAGTCCTCTTCACGGCCTGCGGTCAGGGAGCCGACTCAGAGGGCCCAGCACCACAAGACAAACCCAGCCAAGGAATCCTTTTCCGATGGAGTGCGGCACCTCCAGGGGGCCTTTGCGAGGACGGCGGCACGGCTGTCCAGTTTGGTGCCGACACGAACGCCAATAACGTCCTAGACGATGAAGAAGTGACCCGAACTACTCACACTTGCCATGGAACAGCACGCACTGAAGTAGTGCCAGGGACGAAGGTTCTGCTGCATCTTGAGGCCGAGGTCATTGGAACCAACTGTTACTATGGCGGCACCTCGGTCCGAACTGGTATTGACACCAATGGCAATGGCATTCTGGAAACGGCCGAAGCCACACAGACAGAATTCGTCTGCTCGTCCGCTCCGCCTTATGCAACGGGTTGGGCTGCCTCGTCTCCCAACGGCATCACGTCAGGGCTCGCACCCATCGGTTTCTGGGTACCTAGCGGACGGAAAGTTACCATTTTCAAGGCCAGTCCGTCGTCGCAGCTTAAAATCACTGTCTCAGACAGCCTCATCAGTGGACACCTCGTCAACGGCGGCCAAAGCACCTATGAGGTCCGGATGAACGGCGGCAGAATGTCACCGGCATGCTATCAAACACAGTACACCTGGAACGCAATGGGATGGAGCACCTCTTTCTCGTTTCCATTCTCCACCGTATGCCTTACTGACCAACTGCCCGTTGGACTCTATGAGTTTGAGACCTGGATATTCGCAAGTACAGGTCAAGCAGGCGTCGGCTATGGAGTCTCACAACCTCTCGTGCTTGTTGAAGAACTCACCCAGGCCGCCAACTACGGAAGCTCCACGTCCGGAAGCACCTTCGAGACCACAAACACGGTCTTCCAGAGAGCACCAGGAAGATCTGTGTCCTACCAGAAAAAAACGCAAACCTCACTCTTGAAGATAACCCTCGCCGACACATTGCGCACCGGCTACAATCAGAACCACGGCGTTGGCACTGTTATGGTGAGAATCGACAACACCAACACAGCCTGCTTCACCGGAAAACACAACGCACAGGGCACTGGAAGCGACATCGCCACTCCTTTCGTAATGACGTGCATATTGCAAGGCATCTCATCTGGAAACCATACGTTCAGCGTATGGCTCAGAGCAGACTCCGGCGGCGGCACACTTCTGGGCTGGGAGCGCTCCTATCCACTTCTCCTTGTTGAAGAATTGCCCAATCAAAACATCACCTACACCCAGAACACATCCGCAAGTGGAGAGGTAGGAGGCGACTGGTCCATCCTCAGCGGCCGCTCATTGATACACTCCATCAGCGCCAGTGGAAAAACCCTGCGCGTGACCTATTCAGACACCTTTCGTCCAACTGCAGGATGCAACGATTACTACGGGTTCTACCAACTCTATATTGATGGACAGCCCTCCAGATGCATCAATAGCCAGATGGCATACAACAGCGCGGGCACTTATCAAGACCACCACCACCCCATCAATCAGGTATGTTTATTTAAAAACCTCTCCCAAGGCCCCCATAGCTTCGCTATTGCCTCAACAACCCGGCAAAACAACGGCACCACCTGCGGCACCAATCACTTTGGTTGGAACCGAGGGCAGCCCTTGCTCTTGATCGAAGAATTGCCGTAGTTCAACAGCCTTTCCTCCAGCAAGAGCGGGCACCCCTCATTCAGAGGAGTAGCTGAATAGCACCTGCTCGTGTAAGTTCTTGCTCATTCGCCTTGCAGGTGGCCGAAGAAGCCCCGGACGAGGCTTGTTCGGCCAGTCGGCCTGCCTAAACGTTTAGACAGGCCGCTGCAACCCTCATGGTTTCTCCATCCCGCCCATCAGAGCACATGATGGCCTGCCTACGTCTGACGTAGGCTCCAAGCCTTTGGACGGTGTACCCTTTTTCCGCTGAAGGCCTTTTTCATGGAGACCACGCACGATTGCGGCTGGAAACAAGGCTTCCTTCTGGAAGGAACCCGAATCGGCGCGTGGCGCGTGGTGCGCTGGTACGGACAAGGGGCGCATGGTGCTGTTTACCAAGCCGTGCAGGTGCGCTCCCCATGGCCCTCTCCCGTGGCGCTCAAGTTGGCACTTGCTCCAGAAGACCCGCGCTTCGCCCGCGAGGTGGCGCTGCTCACCCGCGTGCGCCACCCATGCATCCCTCGCCTTCTCGGCCATGGGCATTGGCGGCACCCGGCGGGGACGCTCCACCCCTTCATCGCCCTGGAATGGGTTGAAGGCCCGTCCCTGTATGACTGGGCCCGCGAGCGCAATCCCTCCTCCCGCCAGGTCCTCCTGCTCCTCGCCCAGCTGGCCCGCGCCCTCCAGGCCATCCATGGGACTCACGCCGTTCACCGGGACGTGAAGGGCGGCAACATCCTGGTTCGTGCTTCGGATGGCAGGCCTGTCCTCACCGACTTCGGCTCCGGCGACTACCAGGGCTCCGAACGCCTCACGTGGCGCTCCATGCCTCCGTTCACCCGGGCCTACCGTTCTCCCGAGGCCTCTCGCTTCGCCTTCCGCTTCATCCACGAGCCCGAGTCCCACTACGTGGCCCGGCCTTCCGACGACCTGTTCTCCCTGGGCGTCACCGCCTACCGGCTCCTCACCGGCCTTTACCCGCCTACCCAGTTGCCCTCGGCAGAGGCGCCTGCGTGGAACCCCGAGGACGAGGGACCCGGGTCTCTCCGGAAGCTCAACCCACGGATGGCGCCTGCGCTCGGAGCCCTCGTCCTGCGCATGCTCTCCCCCCAGCCCGAAGCTCGCGGGACGGCCCAGGAACTGGCCGAGGCGCTGGAACTCGCTGCGGCACGCGCGGGCACAGAGGCGGATCTTCCCCTCTTCGAGCCGTCGCGCCTCCCACTGGAAAAGCCCCTGCCGTCCAGGCAGGCCCGTTCCTGGGCCATGGGCCCGCGGAGCGGTACCGCACTGGCGGTGGGACTGCTCCTACTCCTGTGGCTGGCTCAGACCGCGACCCAAAGGGCCGACGTGTCCCTCCTTCAGAGGCAGGATGCTGGAACCCCCGATGCGGGCAACGTGGCCGTGGGTGACGGCTCACTGACGGCTCCCAGCGCTCCTCAGCAGGCCCTTTCCGCCTCCGAGGGCATTGCGCTGGAGCTTCCCTCCAAGCCCTTTCCTGGACAGCACAGGCCGGATGCGAACAACCAGTGCCCCCGCCGAGGGCAGGTCGCGATCAATGGCGGCTGCTGGATAAAATTCGCTCTGGACGATGAAGCCTGTGCGGCGAACGCCGACACCAGCTACGTCTACAAGGGCCGGTGTTACGCCCCGGCCTTCCCTCCCCGGCGCCAGCCCACTTCCACCCAGGGACCCTAAGAAGGCCCAGCGGGCTGCCTAAACGTTTAGGCACCCCCTCGGTTGGGACGAGGGCCGAAAACTCCATCGAGGTGTCTAACTGGTTAGACACCTCACCTCCCGGTTGGGGCAAGGACCGAGGAACCCATCGAGGTGTCTAACTGGTTAGACACCTCACCTGTCTAAACGTTTAGACACCTCTCCCCGGGGTACACCCATCCACCCGCTCAGCCGTGGTAGACGCGCGAGGCGACAATCTTCCCGCCCCGCACCTCCAGCACCTCGGCCACCGGCATGGGCGCCTCCCCGGGGGCGTGGCGCAGGTACTCCATGAAGACGCGCTCCCCGTCCGCCGTGAGCGCCGTCTCCTCGTAGCGCAGCCCGGGCAGCCGGGCGTTGGCCTCCTTCCACCACTGGGCCAGGGCCGGCTTGCCCACCAGCTTGCCCCCCGTCTCCGGATGCAAAACCCGGATTTTCGGAGAGGTATGCGTGGCGTCCTCGGCGTACAGGGCCACCAGGGCCTCCACGTCGTGGGCGTTGAAGGCGCGCAGCCATTCGCGCGCGAGGGAGAAGTTTTCGGCAGCACTCATGTGTTAGGAGACCTCGGGAAGGCGTACCGCAGGCCCCGGACGCAGGGCTCCAGCGCCTCTCCTCATATAATGACGCAAGCCAGGCTGGTAGGCGGAGGTGGGAGCACGGGGTGCCCCACCGACATGCGGATTTGGCTGGAAACTTGAACTTGTGGGAAGTAGAGGCCCCGCCTGCCCTGTTCCCTCAGGCATTTCAAAAGAAGAAGGACCAGATCGTGGCCTCCAACGTACCCATCGAAAAGATTCGTAACATCGGTATCTCCGCCCACATCGACTCGGGCAAGACGACGCTGTCCGAGCGCATCCTCTTCTACACGGGCCGCATCCACGAGATCCACGAAGTGCGTGGCAAGGATGGCGTCGGCGCGAAGATGGACTCGATGGACCTGGAGCGTGAGAAGGGCATCACGATCCAGTCGGCCGCGACCTACGCGATGTGGGGCGAGCACAACATCAACCTGATCGACACCCCGGGACACGTCGACTTCACCATCGAGGTGGAGCGCGCGCTGCGCGTGCTCGACGGCGCCATCCTGGTGCTCTGCTCCGTGTCGGGCGTGCAGTCCCAGTCCATCACCGTGGACCGGCAGATGAAGCGCTACAAGGTTCCGCGCATCGCGTTCATCAACAAGATGGACCGCGCCGGTGCGAACTATGATCGCGTGGCCGCCCAGCTCAAGGAGAAGCTCAACCACCACCCGGTGAAGCTCCAGTACCCGATCGGCGCCGAGGACCGCTTCCAGGGCCTCATCGATCTGGTGCAGATGAAGGCGTTCTACTTCGACGGCGAGAGCGGCGAGACCGTGCGCGAGGAAGAGATTCCCGCGGACATGCTCGACGAGGCGAAGCTGCGCCGCCAGGAGATGGTGGAGGGCGTGGCCGAGGTGGATGACACGCTCGGAGAGCTCTTCCTCGCCGACGCGGCCATCAGCAACGACCAGATCGCCGCGGCCATCCGCCGGGCGACCATCGCGCTGAAGATGACGCCGGTCATGTGCGGCTCGGCCTACAAGAACAAGGGCGTGCAGCTGCTGCTCAACGCGGTGTGCAGCTACCTGCCCAACCCCAAGGAAGCGACCAACGAGGCCCTCGACCAGAAGAACAACGAGGCCAAGGTCATCCTGGAGTCGGATCCGGCCAAGCCCTTCGTGGGCCTGGCGTTCAAGCTGGAAGACGGCCGCTACGGGCAGCTGACGTACATGCGCGTCTACCAGGGCCGTGTGGCGAAGGGCGACTTCATCTTCAACCAGTCGAACCAGAAGAAGGTGAAGATCCCCCGCATCGTGCGCATGCACGCCAGCGACATGAACGACATCAACGAGGGACAGGCCGGTGACATCATCGCCCTGTTCGGCGTGGAGTGCGCCTCGGGCGACACGTTCACCGACGGCACCGTGAGCTACACGATGACGTCCATGCACGTGCCGGACGCCGTGATTTCGCTCGCGGTGAGCCCCAAGGAGCGCACCTCGACGGCCAACTTCTCCAAGGCCCTCAACCGGTTCACCAAGGAGGATCCGACCTTCCGCGTGCACCGCGACGAGGAGAGCGCCCAGACCATCATCAGCGGCATGGGCGAGCTGCACCTGGAGATCTACATCGAGCGCATGAAGCGCGAGTACAACTGCGAGGTCATCGCCGGCAAGCCGCAGGTGGCCTACCGCGAGACGATCAGCCAGAAGGGCGAGTTCTACTACACGCACAAGAAGCAGACCGGTGGTTCCGGCCAGTTCGCGCGCGTGTGTGGTTACCTCGAGCCCCTGCCGGCCGACGCCGTGCAGCAGTACGAGTTCGTGGATGACATCGTGGGCGGCTCCATCCCCCGCGAGTTCATCCCCGCGTGCGACAAGGGCTTCCAGGAGGCCGTGAAGAAGGGCAACCTCATTGGCTTCCCCGTGGTGGGCGTGCGCGTCGTCATCAACGACGGTGCGTTCCACGCGGTGGACTCCAGCGAAATGGCGTTCAAGACCGCCGCCATCATGGGCTTCCGGGAAGGCTACGCCGCGGCGAAGCCCATCATCCTGGAGCCGATGATGAAGGTGGAGGTGCAGGCGCCCGAGGACTTCCAGGGCTCCGTCGTCGGCCAGCTCAACCAGCGCCGCGGCACCATCCTCAGCACGGAGAACCGGGACGGCTACCTCATCGCCGTGGCCGAGGTGCCGCTGAACGCCATGTTCGGTTACTCCACGGACCTGCGCTCGGCGACCCAGGGCAAGGGCGAGTACACGATGGAGTTCGCCAAGTACTTCCCCGTGCCGAAGAACGAGGCGGAGGCCCTGATGGCGGCCTACCGCGAGAAGCAGGCGGCCGAAGCCGCGGCCCGTAAGTAGTCCGGGCATTCGCTCTACACGAAGTGCAGTAAAGGGAGGGCGCCTCACGGGTGGAGGCGCCCTCTTCCTTTTTCCGGGTCCCGTTTGTTCGGAGCCCTTCCTCCACCCGGACCTGACGAGAACCATGACTTTCGAAGAACTGAAGCTCTCCGAGCCGCTGCTTCGCGCCGTGAAGGCCGAGGGCTACACCACGCCCACCCCTATCCAGCAGCGGGCCATTCCCCCCGCGCTCACCGGACAGGACGTGCTGGGCTGTGCCCAGACGGGCACGGGCAAGACCGCGGCGTTCGCGCTGCCCATCCTCCACCGGCTGTCGTCCGGCCGTCCCCCTCCCGCCGCGCATGGCCGCCCCATCCGCGTGCTCATCCTCACCCCCACGCGCGAGCTGGCCAGCCAGATCGCCGAAAGCTTCCAGTCGTATGGCCGCTTCACCGGCCTGTCCTGGGCGGTCATCTTCGGCGGCGTGGGCCAGCATGCCCAGGAGCAGACGCTGCGCCGGGGCGTGGACGTGCTCATCGCCACCCCGGGCCGCCTGTTGGATCTGATGAACCAGGGGCTCGTGTCCTACAAGGCGCTGGAAGTGTTCGTGCTCGATGAGGCGGACCGCATGCTGGACATGGGCTTCATCCACGACGTGAAGCGCGTCATCGCCGCGCTGCCCCCCAAGCGCCAGACGCTCTTCTTCTCGGCGACGATGCCGCCGGAGATCCAGTCCCTGGCGCAGGGCATCCTCAAGAGCCCCGTGCGCGTGGAAGTCACCCCGGAGTCCACCACCGCGGAGACGGTGGAGCAGAAGATGTTCTTCGTGGAGCGCGAGCAGAAGCGGCACCTGCTGGTGCACCTGCTGGGCGACACCTCCATCCGCCGCGCCCTGGTCTTCACCCGCACGAAGCACGGCGCCAACCGGGTGGCCAAGCACCTGGAGTCCTCGCGCATCAGCGCCGAGGCCATCCACGGCAACAAGAGCCAGAACGCCCGCGAGCGCGCCCTGAGCGCCTTCAAGGACGGCAGCTGCCGGGTGCTGGTGGCCACGGACATCGCCGCGCGAGGCATCGACATCGAAGGCATCACCCACGTCATCAACTTCGATCTGCCCAACATCCCCGAGTCCTACGTGCACCGCATTGGCCGCACCGGCCGCGCGGGCGCGGTGGGCACCGCCCTGTCCTTCTGCGACGGGGAGGAGCGCGCCTACCTCCGGGACATCGAGCGCACCATCCGGCGCAACGTGCCGGTGATGGCCGACCACCCGTTCCGCTCCGGCCAGGCGGCCCCCGCGCCCACCGAGCCGGGCGAGGCCCGCCCCCGGCCCGCGCAAGAGGGACGGCGGCACCCGGGCGGCCAGCGCCCCCAGGGCCGCGGCCCGGGCAATGGGCAGGGTGAGGGGCGCCACCGGCGCCGGGGCGGCGGCCGTGCCGGCGGAGGCCAGAGCGGCAATGCCCGGCAGGCCGAGGGCCACCGGGGCTCCGGCGGCCGGGGTTCCGAGGGAGGCTCCCGGGGTTCCGGGGGACGCCCTTCCGGGGCGTCTGCCCCCGCACAGGCGGCTTCCCGCCCGGCCCCCCCTCCGGTTCGCACCGCTCCGAAGTGGCTCTGAGGTAAAGAGGGCCCCGTGACCCTGCTCCGCGCCGCCAACGTCCAGCTCAGCTTCGGCAGCCGTACCATCTTCCAGGGGCTCACCCTCACCATCGAAGAGGGTGAGCGCGTGGGCCTGGTGGGGGTGAATGGCTCCGGCAAGTCCTCGCTGATGAAGATCATGGCGGGGGTGGCGCGGCCGGACACGGGCGAGCTGCAGCTGCGGCGCGGGGCCCGCGTCACCTACCTGCCCCAGGAGCCGGAGTTTCCCGAAGGCGCCACGGTGGCCTCCGAGCTGTCCGTGGCCCAGGGGCCGCTGCGCGAGGCGCTCGCCAAGCACACGGAGCTCAGCCGGCGGATGGAGACCACGCCCCCGGAGGGCCACGCCAAGCTGCTGGAGCAGATGGCCACGCTCTCCGACCGCATCGAGCACCTGGGCGGCTGGGACACCGAGCACCACGCCCGGATGCTGCTGGACCGGCTGGGCGTGAAGGACTGGGACAAGCCCGTCGCGCAGCTGTCCGGCGGCCTGCGCAAGCGCGTGGCCATTGCCCGGGCGCTGCTCACCCAGCCGGACCTGCTGATGCTGGACGAGCCCACCAACCACCTGGACGCGGACACCGTGGACTGGCTGGAGGAGGAGCTGGACAAGCTCCCCGGCGCGCTGCTCCTGGTGACGCACGACCGGTACTTCCTGGACGGGCTCGTGGACCGGATGGTGGAGATTCAGCCCGGCGAGGGCGTCACCTCGTACCCGGGCAACTACGAGGCCTACATCGAGCAGAAGGTGGCCGCGCAGGAGCAGGCCTCCCTGGCGCAGCACAAGCGCGAGCGGTGGATTGCCCAGGAAGTGGCCTGGCTGCGCAAGGGCCCCGAGGCCCGGCGCACCAAGAGCAAGGCGCGCATCGACCGGGCGCGCAAGCTGATGGCGGAGAAGGGCTTCGAGCGGCCCAAGGCCGCGGGGCTCCAGGTGGTGGCCGCGCCCCGGCTGGGGCACACCGTCATCGAGGCCGAGGGCGTGAAGAAGGCCTTCGGCGAGCGGCGGGTGCTGGACAAGGTGGACCTGCGGCTGCAGCGCGGCGAGCGCGTGGGGCTGGTGGGCCCCAACGGCGTGGGCAAGACGACGTTCCTGCGCGTGCTGCTGGGCGAGCTGCCGCCGGATGACGGCAAGCTCGTCATCGGCAAGAACACCAAGGTCGCCTACTACGACCAGAGCCGGGCCGCGTTGGATCCGGAAGCCACCGTGTACGAGGCGGCCTCCTCCGGCGAGGACTGGGTGGAGATGGGCGGGCAGAAGATCGCCCTGCGCGACTACCTGGACGATTTGCTCTTCCCGGTGCCCATGCAGCGCCAGAAGGTGCGGGCGCTGTCGGGCGGCGAGCGCAACCGGCTGCTGCTCGCGCGGCTGTTCCTGGAAGGCGCCAACGTGCTGGTGCTGGACGAGCCCACGAACGACCTGGACATCGTCACGCTGAACATCCTGGAGGGGCTCTTGCTGGGCTTCACCGGCAGCGTACTGCTGGTGACGCACGACCGGTACTTCCTGGACAAGGTGGCCACCTCCATCCTCGCCTTCGAGGGCGAGGGCAAGGTCATCCGGTACGAGGGCAACTACGCCATGTACCGGCGCCTCAAGGAGCAGTCCGAGGCGGCCCGGGCCGCGGCCGCCGCGCCGAAGAAGGAAGCCCCGGCCCCCGCTCCCGCCTCGGAGGCGGCGAAGTCCGCGCGCAAGCCCGGGAAGCTCTCGTACAAGGAACAGCGGGAGCTGGAGGGGATGGAGGCCGCCATCGAGGCGGCCGAGACGCGCAAGGGCGAGCTGGAGGCGAAGCTGGCCGACCCCGCCGTCTACAGCAGCTCGACGAAGGTGCCCGAGCTGCAGCGCGAGCTGGACGCGGCCACCACCGAGGTGGACCGGCTCTACGCCCGCTGGCAGGAACTCCAGAACACCGTCAGCGGGTAAGCCCACCCGGGGAGCCGTCATGCCGGACGCCGCCACCCAGCAGGTCCTCATCCAGGTGCACCATGCCCTCGTGCAGCTCGCGCGCCAGGGCGGCTACATCGATGCGGTCATGCAGGCGGGCAGCGAGCTGGACCGGCTCAAGGCGTACCTCGAAGTCTGGGAGGGCCGGCGCTCCGCCCCGCCGGCCCGGCCCGGCCAGGCCCCGGTCCTCTTCCCGCCCTTCCCCGGCCTGGAGGAGCGCCCCTGGCGCGACCCAGCCAGCATCCCCGAGGCGGCGGCGCTGGAGCGGCACTTCCCCGCGGTGCTCGAGGACCTGGAGCGGCTCGAGCAGGCGGACCTGGTGAACTACAGCACGGGCATCGTCCAGGGGGGCCAGTGGTCGGTGCTGCCCATCTACCTGGCGGGCGAGCGCGTGGACCGCCTCTTCCGGCCCGAGCGGGCCCTGGACGCAACGGCGGCGGCCGTGGAGTCCCTGGCGGGCCAGTGCGCCGCGTTTCCCCTGAGCGACGTGCTCTTCTCGGCCCACACCCCTGGCACGCGGCTGACGCCCCACTGCAGCTGGGACGGGTTCCGGATGCGGCTCCACCTGGGGCTGACGATTCCCCCGGGGTGCGGCATCCGGGTAGGTACCGAGTCCCGGACGTGGGAGCCGGGCCGCGTGCTCGCCTTCCACGACTCCTTCGAGCACGAGACGTGGAACACGGGCGAGGGGCGCCGCGTGGTGCTCATCGCCGACTGCTGGCACCCAGGGCTCACCGTGCCCGAGCGCGAGGCGCTGCTGGCGCTGACGCGCAAGTTCGAGGTGCGGCGCATCCTCGCCCTGCTGCGCATTCCGGATTCCATGGAAGCCCCCCTCATGGCCCGCTTCGCCGAGGCCGAGCGGGACGATCCCCTCCTCCAGCGCTTCTGGCGGACCTGACGGGGGGGAAGTCTCCCGGCGCGCCACGCGTTATAGGCCCGCCTCCCCGCCCCCCGGGGCGTGTGCTAGGTAGGCAACCTTTCTTTCACCCGTAGAGACCCATGATTCGGCTCGACAACATCGGCAAGCAGCACGGCCAGCAAATCCTCTTCGTGGAGGCCTCCGCCCAGCTCAACCGGGGCGAAAAAGTGGGCCTCGTGGGCCCCAACGGGGCGGGCAAGTCCACCCTCTTCCGCATGGTGGTGCAGACCGAGCACCCGGACGAGGGCCAGGTCTCCGTCGATAAGGGCGTCACCATCGGCTACTTCGACCAGGACGTGGGCGAGATGGCGGGCATGAGCGCCGTGTCGGCCACCATGGATGGGGCGGGCCCGGTGTCCCAGGTGGCCGCGGAGCTCAAGGAGCTGGAGGCCGCCATGGCGGACCCCGAGCGCATGGACGAGCTGGACAAGCTCGTGGAGCGCTTCGGCATCGTGCAGGGCCGCTACGAGGAGCTGGGCGGCTACGCGCTGGAGGGCCGCGCCCGGGAAATCCTGGCGGGCCTGGGCTTCAACCAGGACATGATGGACGGGGACGTGGGGGCGCTGAGCGGCGGGTGGAAGATGCGCGTGGCGCTGGCCCGCATCCTCCTGATGCGCCCGGACGTCATGCTGCTGGACGAGCCGAGCAACCACCTGGACATCGAGTCCATCATCTGGCTGGAGACGTTCCTCAAGGGCTACGAGGGCGCCCTGCTGATGACGAGCCACGACCGCGCGTTCATGAACCGCGTCGTGTCGAAGATCATCGAGATCGACGGCGGCACGCTCACCACCTACTCGGGCAACTACGACTTCTACGAGCAGCAGCGCGCCATCGCCGAGCGCCACCACCAGGCGCAGTACGAGCGCCAGCAGGCCATGCTCGCCAAGGAGCTGAAGTTCATCGAGCGCTTCAAGGCGCGCGCCTCCCACGCCGCCCAGGTGCAGAGCCGGGTGAAGAAGCTGGAGAAGATCGAAAAGGTGGAGCCGCCCAAGCGCCGCCAGACGCTCGTCTTCGAGTTCCAGCCCGCGCCCCGCTCGGGCGATGACGTGGCGAAGCTGCAGAACGTGGTGAAGGGCTACGGCAAGCGCCGCATCTACGAGGGGCTGGACTTCCTCATCCGCCGCGGCGAGCGCTGGTGCGTGATGGGCGTCAACGGCGCGGGCAAGTCCACCCTGCTCAAGCTCATCTCCGGCGAGTCCCGGCCGGACGACGGCGAGGTGACGGTGGGCTCCAGCGTGAAGATGGGCTACTTCGCCCAGCACGCCATGGAGGTGCTGGCGCCGGAAATCACCGTGTACGACTCGCTGGTGAACCGCTTCCCGCGCGCCACGCAGGGCTCCATCCGGGCGCTGGCCGGGTGCTTCGGCTTCTCGGGAGACGAAATCGAGAAGAAGTGCCGGGTGCTCTCCGGAGGCGAGAAGGCGCGGCTGGTGCTGGCGCAGATGCTCTATGATCCGCCCAACTTCCTGGTGCTGGACGAGCCCACCAACCACCTGGACATGGCCACCAAGCAGATGCTCATCACCGCGCTGGCGCGCTACGAGGGCACCATGCTCTTCGTCAGCCACGACCGGCACTTCCTCGCCGCGCTGTCCAACCGCGTGCTGGAGCTGACGCCCGAGGGCGTGCGCCAGTACGGCGGCGGCTACAACGAGTACGTCTCCAGCACCGGCCAGGAAGCGCCGGGGCTGAGGAGCTGAGCGTGCGCTACCCTCCCCGGCTGGGCCACCTGGCCACCCGTCCCGTGGTGGTGAACCGGCTGGTGCCCACCTACGCCCAGGCCCATCAAATCGATGAGCAGGAGGCGGCCCAGCGCCTGTCGCGCGCCATCTCCGGACACCTGTGGGAGGACCTGCTGGCGGCCACCTGGAAGGCGCTCCAGGCCAAGCTCAAGCGGCCGGATGAGGACAAGCTCCTGGAGAAGGTGGCCACCACCCTCCAGGAGCGGCCCCTGCGCTACGGCAAGGCGGTGGAGACCAACCCTGCCTGGAGCGCCTTCATGATGATGCTGGACCTGGAGATTGGCACCGCGGGCGACGCGGCCCGGCGCGTCATGGAGACCGAGCAGGGCCGGAAGATGGTCGGCGCGGGCCTGGAGGAGGCCGGGAGGTTCCTGGCCACGGAACTGACGAAGGGAAAATAGCCTGCCCGAGCTCATCCGCTACGCCGACTGGAAGAAGCCCACCGACGCCGCCTACGCCTTCGCGCTCCGCGCCGGGCTGTCCCCGGCCGTGCCCCCCCTGGGCACCGTGAGCGACATCCGGGACGTGGCCCGCGAGGTGCTCGGCGAGGAGGCCGCGGCCCGGTTCGAGCAGCGCATCCACCGCTGGACGGGCCCGGAGAACGCGGTGGGCGAGGCGGGCGAGAAGCCCTACGCGGGCCGGCAACTCACCTTCCAGGAGTGCCCCTGGAAGGACACGCTCTCCCCCTCGGACATGGACACGGTGCTCCGGGGCACCGTGCAGGTGATGCGCGGCCCGGGGGGCCAGACGGACTACGTGATGCGCGACCACCACATGCTCGATGTGGTGCTCTACCATTACCGGACGGCCCAGGCGCTGCCCTCCGCGCTGTTCCACGCAGACCGGCACTCGGACTGGTGCAAGGACAGCTACCTGGAGGCGCGCATCCCCCAGCAGGCGGCCACCTGGTGGCGGCTCCTGGAAGGGCTGAAGCGCCCCGGCAGCGGGGACCCGGTGCTCACCGAGCAGGACGTGCACTTCACCACCGGGGCAGCGCCCCGCACCGAGGGCATGAGCGGCCGGGACATTGGCGCCTCCGTGCGCGTACCCTGGTTCCTGGAGCCCGCGCAGCTGCGCTGGAGCCACCTCGTCGAGCAGCCCCAGGCCCTGGCCTCCGATTGGGTCTCGCTCGACCTGGACTTCTTCCAGCCCGCCCCCCAGCTCCGGGTGAGCCGGGGCCTACTGCGCGACGCGCGCTTTCAGGGGATGCTCGCCCAGGCCCGGGTCCGGGTCTTCGTGCTCTCGCCCCAGTTCACCAACGGGGGTGACCGGATCGAACCCTGGGAGGTCCAGGGAAGCGTGCCCTCCTCGCTCCGGCTCCTGAACCTCCTGCGCCACCTGCCCGGTAGGGCGCGGCTGCGGCCCTGACGCTCCGCGCCGGTACGGGCACAAGTGACTTTCTGCCGCGAGACGGCGAAAATCAGGCCCGCGGCAGCAGCGCAGAGGATCCAAGGAGTCCGATGCCTCAGGACAGCAAGAGCGATCCCGGGGCCCCCTGTCCAGAGCCCTCGGAGCGCTCCGAGAAGACGGCCATGCTGGGCAACCCCGCGCCGGGGCCTGACGCCGTTGCGTCCACCCCGCCCCCCGCCGAAGCCGTGGATCCGCTGCTCGGCCAGGTGATTGGCAGCTTCCAGATTCTGCGCAAGCTGGGCGGCGGGGGCATGGGCACCGTCTACCTGGGCCAGCACACCCTCATCGGCAGCAAGGTCGCGGTGAAGTTCCTGCACGACCACTTCGCCTCCAACGAGGTGCTGGTCCAGCGCTTCCTCGCCGAGGCGCGCGCGGTGAACCTCATTGGCCACGAGAACATCGTCAACATCTTCGACATGAACGTGATGCCGCCCCGGCGGCACTACCTCGTCATGGAGTACCTGGAGGGCACCCCGCTGTCGTCCCTGACGCACAGCCCGGAGGCCCCCTCCGTCGTCATCCCCATCCTCACCCAGGTCTGCGATGCGCTGCAGGCCGCCCACGGGCATGGGGTGGTGCACCGGGACTTGAAGCCGGAGAACATCATGCTGGTGCGGCACGACCGCATCCCGCACTTCGTCAAGGTGCTCGACTTCGGCATCGCCAAGCTCTTCGACTCGGACAAGAAGGGGCACACCCAGGTGGGGGTGCTCATCGGAACGCCGGGGTACATGGCGCCCGAGCAGTGGTCGGCCCAGGCCGTGGACGGCCGCACGGACCTCTACGCGCTGGGCATCATCGCCTACGAGCTGCTCACCGGCCGGATGCCCTTCCCCAAGGGGCCGCTGGGAACGATGCTCCACGCCCACCTCAAGGAGATTCCCCCCGCGCCCCGCGAGGTGAATCCCGAGGTGCCCGAGGCGCTCTCGCAGCTCGTCGTGCGCGCCCTCGCCAAGCGCCCGGAGGATCGGTTCCAGAGCGCCAGCGAGATGCGCGCCGCCCTGGAGCAGGCCCTCTCCCCCGAGCCCCCGGCGGTTCGCCCCGCCCTGACGCCCGTTCCGCAGGCGCCCTCCGGGAAGGTGGCCGAGACGCCTCTAGCCTCGGAGCCCCCGGCCTGGAATGCCCCGGCCCTGCCCGCCCCGGTGGACATGATGGCACGGGTGGTGCTCCCGCCGGGCACGGGGCCCTCGCGGGTGCACTGCACGGACCTGTCCCGCAACGGCGTGTTCCTGTGCACCGGCGAGCCCTTCCCCGCGCTGCGCTCCCGCCTGTCCCTCACGCTGGAGCTGCGCGAGCAGCCGCTGACGTGCGAGGGGGAAGTCGTCCACCACGTGCCCGCGGCCCAGGCCAGCGCCTGGGGAACGCGGGCGGGCTTCGCCGTCCAGTTCCTCCACTTGGCGCCCGAGGCCCGGGAGCGCCTCTCGCGCGCGCTCCAGGGCCGGCTCGCGGCCCCCGCCCAGACGCCCTCCAGCAAGGCCCCCGTGGCGGACGACGCCGAGGCGGGCGGGGTGCTCACCCCGCTGGCGAAGGCGACCCCGGCGGACCCCTACGCCCTGCTCTCCCTGCCCCTGGATGCCCCCTTCGACGACATCCGCCAGCAAGCACGCCACCTGCTGAAGACCCTGGAGGGGCTCGCCGCCCGGCCGCTCTCCGCGCGCCAGAGCAAGGAGCTGGGCGAGGCCCGGACCCGGGTGGAGAAGGCGGGAGAGCTGCTGGGCCACCCCCGGCAGCGCATCGAGCACGATGCCTGGCGGGGCAACTTCGCCGGGGTGGCGCGCTGCATCGCCAGCGGACTGACGGCCTCCGACATCGAGGCCCTGCGGGTCCGCTTCCTCCAGGCCCACCCCGGTGCGGAGGCGCGCGAGCGGATCCACGCCACCACCGCGTCCGCCTGGGAGTCCCAGGGCAACCTCGCCCTGGCGCTGGCCGAGTACGAGAAGGCGCTGGCGGCCGTCCCCCTCAGCCTCTCGCTCCAGCAGCGCTACTGGCTGCTCAAGCAGCGGGGCCTGAAGTCCACGCCGCCTCCCGCGAAGGGCCCCGAAGGCGGAGGGCCCCGCCGCCCGGGCCGCTCTTAGCGCGGAGTCCCCGTCAGTTGTTGGGCGCGCCCAGGAGAATCCAGGAGCGGATCCGCGTGAGCTCGCCGGGGTTCTTGTCGAAGTACTCGGGATCCAACTGCGGCATCCGGCCGCCACAGCTGTCCCCGCTGATCTTCAGCACCAGCAAGGAGTCATCGGGCAGCCCCGGCTCGACACGCTTGAGCGCGCTGCAGCTGCCCCGGCCGGACGTGTTGACGAGCGAGGCGTAGGACTTGCCCGCTTGCAGGTTCAGCCCCCCGGGGGAGCCGTCGCTGTGGCAGGTGGTGCAGGTGGGGGTCCACAGGGGCTCGATGTCCTGGGCATACGAGGGAATCCGCACCTGCACATCCACCGAGCGTGTCACGGAGGCCGTGCCATCGGACACGGTCACTTGGAAGGTGTAGCGCGTGTTGGAGGTGAGGTCCGGAGAGCGCCACTGCACGGACGAGGGCTCCGTCTGCGTGAAGGTGCCCGCTCCGGGGGGCACTGTCGTCCACGCGTAGGTGAGCGCATCCTTGTCCAGGTCGCTCGCGCCAATGGAGAGCAGCACCGGATCTCCGGCCACGACCGGCGCGGTGGGGGCGATGATGGCCTCGTCCACGAACGGCGGACGGTTGAGCGCCGGCACATTCACCGCCTTCACCGGCACCGTGGACTGGACCGAGCCGCCCCGGCCATCGCTGACCGTCAGCTTCAGCGTGAAGGCCGTGTCGCGCGACAGCAGGGGCGCGGTCCACGTCCAGGTGCCCCCGCTCCCGGCGAAGGTGCCCGCGGGCACGAGCGGGCTCTGCGTCCAGGAATAGCTCAGCGCATCTCCATCCGGATCGCTGGCGGAGACCTGGAGGGTGGCCGCCGAGCCCTCCTCCACGGTGGGCGGCGAGGCCGTCACCCCGGTGAGCGAGGGGGCCCGGTTGGGCGCGGGGACGGTGAACGTCAAGGGCTCGGAGTCCGAGGCATTCCCCGCCGCGTCATACGCGCGGGCCGAGAGCGTGTGGCGCCCCTGGGGGGTGGCGCCAGGGTCCCAGCCGCAGGAGAACGGCTCCCCGGAGTTGCGGTCCGTGCCATCCGTGCACGCCAGCGTGCCGGAGACATAGAACTCCACCTTGGACAGCTTGCCCGAGTCATCCTCGGCGGTGGCCTGCAACGGCCGCCGTCCGGTGACGGTCTCCCCGGCCGCCACGCCGCCCGTCACGCGGACGTTCACCGGGGCCAGGGTGTCCTTCGTCTCCTCGCCGCCGCCGCCGCCGCCACAGGCCAGGCCACACAGCCAGAGAGAGGACCACCAGAGGGGGGAGCGGACCACGTGCAGGGGCGTTGTCATTCAGGGAACCATGCTACCCGAACCCTGTTTCCCCGAGGTGCCAGGAGCACGGGCCGGGCCGTACCCTGGCACCGGCGTCCGCACACAGGAGGCACAGCCGTGGGACTTCTGGTCAAAGGGGAGTGGAAGGATCAGTGGTACGACACCGGGAAGACCGGAGGCCGGTTCGAGCGCGAAGCGAGCCGCCTGCGCAACTGGGTGACCGCGGATGGCGCGCCCGGGCCCACCGGCGAGGGCGGCTTCCAGGCCGAGCCGGGCCGCTACCACCTCTACATCGCCCGGGCCTGCCCGTGGGCCCACCGGACCATGATTCTTCGCAGCCTCAAGGGGCTCGAAGACGCGGTGAGCGTCTCGGTGACGCACTGGAAGATGGCGGAGCACGGCTGGACGTTCGAGCCCGGGGAAGGCGTCGTGCCGGATCCGCTCTTCGGGGTGCGCTACCTCTACGAGCTGTATGTGCGCTCGGAGCCCGAATACACCGGCCGGGTGACCATCCCCCTGCTCTGGGACAAGAAGCGCAACCGGATTGTCAGCAACGAGTCCGCGGACATCCTGCGCATGTTCAACAGCGCCTTCGACGCGGTGGGGGCGCGGCCCGGGGACTACTACCCGGAGGCGCTGCGCGGGGAGATCGACGCCGTCAATGCGCGCGTCTACGACACGGTCAACAACGGCGTGTACAAGGCGGGCTTCGCCACCACGCAGCAGGCGTACGAGGACGCGGTGCGCCCCCTCTTCGAGAGCCTGGACTGGCTCGAGGCCCGGCTGGGCCAGCAGCGCTACCTCTGCGGAGAGCAGCTCACGGAGGCGGACTGGCGGCTGTTCACGACCCTGCTCCGGTTCGACAGCGTTTATGTGGGCCACTTCAAGTGCAACCTGCGGCGGCTGACCGACTCCCCCAACCTCTGGGCCTACACGCGCGAGCTCTACCAACTGCCGGGGATCCGGGAGACGGTGAACTTCGAGCACATCAAGCGGCACTATTACCAGAGCCATGCCCAGATCAACCCGTCTGGAATCGTCCCACTCGGGCCGCTGCTCGATTTCAACACGCCGCCGCCGCGGCGCCCCTTGGGTGGAGAGGCCAGGGCCACGTAACCTGCCGACCCATGCGATTTCTTTCCCTGTTGCTCGTGCCGCTCCTCGGGGCGGGCTGCGCCTCCAACCTCTCCACCCTGCAGACGGCACGGCCGCTGGCGCCCGGGCAGGTGCAAGTGTCCCTCGGGGCCGGGGCCTTCCTGCCAGTGGGCAACCTGCTCGACGTGGTGGACCTTGGCATCGACCAGGGAAAGCAGCTCAAGGAGGACATCGAGGACGGAGAGTCCGTCAACCTCTCGGAGGCGGACCAGCAGCGGCTGCTCACGGCAGGCACCGCGCTCGCGGTGGCGCCACCGGGCATCGTCAACGAGCTGATGATCCGCGCGGGCGTGGTGGAGAACCTGGACCTGGGCCTGCGCTACAGTGGGATTTCGCTGCGGCTGGATGCCAAGTACCGCTTCCTCCACAGCGGCAGCCCAGAGGGAACGTCCGAGCACACGCGCCGCTCCTTCGACATGGCGATCGGCCTCGGCGGGTCGCGCCACATCTTCAAGAGCCCGGCGCTGGATGCGCTGAAGGTCGTCGAAATCAAAGACTTCTCACGGTACGACGTGGAGGTGCCGCTCTACATCAGCTGGGACGTGGGCGACATCTTCAAGCTGTACGCGGCGCCCAAGTACATCTTCAGCCGGACGACGCTGGACCAGGCGCTCATCAACTACGCGGAGCAGGGCAAGCCGGTGACAGGCTTTGATGCCTCGCTGCCCGCCCGGGTGAACAGCCATTTCGCCGGGTCCACGCTGGGCCTTTCTTTGGGCTACAAATATGTCCACCTGTACGCGGAGCTGACGGGGGGCTACACCTTCTGCGAGCCGCAGCTCTTCGGGGCGAAGCGCAACCTGGGCGGGGCGACGTTCTACCCGGCGGTGGGCCTGGCCTTCCGCAACGGGGCCTCCTCGGAAAGACAGCCCATGCGGCCGGGGCCCGCGAGGCAGTAGAGTGGGCGGCATGAAACTCTACGGAACCCTCACCTCTCCATTCGTCCGCCGGGTGCGCATCGTCGCCCTGGAGCTTGGCCAGTCCTTCGAGTTCATCACCACGGCGGCGCCAGAAGGCGACGCCGAGCTGCGCCAGCATACGCCCCTGTGGAAGTGGCCCACGGCCGTCTTCACGGAGAACGGCACGAAGCGGGTGCTCTGGGATTCGCGCAACATCATCGACGACCTCTTCGCCCAGCACGGAACGGGACCGTTCCAGCTCCCCACGCCGGAGGAGGCATGGAAGGAGCGCAACGCGATTGAAGCCATCGACGGCGCGCTGGAGGCCAGCATCCACCTGTTCTACCTGGAGAAGGAGGGGCTGAGCATTCAAGCAGCGCCCTACCTCACCAAGCAGAGCCAGCGTGTTGCCTCGGTGATGACCTGGGCGGAGTCGCAGTTGCACGGGGCCTCGTTCTTCGAGAAGCCGCGGCTAGGCATGGCGGAGTTGGCGCTGCTCACCACGCTGGACTTCATGGTGTTCCGCAACCGCTACCCGGTGGCCCAGCACCCGAAGCTGGTGGAGTTCCAGCGCATCCTCTCGGAGCGCCCCAGCATCCGGCAGACCTACCCCACGGCCTGAGAACAAAGCCGTCGAGGAACAGCTTGGCTCCGGCCTATGACGGCTCGTCGAGCTGTTCCAGTTGCCCTTCCGCAATATCCCGGTAGAGCGGCACCACCTCAACGGCAAGCAAGTCTCTTATCAGCTGGCGCGCCGCATCGAGACTGCCTGAGTCTCGCAGCCGGTACATGCGGTGCAAGGCATCGCTCAACCGATGTGAGCCCTCACGGATGCGTGCCCGAATCTTCAGAAGCAGTGCCGTAGCGCCTTCCATGCTGGCGAGGGCGGCTTCTGACTCGCCCCTGCTGATGGCAACCGTTGGAGCCGCCTTCTGCAGCAAGGCCCGCACTTCAGGGGTGAGGTTCAGGGCTTCGCCCCTTTGCACCCGGTTCTCCAGTTCCCACAGCTGATTCCAGACGGCATCCAGATCAGCATCCACATCCTCCACTTTCTCACCTCTTGGACTTGCGCTTGTTGGGTCCGCACATGGCAAACGGCCACTCTTGCTGCCCTTCGCAGCGCCGCAGGCAGTCATAACAGGGGCCAGCCCAGTCTGGTTCCTGCTTACATGCATAGTAGTTCTTGATACATCGCTGCTTCCATTCAGGAAGATTAGCGTTGTTGGCAAAATCGTCCTTCTCTTCGGGCTCCTCGCCTTCTGCCTGTGAAGCCTCGTTGAGAACTTTGACTCCATTGAGGACTGCGGCCACCTCCGCTGCGGCGGCCCCACAGCTCTCCATGGCGGTGCGGGGGAACTTCTTGATGCAGCAAACCATCGAGGAGTCACCGGGACGACAATCGATATTGAGCGATTGCGCCAGGTAAATTGAGCCGTTCGCCGAGTAGTTTGCCCCTGATGCACAACCTGACGCGGGACCTCCCAAGAGAGCAGCCAGCCCAATTCCGAGAGCATGGAGCGTGTTCTTCATACGGGGCCTCGTTCTTCGAGAAGCCGCGGCTGGGCATGGCGGAGCTGGCATTGCTCACCACGCTGGACTTCATGGTGTTCCGCAACCGCTACCCGGTGGCCCAGCACCCGAAGCTGATGGAGTTCCAGCGCATCCTCTCGGAGTGCCCCAGCATCCGGCAGACCTACCCCACGGCCTGATCGCCAGCCCCTGGGGCTTACGCCTTGGCCTTCTCCACGAAGGCCGCCGCCGCCTTGGCGGCGCAGGCCAAGCAGAAGCCCTGGGTCACCGAGCCGATGAGGACGGTGGGGCATCCCGTCACGATGACGCCTCCATGTGAGGTGGAGTCCCCCAGGCGCGCGGCCTGCTTTCCCCCGATGATGACCGTGGCCTCTCCCTTGGAGATCGAATCGGGCGGCCCGATGCAGACGAGCGAATCGCCTACCCGTGCCGCCGGCTGCCCTCCAATGATGACCGTCGGCTCACCGACGATGACCGGGCCTCCGACGTGCGGCACGGGGCCTGGTTCCACAGCAGGGCACGTATGCATGTCGGTGATACGGGCGGCTGGAGGCATGGATCCTCGTCTGTGGAAGAGGTACGCACCCACAGTATAGACGCAAGCGCTGAACGAACGGGAGAGTAAGTCTTGTTCTTACACCGGGTTCGCGGCGCATCGCGCCTGCGCAGCTACTTGGGCATGTACTTGAAAGCCTTGAGCATCACGAGCGCGATGCCCATCAAGCTCTCGCCCGCGATGAAGCCCGAGCCCACGGGCATCACCGCCGCCTCGGCCAGCTTCGGCTTGCGCCGCCGCAGCACCTCGGCAATCGCCGCACCGATGAAGAAGCTGATGGAGCTGGAGCCCGGCAGCACGATGGCCAGCCCAAACCCAGACGGCGAAGGAATGTAGGGCTTGGCCGCCTTGGGCGCCCACCGGTCCAGCAGCACCAGCGCCACCCCCAGCAACGCGCCGCACAGCGCCCCCACGCGGGCGCTCGGGTGCAGCGCCTGCAACCCCACCGACAGCATCTTCGACACGCCCGCCCACACCAGCACGCCAGGCGCCGGGAAGTCCTCCGAGCCCAGCACCGAGGCATCCGGCACCAGCAAATTGAACACCGGCACCACGATGGCGGCCCCCGCCACCACGCCGAACAGCTGGCCGATGAACTGCTGCCGGGGATTGGCCCCCAGCAGCCACCCGGACTTGAGGTCCGTCAGCAAGTCCGCCGCATGCAGCCCCACCCCACCCGTGGCGTTGGCGCTCATCACGTTGGCCGCGACATTGCCCGGCGCCAGGCCTCCGTAAACGAGCTGCGTCACCGGCCCCAGGGCCTTGGTGGGCGTGGTGTCCGTCTCGCCCGTCACCCGCGCGGCAATCACGCCCATCACCACCGCCAGCGGAAGCGCCAGCACGCCGGCCCATACGGGAATCTGGAACAGGTACGCCATCAGCCCCACGGCCACGGGCCCCAGCACGGCGAAGCCCAGGGGGAACCATGCGGGCGGACACTCAATCCCCGCCAGCGGATCCGCCGCCGCGCCCTCGTCCTTCTTGCCGAACAGCCCGGACAGGGCCTTGAAGGAGCGCGCCACGCTGCGCCACTGGAATGCGAAGGACAGCACCCCGGAGGACACGAGCAGGGCCGCGCCCGTCCAGAGCGTCCACGTGTTGATGGCCTTGAAGCTCACCTCGGCGATGTAGCCCTGGTCCACCATCGCGGGCGCCAGGAAGCCATAGGTGAGAATGGCCCCCAGCAACAGGGACCAACCCGTCTTCCAGCTCATCAGCGCCCCGGCGCCAATGAGCAGCAGGCTCAAATCAAAGGACAGCCCCCAGTCCCCGGCGGGCCGGCCCCGGATGGACAGGAACGGCACGCTCAGCTTGGAGGGAATCAGCGGCGGCTGCAGCCACGAGGGCGCATGGGTACTCAGCCACACGCTGCGCAGCTCGCGCAGCATCGCCACGAAGGCCCCCAGGAGCCCCGCCCCGCCCAAGAGCCACGCCTTGCTGCGCGCCTCCTGCCCGTGCCCGTGGAGCGCGTTGATGGTCTCCGCGGTGGCCGTGCCGGTGGGGAACGGCAGCGCCTCGATGTTGACGAGCTGGCGCTTGATGGGGATGGCGGCGAAGACGCCCAGCGCGGAGATGACGGCGAACCACACCACCAGCCACCCCGCGCTGGGCAGCGTGCCGGTGAGCAGGAGCAGCGCGGGCACGGCGGCCATGTTGCCGCCCCCCGTCATGTAGCCCGCGGCGGAGGCCACCGAGCCCATGGCGTTGTTCTCCAGCGGGGAGAACTCCTTCTTGAACAGGCCCAGGCCCTTGAGCCCGCTGAAGACGGCGAACGCCAGGATGCAGGCGGTGATGGTGACGCCCATGCTCCAACCCGTCTTGAGGATGACGTACAGGTTGGACAGACACATCACCATGCCGATGAGCATGCCGGCGATGACGGCGCGCACGGTGAGCTGGCGCGAGCCTCCTTTGTAGACATGCTCCAGCCAGTACCGCTCGGGGTCCTGTCCCGCGCCCGGCGAGGCCGCTGGGGCGGGAGGAAGGGACTCGGGGGGAGCGGACGGCGTCGAGGCGGGGTGGCTCATGGGGGCCGCAACGATAGTGCAAGGGCTCCCTCAGAACGAGGGCCCTGGCCCCCCCGGGACACTCAGTGCTCGTGCCCGTCCGGGCCGTGCGCGTGGCCGTGGGAGAGCTCCTCCTCGGTGGCCGCGCGGACATCCCGCACGGTGACATCGAAGTGCAGCGTCTTTCCCGCCAGCGGGTGGTTGAGGTCCACCAGCACCGTCTCGCCCTTCACCTCGCGGATGCCGATGGGGATGACCTCGCCCCCGTCCGTCTGGGCCGCCAGGCGCACGCCCGGGCGCAGCTCGGCATCGGGGGGGAACATGGAGCGGGGCACTTCCTGGAGCCCGGCACTCTCGTGCTCGCCATAGCCCTCCGCGGGGCTCACGACGACCTTCTTGGCATCTCCGACGCCCATGCCCTCCAGGGCACCCTCCAGGCCGGGAACAATCTGTCCGCCGCCGTGCAGATACGAGAGCGGCTGGCCGGGCTCGCTCTCGTCAATGACTTCCCCGTCTCCGAGGTGCAGCTTGTATTCCAAGGCAACGATTCGATCCTTGCCAACTTTCATGGGGCTCCCCGGTCCTGGACTGCGAGTGGGCCTGCGCGGGAGGGCTCTTATCAGCCGCCCCCGGCGCGCACGAGCCTCAAGCCCCAAAGGGGCGAACAGCGGACACTCTCCCTGTTACCCGGGCTGCTGAGCAGGCTCGCCGGGCGGAGGCTCCGAGGCGGACTCGCCCCGGGCAACGTACACCGCGGCGGCCAGATCCCCGGTGACGTTGAGCGTGGTGCGGCACATGTCCAGGAAGCGGTCCACGCCGAGGATGAGGCCAATGCCCTCCACGGGAATCTTGAACATCCCGAGGATCATCATGATGACGGGCAGGGAGCCGGCCGGGACGCCCGCGGTGCCAATGCCCGCCAGCACGCAGATGAACATGATGACCATCTGGTCGCTCAGGCTCAGGGGCACCCCGTACACCTGGGCGATGAAGAGCACGGTGATGCCCTCGAAGAGCGCGGTGCCGTTCTGGTTCATCGCCGAGCCGGCGGTGAGCACGAAGCGCGACACGTGGTTGGGCAGCTTGAGGTTCTCCTCGGCCACCTTGAGCGCGGTGGGCAGCGTGGCGTTGGAGGACGCGGTGGAGAAGGCCGTCACCATGGCCAGGCGCACGTCACGGAAGAACGTGAGCGGGTTGCGCTTGCCCAGGAAGCGCACCGCCAGCGAGTACACGCCGAACAGGTGCAGCCCCAACCCCAGCACCACCACGAACACATACGCGGCGATGTTCTTGAGGATGCCCACCCCCAGGTCCGCCGTCACCGAGAAGAGCAGCGCGGCCACGCCAAAGGGCGCCAGCCGCAGCACCCCGTCGATGAGCCGCATCATCACGTCATAGAGCCCCTGCACCATCTCGCGCAGCCGCCGCGCGCCCGGGGTCTGCGTCACCGCGAGCCCCGCGCCGAACAGGAGCGAGAAGACGATGAGGCCGATCATGTCCCCATCCGCGGCGGCGCGCAGGGGGTTGTCGGGCACCATGGCCACGAGAAAGCCCACCGGCGAGCCGCTGGAGGGCGGGGGCGCGGCCTTCAGGGACAGGGGGTTCTTCTCCGCGGCCTGGAGGGCCTCCAGGTTGAAGCCCTCCCCCGGGCGGATGACGTTGACGAGGACGAGGCCCAGCGCCACGGCGATGGCGGAGAACACCACGGTGTAGCCGAGGGTGCGGACGCCCAGGCGGCCCAGCTGCTTCAGGTCCAGCTCGCACACGCCCATCACCAGCGCGGAGAACAGCAGCGGCACCACCAGCATGAGCAGCAGGCGAATGAAGATGCGTCCCAGGGGCATGGTGAGGTTGGCCACCACCCATTTCAGCGCCTCGGTGTCCCCCGCCAGCTGGTTGGCCAGCAGGCCCGCCGCCGTGCCGGCCGCAATGCCCACGAGCATCTTCTGATGTGCTTTCATCCGGGGTTTCTCGCGCCTCGCTGAAGAGCGTGGCCCACGGGCCACGAAGGGGGCAGCCTACCGGCGAAAGGGGGTAGCGCCTACCTTCCCGTTCAGCGGAAGCTGCCCTCCACCGTGGATTCCCTCGTCCAGCTCACCGATGGCGCCCTGCCGGGGCCCCTCTTCCGCCGTCTGCTCAAGCGCGTGGGGGCGCTGGGCACCGAGCGCCTGCGCACCACCTACCAGACGACGTTCTGGTACGGCTTCGGCCCTCCGGCCAACGTCGTCGAGGAAGTGATTCTCGCCCTGCGCCCGGCCGTGGTGGGCCGGCGGCGCATCGCGGGGGTGGAGTGGTGGCTGTCGCGCATGCACACCACGGATGTGCGGGTGGACTTCCACCAGGACCGGGACGAGCGGCTGGCCTTGAGCACCGGGAGGCTGGTGCACCCGCGGCTCTCCTCGGTGTTCTTTCTCAACCGGGTCCGGGGCGGGGCGCTGGCCCTCACCCGCCAGCCGCCCGAGCCGGACAACCCCTCGCTCGCCCCCAAAGACTTGAGCGATTTGACGCTGGTGGCCCCGCGCCCCAACCGCTTCGTCCTGTTCGACGGCACGCTCACGCATGGGGTGCTTGACGCGAACAACCAAATCCCCGATGGACGTTTGCCAGGACGCACCCGGCAGCGGCGCACCATCCCGCTCAACTGGTGGAGCCACCGCCCCACGGGCGTGCCCACCTGGGCGGAGACGGGCTTCTACCGCGCACTGGGCGTGTAACCGGAGGAGACACCCGTGACCCTGACCGCCGATGCCATCTGGAAGGATGTCCAGGCCATCCGTCAGCAGAGCCCCCTGGTCCACAACATCACCAACTACGTGGCCATGGAGTTCACGGCCAACGCCCTGCTCTCCCTCGGCGCCTCGCCCGTCATGGCGCACACGGCCGAGGAGGTCCGGGAAATCGTCGGCATCTCCCAGGCGCTCGTCATCAACATCGGCACGCTCAGCCCGGCGTGGATTCAGGGCATGCGCGAGGCGATGGCAGAGGCGGCCCGGCGCAACGTCCCCATTGTCCTGGATCCGGTGGGCGTGGGCGCCTCGCGGCTGCGCACCGAGACGGCGCGGGAGCTCATCGAAGCCGTGCCGCCGCGCATCATCCGGGGCAACGCCTCGGAGATCATCGCCCTGGGCTCCGATGCGCAGAAGACGCGCGGGGTGGACAGCTCGGCCACCTCCTCGCAGGCCTATGAGACGGCCCGGGCGCTGTCCAAGCGCTATGGGTGCGTGGTCTCCGTGAGCGGGGCCACGGACCTGATTCTCCAGGGAGACCAGGAGCTGCGCGTGAGCAACGGCACCCCGCTGATGACGCGGGTGACGGCCATGGGGTGCGCGGCCTCTGCGCTCACCGGCGCCTTCGCCGCCTGCAACCCGTCCGCGCTGCACGCCGCCGCCCACGCCATGGCGGTCATGGGCATTGCCGGCGAGCTGGGGGCCGAGCAGGGCCAGGGCCCGGGCACCCTGCCCATGCACTTCCTGGACGCGCTCTACCACCTGAGCGCCGGGCAGCTTCAAGCGCGGCTGCGCGCGGGCGAATGACACGATGGACCTGAGGGAACGGCTCTCCGTCTACGTCATCGTCAGCGGCGCCACGCCCGAGGGCATCGTGGACCGCGTGCTCGCCGCGGGCGTCGGCAGCCTCCAGTACCGGGAGAAGCACCTGCCCCTGAGCCAGCAGCTGCGCCAGGCCCGGCGCCTGCGCGAGCAGTGCCGCCAGGCAGGGGCGCTCTTCTTCGTCAACGACCGGTTGGACCTGGCGATGGCCGCCGGGGCCGACGGCGTGCACCTGGGCCAGAGCGACCTGCCCCCCGCCGAGGCCCGGAGGCTCTGGGGCCCTCAGGCCCTCATCGGCGCGAGCTGCGCGACGCTGGAAGAGCTCCCGTTTTCCGCGGGCGCGGACTACGTGGGCGTCGGGCCCATCTACGCCACCGCCAGCAAGGAGGACGCGGGGGCGCCGCAGGGCGTGGAAGCCCTCGCGCACATCTGCCAGGCCTTCCCCGGCCCCGTGGTGGGCATCGGGGGCATTGGGCCCGGCCGCGTGGCGCCCCTCATCCGCGCGGGGGCGTGCGGCGTATCGGTCATCTCCGCCGTGCTCGATGCGCCCGACCCAGCCGCCGCCGCCCGCGAGCTGCTGCGGGAGGTGAAGCACGCCCTGGCGGAGACGGGCGCTACCCGGGGCGGCCCTCGCGCAGACGGTTCGTGACGCGCGCGGCCCACTCGGGCTCAATCTCCATGCACGCGGCCCGGCGCTCCAGCCGCAGCGCCGCGGCGGGCGTGGAGCCGCTGCCCGCGAACGGATCCAACACGGTCTCCCCCGGCCGGCTGTAGGTCCTCACCAGCGGCTCGAGCACCGAGAAGGGCTTGTGGTGGGGATGGTTGCCCCAGCGCTCGGCCTCGGCGTCATCGTCATAGCCCCCCACCACCGCCCAGACGGCCGGAGCGTCCCCCGGGCCCGGCGGGGGCAGCGGCGTGCGGGAGAAGACGAGCGCCACCTCGTAGACGCGCAGGAGCTGCTCGTTGGCGTTCTTGTCCGTGGTGCGCTTGCCCCAGACGTACTCCCCCAGGAAGTGCGTGTAGCCGAGCTGCCGGGCCACGGTGGTGATGGGCTCCTTGCCCAGGAGGTTCGTCCAGATGACCAGCCGCGCCTCGGGGGTGAGCCAGGAGACGGCCCGGGTCATCCACGCTTCGGTGAAGACGCGGTAGTCCCGCACGGTCTCGAAGCGGACGATGGGGTTGCGGTCGATCTTCTTGTGGGCCCGGGGGGCGCGCTCGTCTCCGCCCTTGCGCCTCCGGGTGAGCAGACAGTACGGAGGATCCGTCAGCAGCAGGTGGGCGCGGGACTCCCCGAGCGCGGCCCGGTAGCCCTCGGGCTCTCGCGCGTCGGCGTGATGGCAGCGCGGCGCCTCGGCAGAAGGTTCAATGCTCATCCGCCTCGCACCCTACACCCGCCCGGGCCCGGCTCAAGGCGCGCGGACGGGCTCCGGGCGGGAAACGGCGGAGATCTGCCCAATCGACACCCGGTCATGCTGCCGGAACACGGCGAACTCGTCCCCGTTCTCGGTCAGCACATCCAGGAGCTGGTCAATGAAGGTCTCCCCCTCCCGGAGCTGGACGGCCACGGGACGGCCCCGCGTCACGGCCTCCTCGAGCACATCGATGAAGTCACACCGTCCCACATCGTCCTGAGAGATCCGGCTCATGGTTGGCTCGCCTTCTGCGGTTAATCACCGGAAGGCTCCCATGCAAGCCGGACTGCCCCGGGAACCGGCGCTCTGTCCGTCCCTCACCGCTGTCCGAGCCGCGCTTGTCCATGAGGGCACAGATCCAAAACGGGACAGCGCTGACAGGCGGGCGATTGATGAAAGCAACACCGCTGGCCGTGCAGCATCAGCACCTCATGGTGGTCATAGACGTGCTGAGCCCCCCAGTCCTGGGGCAGCAGCGCGGCCAGCAGGGCGTGAGAGGGGCCCACGGGGATACGGGGCGAGAGCAGCCCCAGGCGGACCGCCACGCGGTAGTGGTGGCTGTCCACGGGCATGGCGGGCTTTCGCAGGCGGCTGAAGAGAAGCACCGCCGCGCTCGTCTTGGGCCCTACCCCCGGCAGGCACTCCAGCCACGCGCGAGCCTGGGGCACGGGCAGCTCCCCCAGGAAATCCAGCGCCATGTCCCCGTCCCGCCGGGCAGTGATTTCCCGCAGGATGAGCTGCAGGCGCGGGGCCTTCTGCTCGGGCCAGGTGACGGGGGCGATGGCCTCCTGCACCTCGGCACAGGGCGCATCCCGCACGGCCTCCCAGGTGGCGAAGCGCGCCCGGAGCTGGCGGAAGGCCCGGCCCGAGTCCGCGTTGTGCGTGCGGTGTGACAGCAACGCGGACACCAGCTCGCTCAGCGGGTCCATCTCGTGGAAGAAGGCGATGGGGCACCCGTACGTGACGCACAGGCGCTCGTGCACGAGCAGGGCCTTCTCCCGGGGGGAGAGCGCCTGGGGCGTCCCAGGGCTGTCCACGGGGGTTTCCTCGGGGGTGTCCATGTCCAAGCCTCCTCCTGCCCTCACAGGTTGCGCTGTTCCCGGTCTACCTGACAGGTTAGCCACGCCCCCTCGGGCGCCGCACCTCCCCCCCTGGCGTCCCGAGGAGTCCCCGTCGTAGCGTGGCCCTCTCCAAGCAACCGAGCCTCCATGCGCTGGAACCCCCTCCAAGTCCCGCACCGCGCCCCCGGAAGCCCCCTCCTGCTCGCGCTGGTGCTCTGCCTGGTGCTCCGCGCCCCGGCGGCCCAGGCCCGCCAGGCGCCTCCGGACGCGCCCGTGGAGACGCCCCCGGCGACATCCGAGTCCCGCGTGGAGCCCTCGGACACGGCCCCGCGCCGCACCGGCTGGGACTTGCAGGGCCTGCCCATCCTCAACTTCAACACCGACGAGGGCTTCGGGTACGGGGCCCTGGTGATGCTGGTGGACCGGGCGGATGGCACCCACGAGCCCTTCCGCTACTCGCTGCTCGCGCAGTTTCTGCAGACGACGCGGCAGGTGGCCTCCCACCAGCTCATCTTCGATGCGCCCCGCTTCCTGGGCAGCCCCTGGCGGGTGGGCGTGGAGGCCGCCTACACCCGGGCCCGGTTCGCCCCGTACTACGGGCTGGGGAACACCTCCGAGCGCATCCGCGAGTACGCCGCCTGCGAGGACCGGGACGCGCTGGAGGACAACCCCGACGTGTGCCCGGGCAACCCGGACTTCCGGGGCCTGCGCTACTACACCTACGACTTGAAGAGCCTGCCGCGCCTGCGCCTCAACCTGCGCCGGGCGGTGGCGCGCTCCTGGAACCTCTTCCTGGGCTACCGGTTCCGCCCGGACCGCGTCGTGCCCCGCTACTCCGCGGACGACCTGGGCCAGAGCGGGGACTCGAAGCTCCTGGAGGACGCGAAGGCCGGGGTGCTCGAAGGCTTCGAGGATGGGGTGCCCCGCAGCATCCCCGCCCGCACCTCGGAGGTGCTCGCCGGTCTCCAGTACGACACCCGGGACGTCGAGGCCTCCCCCAGCTCGGGCATGTTCCACGAGCTGTCCGTGCGCGGCGGGGCGGGCCCCCTGGGCAGCCAGTTCGACTACTGGGGCGCCACGCTGCACGCGCGCTTCTACCTGCCGGTGCTCCCGGGCTCCCGGCGGCTGGTGGCCGGCGCGCGGGTGCTCGCCGATGTGCTGGGGGGCGAAGTCCCGCTCACCCTGCTGCCCTTCTTCGGCGGCCTGGAGGGCAAGGACGGACTGGGCGGCGTCTACTCGGCGCGCGGCCTCCTGCTGCGGCGCTTCCAGGGCCCGGCGAAGCTGCTGCTCAACGGGGAGCTGCGCTGGACGGCGCTCTCCGGAGGGCTCTTCGGCCAGCAGTTCGGCCTCACCCTGGTGGGCTTCGTGGACTCCGGGCGCGTGTGGAGGGACTTGGACTTCCAGGAGGGCGGCGGGCTGAAGACGTCCACCGGCGGGGGCCTGCGCATCGCCTGGAACCGCGAGTTCGTCATCCGCGCCGACTACGGCGTGGGCCTGAGCGAATCCACGAGCGGCTTCTACCTCGACTTCGGCCACATCTTCTGAGCCGGGGCGAAGCCCGGCGCCTCACCGGGCGCGGCGGCGGCCCGGGCGCCCCACCTCGCGCGCGGCCTGGCTCCAGCGCCCCTGCAGCCGCGCCTCGGAGGCCAGCGCCTCCTGCCACGAGGGCCCATCCGGCAACAGGCGCGAGGCATAGGTGAGCACCAGCCGCTCCAGGGCCCGCTCCTCGCACAGCCGCCGCAGCCCCTGCCCCTCCAGGCCACACTCCACCAGGAAGGCCGCCCGGGCCGAGGCGGGCACCGGGTGGCGGCGCCACCACTCGGCCTCCGCGGCCCGCACCTCGTCCTCGTGGGGGGTGAAGCCCAGCGAGCGGGCCCACCCGGCCAGCAGCGCCCGGCGCAACCCCGCCTCCGCCAGCTCCGTGCTGTCCGGCGCGCGCTGGAGCGCCGCCAGCACCTGGGAGGCGGGCACCGCCTGCCCCTTCACCACCGACACGCCATCGGCCAGCTGCCGGCGCCGCACCAGCGACGAGGGCGCGAGCCGCATCGGGTGCCGGGGCCCCACGGAGCGCACGGGCATGCCGGTGAAGGCCGCCGCGGCCCGGAGGCACTCCAGCGCATCCAGCTGCTTCAGGTCCTCCACGCCCCGGGCCCACCACCCCTCCCAGCCGCCGCGCGTGGCCGACGTCCAGGCGGGCCGCACGGAGCTGAGCACCCGCTTCCAGGTGCGCTCCTGGTAGAAGAGGCCCGCGGCGGCCTTCACCAGCGCGCGCGCCTGCGCCAGGTTGAGCACCTTGGCCTCGCGGGCCTTGGCCGCCACGTGCCGCACGTTCACGAGCGGCACGGTGAGGGGCCGGTAGCCGTGCTCCGCGTCGGCGTGCAGCAGCGCCACCTCGGCGTCGTCCTCCACCACCCCGTCCCGGTACCACTCGAAGATGCGGCCCACGCCCACCATGCCGTGCGGGGCCAGCTCCACGGCCCGCAGGGCCCCCATGCTCGCGCCGCCGAAGACGGCCACCCCGGCCTCCAGCGCGGCCAGCAGCTCGTGGTGCCACACGGAGGGCTGGGCCTCGAACACCCCGTCCACCAGCGCAATCACCCGGGGACGCAGCGAGAGCGCCCGCCACACGTCCCCCTGACGGGCCGGGGGCAGCACGTGGCAGGGCACCCGCTTTCGCGCCTCGCTCGCGGGCAGCGAGGGGCCGAGGAAGACGACGAGATCCTCTGGACGGCGTTTCATAGAAGCTCCGAGATGCGCATGCCCGGCACCACCACCCGCTGGACGTGCAGTCCGGGCACGGGCGCATCGAGCGGCACGGCGGCCACCTGGTTGAAGCCCGCGCGCCTCAGTTGATCCAGCACGCGCCGCAGCCCCCGCGTGGGAGCGCCCGCGTCCCGGGAGAAGTCCGGCAGGTCCGAGGCCTGGCGCTTGGCGCGCACCGAGGCACACGCCTCCGCGAAGGCCCGCGCGGCCGTGCGGTCCGTGGCGGCCACATCCTCGCGCGCGCCATGAATGTCCGTGAGGCGGGACTGGGCCGCCTCCAGCAGCGCGCGCAACAGGGCGGTGTCCCGCCCCAGCGCGCACGCGTACCCGGCGGTGAGCGGCACCGGCCCCTCCTCCAAGTCCACCAGCACCGCGGCGGCCACGGGCAGCCCCACCGCGCCGGGCGTGCGCGCGTACGGGGTGGCATCGAAGAGGTACACGCCAAAGCCCCGCTCCCGCAGGGCCTGGGCCAGGGCCGCCGTGTGGGGGGCCTTCTGCTCGAGCCCCGGCGTGCGCAGCATCCGCCGCCGCACGCTCTCCTCCGTCCACCCGCCGGGCAGCGCGCGCGCGAGCTGATCCCTCTCGGTGGCCTCCAGCAGCGCGTGGAGCTGGGCCTTGCGCGGCTCCGGGTGGGCCCCCGAGCCGTTGCTCGTCCACGTGACGCTCACCGGCCCCAGCTCCACCGCGCCCGAGGGCGGGCAGTACACCCCCTGGGCGGGCACCCACACGGTGCGCCCCGAGTGCAGCTCCTGGGCCTGGCGCCACGCGCACCGCACGGAATCCGACCACAGGCGGGGGACCACCAGGGTGCCCGCGGAGCCCAGGGCGGTGGCGCTCCAGAAGGCGCCCAGCCGGCCATCCAGCTCATTGCGAGAGCCCCAGACGAGGCGGCCCGGGGGCACGTTCTCCGCGGCCCACAGCTCCGCGGTCTCGAACAGGGCCCCCAGCGAGGCCTCCTCGGCGCTCAGCCCCTTGCCATTGCAGACCTGGAGCACATGGCCCCCGGGCCGCACGGCACAGGCCACTTCCACGCCGGTGCGATCCAGCCCGGTGATGCGGGCCACCCGGCTGACGCCCATGGCCTGGGCCAGGCGCGCTTGAAACCCCGGGGAGACGACGACTTGCTTGGTAGGAAGCACGGCACCCAACCTTAACCCGAAATCCGCCGCCGCCAAGGGGGGGCCCCACATAGGCCCCCAGGGCCGCTACTCCCACTGACAATGGTACTCACAGTGGGGAGCCCCCCACGCCACGCACTTGGGGTGGATCACCCGCACGGCGCGGCCCCCGGACAGCTCGATGGCGCGCTGGTGCCAGCCGACGATGGTGAGGCAGTCCGCGTCGCTCACGCGCTCCGCGCCGAGGGTGCGCAGGATGGCGGACTTGGGGCCCGAGCGCTCGTAGGTGCGCGAGCCCACCGCGTAATAGAAGCGGTAGATCTGCGGCGCCTGGCTCAAGAGGAAGTGCGGCTCGCCCTGGCGGACGAAGACGTGCTGGGCGCCGCGCAGGTTCTCGTCCGCCGAGGCGCGGCCCATGTCCACGAAGGCCCGCGTGCGGTCATCGGGCGACAGCACATCGGCGATGGCGTCGTCCAACCGCAGGTTGAGCTCCAGCGGGTACCAGTTGATGGGGAGGATCATCTTGCGCAGGGCGGCCTGGTCCGCGGGGGGCAACCGCCGCAGGACTTCCTCCAACCGCGCGGGGCCCCCGTGCTGGCGCACCATGTTGAGCCGGGAGATGAGCACCGTCCCCTTGATACGGGCACTGGACGTGGGGTCTGCCGTCGGCATGTCTCGGAACCCTCGGACGGACGAGAAGCAACAGCCCATTCTGTCAGCGGCCGAGAATACCCGGCAACTCCATGTACCCACATCCATCGCCACCGTGCAACTTGCCTGCCAGGGCAGCGGAAATCCGCGAAAAAGGGCTGTAACCTTTCGGCGCCCGGGGGGTTCAGCTTGCCGTGACGGTCTCGGACCCCGAAGAAACCGCCGGACGGGCACGGCTGACGTTGGCGTCAGCCCAGGCCCCCTCGGACGAAGCGCTGTGCCAGGCCTTCCTGGACGGCGACGAGGCGGCCTTCGCCACGCTGGTGGAGCGCCACCGCAAGCTCGTCTTCTCGCTCGTGCGGCGCTTCGCGCCCCGGCCGGAGGACGCGGCGGACCTGGCCCAGCAAGCCTTCCTGCGGGCGCTGGAGTCCTCGAAACGCGTGTTTGGCCGCTGGAATTGGAGCAGCCCCACCCCGTTCCGCGCCTGGCTGGTGCGCATTGCCCTCAACCTCGCCAAGAACCACGCCCGCCAGGGCAACCGGTGGCGGCCCGCCGTGCTGACGGAGGTGGAGAACGCGGCGGTGGACCCGCACGAGTCCGCCCAGGAGGCGCTGGAGCGGGCCGAGCAGGCACGCCACGTCCAGGCCGCGGTGCTCGCCCTGCCCCGCCGTCAGCGCGAGGTGCTCACCCTGCGGGTGGATGCCGGGCTGCCCTTCAAGGACATCGCCGAGACGCTCGGCATCACGGAGAACAATGCCAAGGTGCAGTTCCACCACGCCGTCAAACGGCTGAAGGCCGAGGTGGCAGGCGCGCCTGAGGAGAACCGCGAATGAAGCCCTGCCCGGATTACGAAGTGCTGCTGACGTTGCACGCCTCGGGGGCGCTGGAGCCCGCGGAGCAGGCCCAGGTGCACGCCCACCTGGCCACGTGCGTGGGCTGCCAGCAGGAGGCGCGGCAGCTCACGGGGGTGCTGGGCCAGGTGGCCCTGCCGCCGCCCACCCCGCTGGAGGAGGCCCGGCAGGAAGCCCTGCCCCGGCAGGTGGTGAGCCGCTGGCGGCGCGAGCAGGTGAAGCAGGCCGTGCGGCTGCGCAACGGCGGGGCGCTTCTGGCCCTGGCGGCCGCGGTGATGCTGGTGCTCACGGTGACGCTGCCGGGAGAGGACCCTTCCCGCGCCGGGCCGCTGTCCACCGTGGGGGTGGCCGCCTCGGACACCGAGACGGTCTTCGAGCAGTGGGCCTCCGCGGATCCGCTGCAAGATGAGCTGGAGCTGAGCGGGGGCGAGGACGAGGGCGGGTGGACAGAGCTGGACGGCGACGTGGACCTGGCCTCGGACGACTTGCTGTTCCTTCCTTGATGAGGAGAGACGCCATGATGAAACAGATTCGAGTGGCCGTGTTGGCGGTGGCCCTGCTCCCCCTGGGGGCGTTCGCGGCACCGGGCGACCGGCGTGAGGACATGGAGCGGCAGCTGCGCGTGGCGCGACTGGTGGAGCTCTCCGCGGAGCTGGAGCTGGACTCCGCCCAGGCCCTGAAGATGGATGGCATCCTGCGCCAGTTCGACGAGCGCCGGCGCCCCCTGCACGAGCAGGTGCGCGACTCGGCGAAGCTGCTGCACCGCGCGGCGAAAGGCGACGGCGCGGCGCAGTCGCAGGTGGACCAGGCGGCGCAGCGCGCCTTCGACGCGCGGGCCCAGCTGGCCGCGCTGGACCGGGAGCTGTACCAGGCGCTCGCGCAGGAGCTTCCGGCGCAGAAGAAGGCCCAGCTGGCCCTCTTCCTGGCGCGCTTCGACCGGAAGGCCATGAAATTCAAGCACAAGTTCCACGAGCGCCGGCAGAGGGACGACAAGCCCCGGGATGACCGGGACTCCGACAGCCGGGGCTGAGCAGGCCGCCCTGCCCGGGAAGTGGCAAACTCGGGGCCCTCTTTCCTGGAGGGCCGTCCATGTCCCGCTCGCGCAGAGAATTCCTGACCCACACCGCCCTGGGGCTCGCCGGAGCCGTCTCCGCGAGCAGCGCCGTGGAGGCGGCGCCCGCCGATGCGGGCACCCCGTCCGCGTCACCGCCCGGCTCGCCTCCCACGTTTGGCACCCTGCCCTCCGCGGGCCCGGCGGTGAGCGCGGCCACCTTCGCGGAGGCGGAGAAGCTCGTCCAGGTCCAGTACGCCCCGAAGGAGCGCGCCCAGGCGGCGGAGAACTGGAGCACGTCGATGGCGCCCCTCCTGGAGCGGCGCACGGGCCCGCGCCAGGTGGCGCTCGAGCCCACGCTGGCGCCCGCCTCGGTGTGGAACCCCGTGCTTCCGGGCCTCAAGGTGGGCCCCGCGCGCAACCGCTTCGTGCGGAGCAAGGGCGCGGCCGGGCTGCTTCCCAGCAAGGACGAGGACATCGCCTTCGCCCCGGTGACGAAGCTCGCGCGCTGGATTGAGTCCCGGGCGCTGAGCTCTGAGCGGCTCACCTCCATCTACCTGGAGCGGCTGAAGCGCTTTGATCCGCAGCTCAAGTGCGTGATTACGCTGACGCCCGAGTTGGCGCTCCAGCAGGCGCGCCGGGCGGACGCGGAGCTCGCCGCAGGCAAGTACCGGGGGCCGCTGCACGGCATCCCCTGGGGGGCGAAGGACCTCGTGGACACGGCGGGCATCGCCACCACCTATGGCGCCGAGCCCTTTCGGAACCGGGTGCCGGACACGGACGCCCCCTCCGTGGCACGGCTGCACCAGGCGGGCGCGGTGCTCGTGGCCAAGCTGAGCCTGGGGGCACTGGCCCTGAATGACATCTGGTTCGGGGGCCAGACGAAGAACCCGTGGTTCCTGGAGGAGGGCTCCTCCGGCAGCAGCGCGGGCCCGGGGGCGGCCACGGCGGCGGGCTGCGTGGGATTCTCCCTGGGCAGCGAAACGGGAGGCAGCATCATCTCCCCGTCCATGCGCTGTGGCATCACCGGGCTGCGGCCCACGTACGGGCGCGTGCCGCGCACGGGGGCCATGACGCTGAGCTGGTCCCTCGACAAGCTGGGGCCCATGACGCGGAGCGTGGAGGACTCGCTGCTGGTGCTCGCGGCGCTCTCTGGCCCAGACGCGGGCGACGTGGCGAGCGTGCCCTGCAAGCTCGACTTCGACGCCACGGCGGGCGTGAAGGGGCTGCGCGTGGGCTACGTGCCCGCCTGGATGGAGCAGAGCCCCGCCACGGACGTGGACCGGACAGCGCTCGAAACGCTGAAGCAGCAAGGACTGAAGCCGGTGGAGGTGAAGCTGCCCGACTGGCCCTACACCTCGCTCCACGCCATCCTCTTCGCCGAGGCGGGAGCGGCCTTCGAGGAGCTGACGCTCAGCCACGGCGTGGACACACTGGCCATGCAGCTGCCGGACGCCTGGCCCAACCTCTTCCGTCAAGCGCGCTTCCTGTCAGCGGTGGACATGGTCCAGGCGGACCGGCTGCGGCGCAAGGTGGCCGTGGAGATGGCGCGGGTGATGGCGGAGGTGGACGTGCTCCTGGTGCCCTCACTGCGCGACGACATCCTCACCATCACCAACCACACGGGCCACCCCTCGCTCACGCTGCGCACGGGCTTCATCGAAATCGACCGGGTGCGGAGCGACTGGGCACCGGATCCCAAGAAGCCCGCGGTCCCCTTCTCACCCAAGCGGCGCATGCCGCACGGCGTGACGCTCATTGGCCGGCTCTTCGACGAGGGCACCCTCGGCCGGGTAGGCCTCGCGCTGGAGCGCGCCTCAGGGGTTTCCGAAGAGCGCCCCTCCGGCTTTTGAAGCCGCCCGAACCGGCCGGGGGCTCGTCACGGCAAACGGCCCCTGAGCAGAAACCAGTCATTGAGCTCAGGGTGCTTCCTCAGCATTCCTGTTTCGGATATGTAGGACAGAGTATTGAGCGCACTCTTGATGTAGCGCAGCTTGAGAAGCGTCTCGGCCGGAATGGTGCGCCAGTCTGGGAGGGCCACTATCTTGGCTGCCTCTTCGATAGGAATGACGGCAAGCTCTTGAAACCACGAGAAGATGACTTCAGAATCCAATACCGCATCACCTTCTTGGGCGCCGAATTCCTTAATCATCCAGGCCCTCAAACTCATCGCCGAGAGCATGATGGAGTGGGCATCGCCGGCGGGCGGGCGCCCCGCGAGCGCCCCATAGACAAGCAGGGCAACATGCGCCCACGGCAAGCTCCGCTCTTCTCTGGCTCGGGCGGCCACGGTGAAGGCGAATCCATCCCAGTTGAAGCCCTCTCCTCCCACGGACTCACCGATGGAAAGCCCGTCGAGCCACGCTCTTACCTGGGGGAGAGACCACTTCAGGACGGTCTGCAGAAGAGGAGTCTTGGTTTCCATATCCCTGCTCACGGAACGAACGTGATTCCGAACTGGGCAAACGCCCGCCGCCCGAACTCTAGGACCCTATCACTCGTGGATTGAGAAGCTCCGTTCAGATAATGACCGCTCCGCGGTGTTATCCGGATTCCGAAGCGAGTGGAACCGTGGATCGACAGTTCTGCCTCACCGGCGGCCAGCACGGGGCGGCCTCCACTCGCGACGGCATGAGAGATTTCTACCTCCTGCCATCTGTGTGGAATGATTCTCAGCTGGCCTTCCTCGGTGACGACCCATTTGATTCTCTCCCCACTCGCATACCGCAGGAATTCAGGTGAGTCCACGCTGACGGGCCGGACTCCGAGCCGCTGAGCAGTTTCCAGTTCCGCAGCCAGCTGCTCTGGCAGTTGATTCTCGTAGAGCGTTGCCTGAGTCGAGTTGCCCCTCTGCGGCTCGCCCTGCCGTCCCTGCCCCCGCGCTGCCATGGCGACTGCATGGGGCGCGAGTCCCACCGTCATGACTCCCTCGGCCACGGAGATGGAGCGAACGCCGCCAGCCATCGCCGCAGACAGTTGGAAGCCCGCATTCGTTTCCGCCGCCAGGGCCACACGGGCGAAACCCGGCAGCATGGGGCCCTTCGAAGCCATGTTCGCCGCCCCGCCCCCCAGCGCCGCCGTCAATGCCAGGATGAGGACTCGCGCTCCATTGGCTCCCATCACCTTGCCGAAGCGGTGCCCGGCCTCCTCCAACTCATGGAAGGACACAGCCTTCTCCGAATCCATGGTCAGCTGCTGCCAGCCCTCCACGAGGTTCGCGAACAAATCCAGGCCGATGTATGCGATGACGTACGTCGTCAGAGCGATGGCCACGAGCTTCGTGACGGGTTCGGGTGCCACGACGAGGATCATGTAGGCAGCCATTGCCGAGGTAATCATCGCCTTCAGGGCCAGCGGGTTGATGCTCTCTTTCACCGCCTCTTGCGCTTCCTCCCACACCCCATCCCACGCGAAGGACAGGGCCATCTTCCGACGCACCTTGGCGTCCAGGAAGGTGAAGCCGTCCTCCAGCAGCGAGAGGCATTCGCCCGGACTGTCCTGCCGGGAGCACCACGCGCCATAGTCTCTTCCTTGGGTGCGAGGCTCGGGGGCCCATGAGGCGAACCGGACTCGTGGGCGCTCCTCCTGCTCAGGACGCAGGGAGAAGCGCATGTCCAACACAAACCGAGTCATCACCTCCTGGAAGGCGCCCGCGTCAATCCCGATGGGCTCCACCCGCTTCGGCGGAGTGTAGACGATGGGCGCGCCCTCACCTGTGTCCAAGCGGACAACTCTCGGCGTTGCACAGCCCACAATGAGGAACCCCAGCAGCAGCACTCCCCCCCAACGCGGCCTCATCTCTCCCTCCAGACTGGCTTCCTCACAGGGGAAGCACGAGACCAGAATTAGCACTTGAGCCCGACATCCTGGGATTACGGCAAGCAATGTCCAACCCGCGCGCAGGCGTGCACCCGCGCGCCGACGACGGCACCGCTCCGAAGAGAGATAGTCGTCCGCTATTGACCAGCGGAGACCATCGCTCAGCGCGTCCGCGCCACTTTGGGAACCCGCTCCTCCGTTCCGGAGAACAGGGACTTGAGCACCCGCCCGGTGGCGGTCTTCTCTTTCGCCACCTCACGCGGCGTGCCCTCCGCCACGATGCGGCCTCCGGCCTCGCCTCCCTCGGGCCCCAGTTCCACCACGTGGTCCGCCGCGGCAATGACTGACGGGTGGTGCTCAATCACAACGAGCGTGTCCCCCCGGTCCACCAGCCGCCCCAGGAACGTGATGAGCCGCTCCACATCGCCCAGGTGCAGCCCCGTGGTCGGCTCGTCCAGCACGTACAACGTGGGCTCATGGCGCGCGGTGGCGGTCAGCTCCGCCGCGAGCTTCAACCGCTGAGCCTCTCCGCCCGAGAGCGTGTTGGAGCCCTGCCCCAGTTGCAGGTACCCCACCCCGAGGTCCGAGAGGCACTCCAGCGGCGCGGCCACCTTCGGCAGTGCCCGGAACACCTCCTTCGCCTCGTCCGCGGACAGGCGCAGCACCTCGCCAATGGTGAGGCCGTGGTAGCGCACCTCCAGCGTGGCCGCATCGAACCGGGCCCCGCCGCACGCCTCACACGGCGTCACCACGTCCGGAAGGAACGACATCTCATGAGAGATGGCGCCCTGCCCCTCGCAGGCCGTGCACCGTCCGCCCGAGGCCGAGTTGAAGGAGAAGCGCGTGGGACCGAAGCCCCGCACCTTCGCCTCCGGCGTGGCCGCGAAGGTCCGGCGCAGCTCGTCCCAGATGCCCAGGAACGTCGCCGGCACCGAGCGGGGCGTACGTCCAATCGGAGACTGGTCCACGGCCATCACCCGGGAGAACGCCTCCACGCCCTTCAGCGCCTCGAACGGCCCCGGCTTCGTCCCCACCAGCCCCAGTGCCTCGCGCATGGCTGGGTAGAGCACCTGGCGGATGAGGGTGCTCTTACCCGAGCCCGACACGCCCGACACCACATTGAGCCTTCCCACCGGCAGCCGCAGGTCCACGCGCTTCAGGTTGTGCGCCCGGGCCCCCTTCAGCTCCAGCCACCGCTCCGGGGCCCCGCGCCCCGAGGGCGGGCGGACCTGAGAGGCCTGGAGCGCCTTGGCCGTGGGCGAGTCCTCCCGCTGGAGCACGTCCTCCGGAGGCCCCTCCGCGAGGATGCGCCCGCCGCCCCGTCCCCCCGTAGGCCCCAGGTCGATCAGGTGGTCCGCCGCACGGATCGTGTCCGTGTCGTGCTCCACCACCAGCACCGTCGAGCCGGTGTCCACGAGCGCCCGCAGGTTGGCCAGCAGCCGGTGGGTGTCCCGGGGGTGCAGGCCAATGGTGGGCTCATCCAGCACATACAGCGCGCCCGTGAGCCCCGCGCCCAGCTGCGCGGACAGCCGCAGCCGCTGCATCTCCCCGCCCGACAGCGTCGCGGCGGCACGGTCCAGCGAGAGGTAGCCCAGCCCCACCCGCTCCAGGAACTCCAACCGGCGCACCAGCTCCTGCCGCGAGGGCTCGCCGATGAGCGCCCGGTCCCCCCGGAACTTCCACCCCTGCACCCGGGCCAGCGCGGCGGTGACGGACACGTCCACCACCTCGTGGTAGCGCGCGCCCTCCAGCCGCACCGCGCGAGGCACCGGCGCCAGCCGCGAGCCCTGGCACGTCCGGCACGGCGAGGTCCGTCCCTCCGCGATGGCCTCGGAGCCGCCCTCCACGCCCGTGCCCTCGCACGCCTCGCAGCGGCCCTGCTTCGTGTTGAAGGAGAACCAGCGCGGATCCAGCTCCGGCACCGCCGTGCCACACCGGGGGCAGGTGCGCTCGGTGGACAGCAGCGTCTCGCCCTTGCCGCCACGCACCTTCAGGGCTCCCTGCCCCCAGCTCAGCGCCCGGTCGAACACCGCCCGGGGCAGCTTCGCGAGCTTGCCCTCGTACATGACGAGATCGATGTCGTGCTCGCGCGTCTTGGCCAGCCGGGGCGGGCTGTCCGTGGCGGCCACCTCGCCATCCACGATGGCGGTGGGGATGCCCGCGCGGGACGCGGCATTGAAGAGATCCAGGTACGTGCCCTTGCGCGCGCGGACCGCCGGGGAGAGCACCGTGCCATCCCCCTTCATCGCGGAGAGCTGCGCATAGAGCGCGTCCGGGGTGGTGGAGGCGATGGGCGCGTCATCGTTCGGGCAGTGCGGCTGGCCCAGCTTGGCGAACAGCAGGCGCAGGTAGTGGGCCACCTCGGTGACGGTGGCCACGGTGCTCGTGGCCCCCGCCCGGGAGGTGCGCTGCTCCAGCGCCACCGTGGGCGGAATGCTGCTGATGCGCTCCACGTCCGGCCGGGGCATGGTGGGCAGGAACTGCCGCGCGTAGGGCGTGAGCGTCTCCAGGAAGCGGCGCTGGCCCTCGGCGAACACCACGTCGAACGCCAGCGAGCTCTTGCCCGAGCCGCTCGGCCCCGTCACCACGGTCATCTTCCCCAGCGGAATCCGGCAGGAGACATCCTGGAGGTTGTGCTCGCGCGCGTGCTCCACCTCGATGGCGGGGGCCGCCGTGCCCGGGCCCCGGCGCTTCACCGGCCGGCGGGACACGGCCGCGGGGGCCCGCAGCGCCTCCGCGGTCCGGCCCTGGGCCCGGGCCACCTGCTCCGGGGTGCCCTCGGCCACCCACCGGCCACCATGCCGCCCTCCGCCCGGCCCCAGGTCGATGATCCAATCCGAGCCGCGCATGACGGACAGGTCATGGTCCACGACGATGACGCTGGCCCCCTTCTCCACGAGCGCATGCAGGGCGGCGAGCACGTGGCGGACATCCGTCTCGTGCAGGCCCGCGCTGGGCTCGTCGATGAGGAAGAGCGCGCCCTCGGTGTCCCCCGCCAGGGCGCGGGCGAGCTTCAGCCGCTGGGCCTCGCCCCCGGACAGCGTGGAGAGCGGCTGGCCCAGCGCCAGGTACCCCAGGCCGAGCTGCGCCACGGGCCCCAGGGTGCGCCGCAGCACGGTGTCCGCACCGAAGTGCTTGAGCACCTCGTCCACCGTCAGCTCCAGCACCTGAGCCACGCTGAAGCCCTGGTGCTGGACGGCCAGCACCTCCTCCTTGAAGCGGCGGCCCCGGCAGACGGGGCAGCGCAGGGCCACATCGGCCAGGAACTGCATCTCGACCGTCTCGTAGCCCTCGCCCGAGCACGCCTCGCAGCGGCCCTTGTCCACGTTGAAGGAGAAGTGGGCGGAGGTCAGCCCCCGCACCTCCGCGTCGGGCTCGGCGGCGAAGCGCTCGCGCAGCCGGTCCCACGCCTTGGTGTAGGTGGCGGCATTGCCGCGCGAGGTGCGCCCCAGCGGGGACTGGTCCACGAAGGTGATGGCCTGCACGGCCTCGGCGCCCTCCAGCGCCTCCACCTCGCCGGGCGCCTCCACGTCCTTCTCCCCCAGCCGACGCGCCAGGTGCCGGTACAGCACCTCGTCCATCAGCGTGCTCTTCCCGGAGCCACTGGGGCCGGTAATGGTGCACAGCACCCCGAGCGGCACGCTCACGGAGAGCCCCTGGAGGTTGTGGCTCTTGGCCCCGCGCACGCGCAGCTCCGCCGTGCGCGAGCGGGGCGTCCGGGGCACCGCATGCGTGCCCGCGAGCAACTGCCCGGTGGGCAGGTCCGCGCGCTGGGCGAGCGCCTCCGGCGTCCCATCAAAACAGAGCTGTCCGCCGTGCCGCCCCGCCCCGGGGCCCAATTCCAGCACGCGGTGCGCGGAGCGGATGACGTGGGCATCCTGCTCGATGACGAGGGTGACGTTGCCCCGGTCGGCCAGCTCCGCCATCGCCTCGGTGAGGGGCACCACGTCGCTGGGGTGCAGGCCCACGGTGGGCTCATCCAGCACGAAGAGGGCCCCGGTGAGCGAGGTGCCCAGCGCGGCCGTGAGGGACACGCGCTGCGCCTCGCCGCCCGAGAGCGTGCGCGCGGGCCGGTCCAGCGTGAGGTAGCCCAGCCCCACGCGCAGCAGGTAGCGCAGGCGGTTGGCCAGCTCCCGCCGCGCCAGCTCGCCCTGGCCGGTGGTGGTGCGCAGGGCCTCCAGGCGCTCGCACGCATCGGACAGCTCCAGCCGGTGCCAGGCGGACAGGTCCAACCCGCCCACCCGGTAGGCGCGGGCCTGCGCGTTCAGCCGCGCCCCGTGGCACGTCTCACACAGGGAGTAGGCCCGGTAGCGCGACAGCAGCACGCGCACGTGCATCTTGTACGTGCGGCTCTCCATCCACCGGAACCACGCGCGCACGCCGGGGTACACGCGGCCGCCCTGGTAATCCCCCTCGCCCTGCAACACCTGCTCGCGCTGCACGGGGGTGAGCTGGGCCCACGGCCGGTCCAGCGGAATGCCCTTCTGCTGCGCGTAGCGCAGGAGCATGCCGCGCTCCCACTCGGACGTCTTGCCCGACCAGGGGCGGATGGCCCCCTGCGCGAGGCTCAGCGCGGGGTTGGGGATGACCTTGTCCCAGTCGATGCCGATGGTGCGCCCGAAGCCCCGGCAGGTGGCACAGGCGCCCGTGGGAGACTGGTAGCTGAAGAGTCCGGGCCGGGCGGGCTCGAACTCCCGCGCGCACTTCGGACACACGAGCCCCCGGCGAAGGCGCTGGGTAACGCCCCCGGGCAGGAACGCCACGGCCTCGCCCTCGCTCCGGGCCCACGCATCCTCCAGGGCCTGGGTGACGCGCGAGAGCTGCGCGCCGGAGAGCTTCACGCGGTCCGCCAGCACGTGCGCCACGCCCGCCGAGTCCGTGGCCTCGGCCGGCCGCAGCGTCTCCAGCTCCCGCACCTCGCCCTGCACCACCAGCCGGTGGTAGCCCTCCTTGAGCAGGTGGGCGCGGACATCCAAGTACTCGGCGGTGCCCGCGATGCGCACCGGCCAGGCGAGCAGCACGGGGGCCTCCGGGTGGGCGGCGAGGAGCGCCTGGGCGGCGGCCCGCGCATCGGTTCGCACCGCCTCCACGCCGCAGTCCGGGCACACCGGCAGGGCCTCGCGGGTGAAGAGGGCCGACAGGTACGCCTCCACGTCCGCCAGGGTGGCCACCGTGGAGCGGGAGCTCTTCACCGGCGCGCGCCGGTCCACCGCCACCCCGGCCGCCACGGGCTCCAGCAGCTCCATGGGGGGCCGCTCCAGCCGCTCGAGGAACTGGCGGGCATACGGGCTGAAGCTCTCGACGAAGCGCCGCTGCCCTTCCGCATACAGCGTGTCCAGGGCCAGGCTGGACTTGCCCGCGCCGGAAACGCCAGTGATGCAGACGAACTCCCCCTCGGCGAAGTCCACCGAGAGCGACTGGAGGTTGTGGGTGCGGGCGCCGACGAGGTGCGTTTTATGCATGGGGGCCGCTTCCTTAACGGCCGGATTGGCCCTCGCCAAGCATATCCATCAGGTTGGATTCAGCAGTGAGCAGGGCCCGCCTGGCCGGCCGCCCCCAGGCCCGCAAAACGGCGGGGGCCGCCACGGCATCCGTGACGGCCCCCGGGTGTTTCAGACCTTCTGAGACTCAGTAGAACTCGTGCGACAGGCGGGCGTAGAAGTAGCGGCCCATGTAGTCGTACGTGGAGGCGTCCGAGTCCGCGAGGAAGCCGGCGTACAGGCGGGGCGGGGCGCGGTTGAGGACGTTGTTCACACCGAGCTGCGCGGTGGTGTTGCCCACGCCCGTCATCCACGTGTACGCGGCGTTGAGGTCCACCGTGTAGTAGGAGGACACGTCACGCGACAGCGGCGTGGGGGCACCCTCCTCCACGTCGCAGGCGTTGGACTGGCACTCCTTGTAGCCGTTGAGCCAGCGCAGGTTGACGCCCGCGGAGATGGGGTCCATCGCCCAGTTCACGCCGAAGTTGGCCTTCCAGTTGGGCAGCACCAGCTCCAGGTCGTAGTTGTCCTTGCCGCTGATGACGGTGCCGTCCGACAGCTCCTGCTCGAACTTCGCCAGGTACGTCGCGTCGATGCCGAAGCCGAAGCGGCCGTACGGCGTCTGCGGCTGGTAGCGCAGCGAGATGTCGATGCCGGAGGTGGTGTTGCCACCCACGTTGGACAGGGGGTTCGAGATGGTGTCGATGAGGCCGCCCGGCAGACGGACGATGCGGTCGCAGTACGTGCCGTTCGTGTAGCAGTTGTTCAGGATGACGCTGGTGCCCACCGACTGGATCGCCTCGTCCACGTCCACCAGGTAGTAGTCCACCGTGGCCGTCACGTCCTTCACCCAGCGGGGCTGGAACACCGCGCCCACCGTGAAGATCTTCGCCGTCTCGGGCTCCAGGTCCCGGTTACCGCCCACGACGGCGCGCTGCTGCGAGCGGGCGTCCTCGAAGTCCGCCGGCACGCCGGCCGCGGTGCAGCGGCGGTCGATCTCCGTGCCCGGCGCACGCTCCGAGCAGGGGTCCACCACGTCATCGAAGCTGTCGGTGCTGCCCAGGTAGAGCTCGTTCACCGCCGGCGCGCGGAAGGCCGTGGAGTACGTGGAGCGCAGGGTGAAGTCCGGAATGGGGCTCACGCGGGTGCCAATCTTGTAGGTCGCCCCCGAACCGAACGTGTTGTAGTTGAAGGCCCGCGCCGCGCCGGACACTTCCCAGATGTCGAAGGCGTCGCCCGTCTCGGGGTTCGTCCCGCCGAGCACGGGAATCGACAGCTCCGCGTAGCCCTCGTTGATGTAGTAGCTGCCCTCGGTGGCGGCGACCTTGTTGCCCGTGGTGTCGCCCGAGTTGGTCAGCGGATCCGGGATGTTGGAGCCGGCCTCGCGGCGGTGCTCGTAGCCCACGGCGAGCCCCAGGGCGCGCGCCGACGGGAACAGGCGGAACAGCTCACCGCCCACGTTCGCCGCGAGCACCGTCTGCTGGGTGTTGCCGCGCCGGGTGCCCCGGTAGCTCAGGTAGTCGCGCATCTCCGGGGTGATGGTGCCCTCGCCGCCGAACAGGTTCAGCGGCACGCACCCGTCGATGGGCGCATCCGCGGTGCCGCACACCGCGGCGCCCGTGGCGGGATCGATGAAGCTCGGGCCCAGGGCGGACTGCAGCCGGCTCAGGCGCAGGTTGCCCTCCTTGAGCTCCACGCCCGTGGTGCGGCCGTGGTTGAAGGAGGCCTCCCAGCCCCAGCCCTCCAGGAAGCCCAGCCCCTCGGGCAGCTTGCCCTGCAGGCCGGTGACGACGCGGAAGGTGTTGATGTCCTGCTCGTAGCCGCGGGTACCGAACTCGTTCAGGCGCCGGCGCACGTCGTTGAAGTCGCGGTTGAACGGGTTGTAGACGTTGTCCGCGGAGACGACGACGCCCTCGCCCACCGTGTTGAGCGGCTCGGAGGCGAGCTGCTGGCTCGACTGGCGGTTGACGTACGTGGCCTCGAAGAAGGCGCGCGTCTGCCCCCCCAGGCGCAGGCCGCCGTTGGCGTACACGTGGGCACGCTCCGAGGGCGTCACCAGGTAGTTGTCGGGCTGGTAGTTGAACAGGTCTCCGCCCGCGTCCTGGACGCCCGTGGTGTCGAAGTCCCGCCACCCATCCGCGCCCCGGTAGTACGCGCCCGAGCCGCTGGAGATCAGCCGCTCCCAGGCCTCGTTGCCCGCGCCCGTGTCGCGCGAGTCCTCGATGATGGCGCCCTGGGGCGTCGTCGTGCTGCCCGAGGTGGTGATGCGCCGGTTGTTGAAGTTGTACGCCCGGTCATACAGGCTGTAGTCGCGGTCCCCGGCGAACACGTCCTTCTGCGTGTAGTAGCCCGCGGAGAACAGGATGTTGCCGCGCTCGGTGCTCTGGCCCGTCGTGAGGCTCAAGTCGTAGAGCAGGCCGTCGCCCTTGCCCGACACGCCGGTGAAGGCGCGCAGCTCGGTGCCGGAGTAGTCCTGCCGGGTGATGATGTTCACCACGCCGCCGATGGCATCCGAGCCGTAGACCGCCGAGCCACCGTCCTTGAGGACCTCGATGCGCTGGATGGCCACCGTGGGGATGGCGTTCAGGTCCACCGAGGAGTTCGCGCCGGTGCCGCCCGCCACGTGGCGGCGCCCGTTGAGGAGCACCAGGGTGCGCGAGGCGCCGATGCCGCGCAGGTTCACGCGCGAGGAGCCGTCACCACCGTTGTTGTACTGGGTGTTGATGGCGTTGGACTGCTCGGGGAGGTTCTGGAGAATCTCGGCGATGGTGGTGCGGCCCGTCGCTTCGATCTGCGCCTTGTCGAGCACCGTGACGGGGGCCGCCGTGGTCAGCTCCTTGCGCGGGATGCGCGAGCCGGTGACGACGATCTCCTCCACGTACTCCTCGGGAGGCGGCTCCTGGGCGGCGGGCTGCGGGGCCGCGGGGCGCGAAGGACGCGCCGCGGGGGCGGCCGGAGCCGCCGGGGCGGCCGGGGCCGCCGGCGCCACGGGGGCATCCGAAGGCGGAAGGGCCGTGGGCGCGGGGCCCGGCGCGGCCTGCGTGGGCGAAGGCGCCGGAGGCGGCTCCTGGGGCACGTTGGCCGGGGCCGGAGCGGTGGCGGGCGCCTGCGCGGCGGCGGGCGCCGGCGGCGTGGCCTCCTGCGCGGCGGCGATTCCTGCGGAGCCGTTGACGAGCACGGCCAGGACCAGAGCGGTGTTTCTGGGGGTGGATGGCATCTGAGCGTTTCCCTACGGGGTGAAGTCGGAGAAAGGGGTTGGAAACGGGGGAGGGCCTAGAACGGCAGCAGCCGGGTATTGCCGCCGGAGCAGTTCACGTCGGTCTTGCCCGCGTCGGTCTTGCAATACGTCCCCATGCAGTTGCGCCAGGCCGTGGCCGCCTCGGTGCACCCCGTGAACTCCTTGCTGCAAATCTGAGAGGCGTTGCTCTCCCAGCAGTCCAGGTGCGCCTCGAAAAGCCCGTTGCAGTCCTCCTGCCCCGCCTGCACCGCGCGCGCCTGGAAGGCCTCGACGTCCTCGCAGTACGGCGTGCACTCGACGTCCGCGGGCCGCTCGTTCACTTCACACGCGTTGGCGTCCTCGCAAACCGACTCGCACGTGCTGGAGGAACACCCGCTACCAAGGCACAACACCGCCAACAGACTTGCAGTCAGTACTCCTGCTCTCACGCCGCGCTCCTGGATGGTGAATTGTCTGGAACCCAACACATTGTGAACGTGACGTGATTGTTCCGTCAACTCGCGGCGTGCATTTCACGCCGCTCCTGGATCTGACCTGAGAGGTCTCTCCCGATTGTCGGGACTCGCTCAGGAAAACAGGCGCGAGAGCACGCGAATCATGTCCGCGATATCCGAGGCCGCGGCCATCTCGCGGATGGAGTGCATGGACAGCATGGGGCTGCCCACGTCCACCGTGCGCATGCCCAGCACCGAGGCGGTGATGGGCCCGATGGTGCTGCCGCACCCCAGGTCCGTGCGCGTGACGAAGTGCTGCGCGGCCACCCCCGCGTCCCGGCACAGCGCCGCGAAGTACGCCCACGATTCACCGTCCGTGGCGTAGGACTGGTTCACGTTGGACTTGATGACGGGCCCGCCGCCCATGAGCGGCTGGTGCTTCGGCTCGTGCATCGAGGCGTAGTTCGGGTGCACCGCGTGCGCCATGTCCGAGGACACCAGGTAGGAATGGTGGATGGCGCGGTGGATGGCATCCGGACGGCCATCGCCGAGCCCCAGCACGAGCCGCTGCAGGCAGTCGCGAAGGAAGGAGCCGTCGGCGCCCTGGGCGCTGCGGCTGCCCACCTCCTCGTGGTCATACAGGACGATGCCGCAGGTGGCCTCGGCGGCCCCGTTCATGGCCAGCAGCGCGGAGAGCCCCGAGTAACAACTGGCCAGGTTGTCCAGGCGCGGCGCGTGGACGAACTCGCCCTGGGCGCCCGAGCGCGTCGAGGGCTGTGTATCGTAGAGACACAAATCATAGCCGAGGATGTCTCCCACCTCCGCGCGCACGCTCGCGCGCGCCAGCTCCGCCACGAGCAGGGCGCGCAGCTCCGCGGGGCCGTGGCGCTCCAGGCCGAGCACCGGCACCAGGTGCTCCTGGGCGTTGAGCTTGAGCCCCTCGCTGTTGACGGTCCGGTTGAGGTGGATGGCCAGGTTGGGCACGCGCAGCAGCGGCCTGCGGAAGTCCACCAGGTGCGGCTGGGGCTTGCCCCCCGCGTGCAGGAGCACCCGCCCGGCCAGGGACAAGTCCCGGTCCATCCAGGTGCTCAGCAGCACGCCGCCGTACACCTCCACGCCGAGCTGGTGGTAGCCATTGCGCGCCACGGCCGCGTTGGGCTTGAGGCGCAGGTTGGGCGAGTCCGTGTGCGAGCCCACCAGCCGGAACCCGGCGCGGTCCACGGGCTGGGTGCCCAGGTGGAACGCGGCGATGCTCGTGCCCCCGCGGATGACGAACACCCGGTCCCCGGGCTGGAGCGTCCACGGCTCGCCCTCGTCGAGCGCGCGGTAGCCCTGCTGCGAGAGGCGGCGGGCCGTCTCGCGCACCGCGTGGTACGGCGTGGGGGAAGCATCGATATAAGAGAGGAGATCCTGAGCGGGGGCGCCGGCGTCGGTCGAACTCATCGCGCCCCAGGCTAGCACCGCTTCAGGGCCGTCCCAGTGTCTTCGCGCGGGCAGGCGCCCGGGGCGCATCCAGGAAGGTGCCGAGCAACACCCAGCGCCGGGCGGCCTCGGCCTGCCCCGGGCGGGCCATCAGCGGCGTGGTGTAGTGCCAGAACGGCAGCCGGTACACCGTCACCCCGCCCACGGTGTTCACCGGGACCATCTGGGTGAAGTGCCCCCCCTGGGCGTAGACGAGCCACTGGTGCGCCACGGCCGGGGTGGCCAGGGAGATGTGCATGTCCACGTACCCATCCCGGGCCTCCAGGTCCTCCGGGTGGTGGTCATTGTGGGGCCCCGAGTAGTCCCCGGGCCCGTAGCACAGCACCTGGATGCCCCACTTGCGCCGCAGCGCGCGGCCGCTCACCGCGGCGGCGAAGGCGGCGAAGCTCTCCGAGCGGAGCATGGTGGTGAGCCCCACCTGCTCGGCGGCGCGCCAGGACCGGGAGCGGCGGCTCTCCAGCAGCGCGGTGCGCACCCGCACCGTCTTGGGCAGAAGCTCCGCGTAGTTCTCCGTCATGCCCAGGATGCTCTCCGGGGGGATGGGGTCCTCCATCTCCACGAGCGAGTCCTGGAGCGCCGCCTCCAGCGCGGCGCGGCACGCCACCGCCTTCTTCACCTGGATGACGTCCGTGAGCGAGAGGAAGCGCCGGGGCGGCACCTGGAGCAGCGCGCCACAGGCCTCGGCGTCTCGTCCTTTGAGAATCCGGAGCCCCCGGGGGGTGAGCAGATCAGCGAACTCGGAGGGAAAGGCGGGCATGCAACTTTCAGGGAGACTGTCAGATAATGCTCCGAGTGTCTCTTCCCATTTCCGGGGAGGGCCCGCCCCCGAGGAGCCATTCATGGAGCCCATTGGCCGCCGCCCGTCCGCCTTTCCGTCCCCCACGAGCGCGCCGCGCGCCGAGGCCCGCGCCCCGGCGGCTGCCGCCTCCGTGAAGGCGGCCAACACGGTGGCGCAGGTGCAGCGCAGCAGCTTCGAGGCGCCGGTGGCTCAGGCCGCGGCGGCCAAGCCCATCCCGGGCGCCTGGCGCGGCGGGCCGGACACCCCGGTGGGCAAGGCCATCGCGGGGATGATTTCGCGCATGCGCGGCTCGGACGCCGCGGGCATCCAGCTCAAGGGCGACACCATCGAGAGCCTCTTCACCCGGGCCATCCTGGACAACAAGCACGTGTCGAACGAGCAGCTGCTCGCCATCACCCAGGTGAAGCTGGAGCAGCTGGCCACCAGCCCCGAGGACCGCGCCAAGGTGCTGAAGAAGGTGCCCAACGCCCGGGAGCTGGACGTGCACAAGTTCACCGTGGCGATGCTCGCCTCGGCCACGGGCCTGGATCCGAAGCAGCTCTCCGAGGTGTGCCCGGACCTGGGCCTCACGGGCGCGCCCGGCACCCCGCTGCTGTACGCGGCGGAGGGCGCCGGCATGCAGCGCTCCACGGCGCTGCACGACTTCACCGACTACCTGCGCGGCGCGGGCATCAAGGGCATGAACAAGGCCGTGTGGGGCGTGGAGAACCGCATCCTGTCGGCCATCGTGAGCGCGGTGGGCGGTGGGCGCTACTGAGCCTCCCCTCCCCCGAGCCGTTGCCGGGCCACCTCGCGCCGCTTCGCGCGGGCCTTGCCCGCGAGGGTGAGCAGCTTCCGGTCCCGCTCCCAGCGCTCGCGGGTGGCGGGGTCCACGGAGGGCCACCAGCGCTCCAGTCCGTCCAGGAGCCGCTGGCTCAGGTCGAGCACCCCGCCGAGCGCCACGTGCACGGCCTCGGAGGCGGGGTCCTCCAGGGCCAGCGCCCGGAGCGCCACGGCGACGGCGAGCACCTCGTCCCGCACGGGCCCGGGCCAGTCCGCGCGGCGGGACACCTGGAGCAACCACCCGAGCAAGGCGGCCTGGACGTGGCAGTCCTCCACCGTGCGGAAGGGCTTGAGGTAGTTCACGTAGCCATCGCCGGGCAACACCTCGCCGGGGAGCACCGCCACGGACGCCAGCTGGACCGCCGCGTGGGGCAGCTCGGGGGCGAAGGGCAGCGGCGGCAGGGCCTGGAACTGGACTCCCTCGCGCCGCGCGTCCACCTTCACCACCCGTAGCCGGTTGCGGCCCTGCGCGTCCTGGCCCTCGCTGGCCACCACGAGGAGCACGTCCGCCGCGGTGCCCAGGGTGACGAACAGCTTCTCCCCCGTCAGGCGCCCCGGCCCTCCCCCCTCGCCCGGCACCAGGCGGGTCTGGATCGCCGCCGGGTGGCCCCCGCCCGCCTCCGTGGCGCAGAGCGCCGCGCGGCAATCCGCCGGGAGCTCGGGCCACAAGGCCCGGAGGGCTGCCTGGTAACCCGAGGCAAAGGCGAACGCGAGCCGGTCCGACAGGAAGCCCCCCGCGAACGCCATGTCCACCGCCACGGGGAAGCGCGCGGCGATGCCGTGGTGCCGGGGCCACCAGTCCTCCACGGATTCCAGAGGCGCCGTAGGCAGCGGGGCGGTGAGCAGGAAGCGCAGAAGGTCATCCATGGTGCCACCATAAATCACGGCGGCCCCGGGTTTCTGCAGGGGGAGACTTAATCTTTCGGCCTCAGCGGGGTTCTGCTCCTGTGGTACCTGCAACCCCGGATCGGACATGCCCTCTTCACGCACCTGGCGACATCGCTGCGGACTGACGCTTCTGGCCTCGGGGTTTCTCGTCCTGGCGCTCCCAGGGACTGGCTGGGCACAGCCACAGGCGCCAGCGTCGGCGCCTTCACCCGCCGAGCCCGCCTGGGTCCGCATGACGCTGGAGGAGGCGATCGAGCGGGCGCTCAAGCAGAACCCGCAGGTGGTCCAGGCGGCGGGCTCCATCCGCAACGCCCGGGCCTCCGAGCGGAGCGCCTTCGGCGCCTACCTGCCCAGCCTGTCCGCGAGCGCCAACGGCACGCTCTCCAGCAGCGATCGCCTCAACCCCGACACGGGCACCATCGTCTCGGGCTCCAATGACTCCTACAGCGCGGGGCTCTCGGCCTCGTGGGACGTGTTCACCGGCGGCCGGCGCAGCGCCGCGCGGCAGCAGGCCCAGGCGGAGTTCCAGTCCGCGGAGGCCCAGCTCACCACCCAGCGCTTCAGCGTGTCGCTCTCCGTCCAGAGCGCCTTCTTCGAGGCCCTGCGCGCCGATGAATTGATGGCGGTGACGCGCTCGCGCATCGAGCTGGCCCAGCAGGGCATCACCGCCGCCGAGCGCCGGCTGGCCGTCGGCTCGGCGACCCGCTCCGATGTGCTCCGGGCCCAGCTCGAGCTCAACACCGCGCGCGGCACCCTGCTCCAACAGGAGAGCCAGCGCTACGCGGCGGCCCTGAGCCTGGGCCGGCTCACGGGGCTGGAGCAGCCCGTGGCCCCCTCCACGGACACCCCCATCCAGCCCGTGCCGCTCACCATCTCGCGCGAGGAGCTGGTCAACGTCCTGCTGGCGAAGGCCCCCGCGGTGCGCTCCGCGGAAGCCGCCGTCGCCTCCGCGGAGGCGGGCATCCGCTCGGCGAAGGCCCAGTACCTGCCCTCGGTGGGCCTGTCCGCGGGCTACAACTGGTTCAACGAGGACATCGCGATCACCGGGGGCCGGACGAGCTGGTCCGTGCGGCTGGGCCTCTCCTACCCCCTCTTCGATGGCTTCGTGCGGGACGAGGGCAAGGTGCGCGCGCGGACGCAGGCGGAGGTGGCCCAGTCCCAGCTCGCGGATGCCCAGCACGCGGTGCGGACCGAGACCGAGCGCGTGCTGAACCAGCTCCAGCTCGCCGAGGAGCGCGTCGTGCTGTCCCGGCAAGCGGTGGAGGTGGCCCAGGAGGACCTGCGCGTCCAGCAGGAGCGCTACCGCCTGGGGGCCACCACCATCCTGGAGCTGCTCACCTCGCAGACGGCCCTCATCGAGGCCCAGAACAACCTCGTGGGCCTGCGCTTCGACTACCAGCAGTCCCGCGCAGAGCTCGAGTCCATCGCCGGGAGGAAGCTGTGAGCGCCCCGGACACGGCGAACGCGCCCCCTTCGGGCGGACGGCCCCTGGAGGACGTGGTCATCCGGGTGGAGGCCCTGAGCAAGAACTACCGGGTGGGCTCGGAGACGGTGCACGCCCTGCGGGGGGTGAACCTGGAAATCCGGCGCAATGAATATGTGGCCGTCATGGGCCCGTCTGGCTCGGGCAAGTCCACCTTCATGAACCTCATCGGCTGCCTCGACATCCCCAGCGGAGGCCAGTACTGGCTCAACGGCCAGCCGGTGGCCGGCATGGACGAGTCGCAGCTGGCGCGGATCCGCAACCGGGAGATCGGCTTCGTCTTCCAGAGCTTCAACCTGCTGCCGCGCGCCAGCGCGCTGGACAACGTGGCGCTGCCGCTCGTGTACTCGGGCGTGAAGAAGCGCATCCGGCGCGAGCGCGCCGCGATGATGCTGGACCGGGTGGGCCTGGGGGCCCGCAAGGACCACCGCCCCAACGAGCTGTCCGGTGGCCAGCGCCAGCGCGTGGCCATTGCCCGCGCGCTCGTCACCCAGCCGGCCCTGCTGCTGGCGGACGAGCCCACGGGCGCGCTCGACAGCAAGACGGGAGAAGAGATCATGGCCCTCTTTGGAGAGCTGCACACCCAGGGGCAGACCCTCATGCTGGTCACCCACGAGCCGGACATCGCGGAACACGCCAAGCGCATCCTCTATCTGAAGGATGGCGTCATCGAACGGGACAACCGGAGGACGCAGTGAGCGCGTTGAAGAAGGTCATCCTTGCCGTTGCAGTGCTCGCCCTGGTGGGCGCGGGCGTGTACTTCGTGCGGAGCCGCTCGCCCAAGCCCGCCCCGGGCAGCACCCTGCCCACCACGGTGGCCGAGCGCCGGAACCTGGAGGTGGTCGCCGAGGCCTCCGGGCTCCTGGAGCCCATCCGCGTGGTGGAGGTGAAGTCCAAGGCCTCCGGCGAGGTGCTCCGCGTCCTCTTCGAGACGGGCCAGCGCGCGGAGCAAGGCACGCTCCTCGCCGAGATCGATCCCCGCGACGTGCAGAACGCCCTGACGCAGGCCGAGGCGGACCTGGAGTCGGCCCGGGTGGCGCTGTCCACCGTGACGGCCCAGCGGGAGCGGATGGAGGCCCTGCGCGCCTCGGGCGTCGTCACCCAGCAGGAGTACGAGGCGGCGATCAACTCGGCGGCCACCGCGCGCGCCACCCAGGTCCGCACCCAGACGAACCTCCAACTGGCCCGGGAGCGCCGGCAGGACGTGACGATCCGCGCCCCCATCGGCGGCACCATCCTGTCGCGCAGCGTGGAGCCCGGGCAGATCATCGCCTCGGCGACCTCCAACGTGTCCGGCGGCACGACGCTCTTCACCATGGCGGACCTGTCGGAGATGCAGGTGCGCGCGAAGATCGACGAGACGGACATCGGGAAGATCTACCCCAATCAGACCGCCCGGGTGACGCTGGAGGCCTATCCGGGCCGCACCTTCTCGGGCAACGTGGTGAAGGTCGAGCCGCAGGCGGTGGTGGAGCAGAACGTCACCCTGTTCCCGGTGCTCATCCGCCTGAAGAACCCCGAGGGGCTGCTCAAGCCCGGCATGAACGCCGAGGTGGCCATCGAGATCTCCAGCCGCCGCAACGTCGTGACCGTGCCCACCACCTCCGTGGTGGAGGGCCGGCAGGCGGCGGCCACGGCCACCCTGCTGGGCCTGGACCCGGCGGCGGTGCGCGCGGAGCTCCAGGGCGGCCGTCCCCGTGGCGAGTCCCCTCCTCCGGACGCGGACGCGGGCCCGGATGGGGGCACGCCGGGTGAGAATCTGGCGATGGGTGGGAGCCCGGCGGAAGGCGGCGCGGCGGACGGCGGCACGGCCCCCGCGGGCCGGGGCGGTGGGAGGCAGCGGGGAACGGGGGACACGCGCTTCGGCGTCGTCTTCCTCCAGGAGCCCGGGGGGCTGCGCGCCCGGCGCGTCACCCTGGGCCTGAGCGACTGGGAGTACACGGAGGTGGTCAGCGGCCTGGAGGGCGGCGAGCAGGTGCTCCAGGTCTCCGCGGCCCAGATGCAGCAACAGCAGCAGAAGGACCTGGACCGGTTCCGGCAGCGGGCCGGCGGGGTGATTCCGGGCGCGGGCGGCGGTGGTGCTCGCGGCGGCGGACCGAGGTGAGCACGCCATGCTAATCCTGGAGATCCTCCTCGTCGCCATCGACGCGGTCATCGCCAACAAGCTGCGCTCCCTGCTGACCATGCTGGGGGTGGTCATCGGCATCGCGGCGGTCATCACCATGGTGGCGCTGGGCGAAGGGGCCCAGCGCTCGGTCCAGGCCCGGCTGGGCACGCTTGGGGCCAACGTGCTCACCGTGCGTCCCGGACAGTCGTTCGCCGGCGGCCTGGGGCGCGGCCAGGCCATGCTCTCGGTGGAGGATGCCGAGGCGCTGCGGGCCAACCCCCGCGCCATCGTGGCCGTCTCGCCGGAGCTGGAGGGGCGCATCCAGGTCCAGTCCGGCGCGAGCAACGCCAACCTGTCCATCCTGGGCTCGTGGCCCACCTACTTCACGGTGAACAACAACCAGCTGGAGAGCGGGCGGCTCTTCACGGAGCAGGAGGACAAGGGGCGGCGCCGGGTGGCGGTGCTGGGCGCCCTGGTCGGCGGGCAGCTCGGCGGCGTCTCCTCGACCTCGCTCATCGGGCAGACGATTCGCATCGGCGGCGTGCCCTTCGAAGTCATCGGCGTGCTGAAGGAGAAGGGCTCCCAGGGCTTCTCCAACCCGGACGAGAGCCTCTACATCCCCCTGTCCACCGCGCAGCTGCGCGTGCTGGGCACCAACCGCGTGCGCTCCATCGCAGTGCAGGCCGCGAGCGAGGGGCAGATGAGCGAGGCCATGGCGGAGATCGACCAGGTGCTCCGCCGCGAGCACCGCATCCGCCCCGGCCAGGACGCCGACTTCAACATCCGGGATCAGGCCTCGCTGCTGAGCACCATCCAGGAGACGACGAAGACGTTCACGATGCTCCTCGCGGGCATCGCGGCCATCTCCCTGCTGGTGGGGGGCATCGGCATCATGAACATCATGCTCGTGTCGGTGACGGAGCGGACGCGCGAGATTGGCCTGCGCAAGGCGCTGGGCGCCCGGCCCAACGACATCCTGTTCCAGTTCCTCATCGAGTCGCTGGTGCTGTGCCTCGCCGGCGGGGCGCTGGGGCTGCTGCTGGGCGTGGGCGGCTCCTACGCGCTCAAGCAGCTTGCCGGGTGGGACACGGCCGTGGCCCCCGAGTCCGTGGTGCTGGCCTTCGCCTTCTCGGGGGGCGTGGGCGTGTTCTTCGGCATCTGGCCCGCCCGGCGTGCGGCGAACCTCACGCCGATCGAGTCGCTCCGGTACGAGTAGCCGCGGGCCGCGCTACGCCCGCTTGCGGCCCCCGGCGCCCTTGCCCGGGGTGCGCCGGCTGCGGGGGCTCTTGGGCCCACGGGGGGTGGGCTCCTTCGCCTTGCGCTTCTGGGTGCGCTTGGCGGCCTTCTTCACCGCCCGGGGCTTCTCGGGCGGCTTGGGCGGGGCCAGGATGGTGCCCCGGCACGTCTCCGCGCCACAGCGGCAGACGTACAGCGACTCCGATTCCTCGTCCATGCCCTCGGTGCGCTCGTAGGCGTAGTCGTAGCAGAGCTCTTCGTCCGCGGCGATGTCGCGCAGGGCGTAGATGAAGATGCGGTCCTCTTCGACGAACGCCTGGCAGTTGGGATCGCAGCTGTGGTTGATGTAGCGCGCGTCGTTGCCGTTCACCGCCCCGTCCACCACCGTGTCGTCATCCAGGTTGAACAGGAAGGTGTGGTGGCGGTCCATCGCCTCGTCGTCGTAGCGCGCATCCGCCTCTTCCTGGGAGATGTGCTCGCCCACGTACTCGGTGATGCGCGCGCCCTGGCGGATGCGCCGGGTGGCGAACGCGCCCCGCCCCTGGATGGGCGAGTCGCGCAGCTCGAAGGGAGGAGGACTCCCGGCACCGGCGGTCTTGGAGGAGCTTCGCTTCTTCTTCGGGGTGGAGTCGGTCATGTGAGGAGACGCCTGATGGCAGGCGGTGTAGCGTGCCGCAACTCGAACCTTGGATGAAAGGCGCTCGACGATGCGGATGTGGATTGTTCTGGGGGCGGCCAACGCGTTTCTGTCCGTGGCAGCGGGGGCCTTCGGCGCCCATGCCCTGAAGGCCCGGCTCTCCCAGGATCTGCTGACCATCTTCGAGACCGGGGCGCGCTATCACATGTACCACGCGCTCGGGCTGCTCGCCGTGGGGCTCGTGGCCCAGGGCCGGCCCTCGGGCCTGCTCTCGGGGGCCGGGTGGGCCATGCAGGTGGGAATCGTCCTCTTCTCGGGCAGCCTGTACGCGCTGGCGCTCTCGGGCGTCCGGGCGCTGGGCGCCATCACCCCCCTGGGCGGCGTGGGCTTCCTGGTGGGGTGGGTGCTGCTGGCGCTCGGGGCCTGGCGCCAGGCGGGGTAAGGGCTACTGCTTCGCCGCCGGGGGGATGGGGTACATCAGCTCCACCTCGGCGTGGTTCCACAGGCCCATGGCCTCGCGCTGCACCACGAGGCACCAGCGCTGGTACTCCGCGTCCGCCCGCATCTGCTCATAGAGCTTCACCCGGGCCGCCCGGGAGGGGCCGCTGAGCGTGCGCAGCTCGGACTCCACCTGCACCAGCTCCGCGATGAGCTTGTCCAGCTTGTCCCCCGTGCGCCGCAGCGACGAGGCCTTCTCCTGGCGGATGTGGACTTCCACCGCCAACGGCTCGAACAGCGATGACCGGATGGTCGACATGCCGGACAAGCTAATGGCCTGGGGGGGAGCTGTCGACGCCTTCGCTAGGCCCCTCCACCTGGGGGCTCCTGGCGGCCATCGCCCGCCCTAATCGGTGCCTGCGCGGGCGCGGGCTCCGCGCGGGGAAGCGAGGGAGAGGCCGGCCCCCCGAGCAGCAGCATGTTCATCGTGAGATCCTTCTGGCGCTTGCGCAGCTCCATGTAGTCCACGATGGCCCGCTGGAGGCCCACGTCCTTCTTCTCCCGCTCGGACAGAAACCATTTGTGCTCCAACACCTGGCAGTACACCTCGGAGACTTCGGTGGTGCCGACGACGGGCTGAAGCTGCTGGATGGTGGGGTGGAAGCGCTCCTCCAGCCAGCGGAAGGCGGCGGTGCTCAGGGGGATGCTGCGGTTGAGCTCGCGCGTGAGCGTGGCGCGCAGCTCCTGGAGCTCGTTGAGCAGCAGCGTGGCCTGGCGCTCCTCGGCGACGATGCCGGTGAGGTTGTGGAGCTGGTGGCGGTGGTAGTTGCGGTCCGTGATGATGGTCCGCATGCGCAGGTGGTCGCTCACCCCCGGCTGGGCCACCAGGTCCACCTCGCCCACGGAGAAGCCGAGATCATTCAGGGCGCGGATGCGCTCGTGAATGCGGTAGCTCTCGTTCTTCGCCACGGGGATCTCCTTGTTGATCTCCTCCCAGAGCCGCTCGTAGCGCTTGCGGATGTGCGTCCCCGTCTCGTACACGTCCAGCGCCCGGGGCAGTTGCACCACCGCGGCCAGGTCCGCCAGCCCGCCGGCGACGTTCTCCTCCATGATGAGCAGGTCCTGCTGGCGCTGCCCATCCGACAGCTTCTCGTGGAGCTCGGACGTCTCGGCGTCCACCGCGTAGGCCTGGAGCTCCCCCGCGTCCCGGCGGAAGAGCGTGTTGGAGAGCGAGCAATCCCCCCAGTAGAAGCCGCCCAGGTGCAGGCGGACGAGCAGGCTGGCCATCGCATCCAGCAGCCGCTCGCGGTAGCGCTCCAGGCCCTGGTTCATGAACAGGGTCCGGTACGGCAGGGAGCCCTCCAGGAAGAGGGTGATGAGCACGCTGCTCTCCTCCCCCCCTACCTCCTCCGAGGTGCGCGCCCGGACGAGCCCCACGGCCCGCACCGAGGGCAGCTCCCGCTCCTCCAGCCCCCTCAGGGCCTCGTATTCCCGCTGGCCCAGGCGAGGCGGCAGCTCCTTGAGGGCGTAGATGGCCCTGCCATAGCTGACGAAGAGCACCTCGTGGCGGGACAGGCCGCGCGGCACCTGGACGAGCCGGGAGCTGTGGCCCTCCCACTCGGCGAGGGGCAGGTGCCAGGGCAGATCGAGAAAGTCGGGATGCCCCTGGCGGATCTGGATGGAGGTGAGCCCGGTCGGTGGCATGGCGCTTCCTTGAGACGAGCGGCGGTCCAGTGGAAAGCATAATCCGCAAGTCCACGGGATGCCCAGGAGGCTAGGATCCAGCCCCGTGCGTGTCCCCATGCCCCTGCCCTTTCCCCGCGCCTGGACGTCTGTCCGCCTCCTCACCACCCTGCTCCTGCCGGTGGGGGCGCTGGCCCTCTCGTGCGGGGACGAGGGGCCCTCCGCGCCGCCTCCGGGCGAGGCGCAGGACCGTGTCACGGGGCAGCGCTCCATCACCCGGCGGCTGGAGAGCGGCGATGCGCGCGCCCGGGACACCACGGGCGTCATCGACTCGCTGTCGGTGCTCGTGCCCACCGGGGACACCTTCGAGACCCGGCCCGTCGTCTCCACGGGCGAGGGCACCTTCCGGTTCGAGCACGTGCCGCCCGAGGCCCCCTACTACCTGAAGCGCGGCTCGGCCACGTACGTCGTCACCGTGCACCGGCAGTTGGATCTCGACGAGTACATCCTCGGGCGCGAGGGCGTCGTCACCGTGACGGCGGGGCTGCCCGTGACGCTGAGCGTGGACGGGCTGACGCCCCTGGAAGCCCAGACCGTCTTCGAGCTGGTGGCACCCAACGCGGGGGCCGCAGGCCGGATCTTCCTGGAGACCGAGCCCGCCCCGGGCAGCACCCAGCTCACGGGCCTGGCGGGCCTCTACCGCTCCTCCTTCGGCCGCCAGGAGGTGCTGGATGAGACGCGCGGCGACCGCCTCTACCTGCTGCAAAGCCAGCCCAGCACGGCCGGGGAGCTGAACTACCGCAGCATCACCCGGGCGCTGTCCCTCGCCCAGACGACGTTCCAGACGAGCGGCCCGGCCACCCCGCTGGCGGGCACCTTCCAGCCCGTGGCGAGGAAGGCGGCCACGGTGGACTGGAGACGCGCGAGCTTCGAGGCGCACCGGGCCGCGGTGCACCCGCTGGCGGTGCCCCTGGACACCTCCTCCGTGCGGCACACCCTCATCCTGGCGCCCGCGCCGGGCGGGGTGGCCCAGGGCGTGGTGGGCTACGCCGGGGAGCTGCTCTCCGGCAGCATCCTCGCGGCCAGCCAGGACGTGACGGCCACCGTGGAATACGGCGACCCCTACCCCGCCACCTGGGGGGTGGTGGCCAACGTCGTCCACCGCTACCAGTTGCCCCTGCGGCTGCGCGGCACGACGGGCACGGTGGGGGCCTCGCTGGTGGACCAGGCCGAGCTCCAGGCCTTCACCTCCCGGCCCGTGGAGGCCCGCCTGTCCCCGCCCACGCGCCTCCAGGTGGAGGGCCGGAACGCCCAGCAGGAGCAGGACCTCCCCTCGCGGACGCCGCTGCTCACCTGGGAGGCGCCCACGGTGGGCACCGCGGACGTGTACGACGTGCGCGTCTTCCGGCTCTACACGGCGCCGGACGAGCCGGACTTCACGCGCACGGAGACGGTGGCCACGCTGCTCACCGCCCAGCGCCAGGTGCGCATTCCCCCCGGCGTGCTCCAGCCGGGAGAGGCCTATGCCGTGCGCATCGGCGCGATGCGCACGCCGGGCGTGGACCTCACCCGCTCCCCCTTCCGGCTGAACTCGCTGGTGGACTACGCGGTGGCCGAGGCCCTCACGAGCGTGCTCCACGCCCCGTGAGGGGCCCGGCTCACCCGGCGGCGGGCCGGGGCAACATCCGCCCGCCGATGGTCTGGATGCGCCGCTCCAGCAGCCGCTGACGCGCCTCGGGGGCGATGTCCTCGGGCTTCCAGTTCAGCGCCGTGTCGAACACCACCTGCACGGACTGGACGTCCGCGTGGGAGGCCAGGCGCTGTTCAATCTCGCGCATGAAGTAGGCGGCCATCATGCACATGGGCGAGGTGATCTGCATGCGCACCGTCACCTGGCCCCCGGCGTACTCCAGGCCTTGGATGAGCCCCATCTCCTGGATGCTCACCGGCACGCCCGTGGCGAGGCTGCATGGGTCCGGAATGGAGCCAATCCGCCCCAGCAGCTCCCCCTCAATCGTCATGGCCATCCCCCTGGAAGCTGTAGGGTGCGGCCAGCTTCCCGGCGCGGAGCTGGGAGAAGGAATCGTTGGCGAGGCGGGCCTGATGGGCCTGGATGTCGATGCCCGCGTAGCGCGCGTAGTTGTCGCAGAGGATCATCCGCTTGATCTCCGGCGTGAGCTGCATGCCCGCCACGCTCACCAGATCCTCCGGCAGCTGGAAGTGGTGCCAGAACTTGTGAAGCGCCGGCTGCGGGTGGCAGAACACCGCGCCCGAGCCCCACATGATGCGCGAGGGGCCCGCCCACTTCAGCAGCGCGGCCAGCGCCTCGGCGAACCAGCGCTCGCGCTTCACGATGAGCGCCCCGGTCACCTCCAGGTTCACGTACACGTTGGGGAACAGCGACAGCTGCATCCCCGTCTCGTCGAGGAACGCCATGCCGCCGTGGACGATCTCGAAGTTCAGCCCGGGGAAGGCATCCGCCGCCCCGCCGATGTCGTCCACCTTGTAGGCCTCGATGGGCACCGCGCCCATGGGCAGCCCCTTGTGGACCGCGATGTTCTTGACGCCCAGCTTGAGCGCCCGCTCGAACAGCGGAAAGGCGATGCGCGCATCGTCCATGCGCCAGCCAGTGTGCCGGAAGGACTCGCCCAGCCACGCGGCCGGGTAGAGCTTCAGCCCGCTGGGCTGGAGCGCCTCCACCTGCTGCTCCAGCTCCTCCAGGGCCGCCGTGCCGCGCAAGGGGTCCACGCCCGCGTAGAGCAGGAAGCGGTCCGGGTAGCGCCGCTTGATGATCCGCGCCTTCTCATACGAGCACAGCCCGTCGTGATAGAGCGTCTGGAGCGGCAGCACATGGTAGACGGCGAGATCAATGCAGCTCTCGGCGAAGAGCATGTGCGCCAGCTCGTGGACGGACCAGTTCTTGAGGAAGCGCTCCTTCTCCGGAATCTGGTACGCCCCGTCCGAGAAGGTGCTGTGCAGCCCGAAGATGAGCTGGGCCAGCGACTCGGCGTACCGCCCCGCGCGGTAGTTGGACGGATGCAGGTTGTAGGCGTGGGTGACCGCATCAATGACAAAGTGACCGTCAAGCATAGTGACCGCTCAGGGCCTTCTCGATGAAGAGGTGGAGTTGCTGTGCGTCAAAGGGCTTTTCGATCCACTGCTCCGGCACCGCCTCCAGGAACTGGCGCGAGCGCGGCGTGAAAGAGCCCCCGGTGATGAAGATGAAGCGCCCGGCCAGCTCGGGCTTGGCCTCGCAAGTCCGCTCGTAGACCTCCATCCCCGTGATGTCCGGCATCATCAGATCGCAGAGGATGACGTCGAAGGGCTCGGAGGAGGCCAGCTTCTCCATGCCCTCGCGCCCGCTCTCCACCACCGTCACCTGATGCTGCGAGCCGATGAGGCGTGAGAGCGAGCGGCCCACCGACGGCTCATCGTCGATGACCAGGATCCGGCCGCTGTGGCCCGCGCGGCGCGCGGGCGAGGGTGGGGGCAGCGTGGGGGCACAGGCGCCGGAGGCCTCCGGCAGCAGCAGGGTGAAGGTGGTGCCCTTGCCCAGCTCGCTGCGCACGGAGATGTCCCCGCCCAGGCTGCGGATGATGCCGTGGCAGATGGAGAGCCCCAGCCCCGTGCCCACCCCCGCGGGCTTGGTGGTGAAGAACGGATCGAAGATGCGGTCGCGCACCTCCGGGGAGATGCCCGCCCCGGTGTCGCTCACGTCCACGGCCACCTGGCCCGGGGGCCCGGGACGGACCCAGACGGTGATGTGGTTGCGGGTGGAGCTGCCCTCGGGAATGGCCTGGGCCGCGTTCATGAGCAGGTTGAGGAAGACCTGCCCCAGGCGCGAGGTGTCCGCGTGGACGGGCGGCACGGGCTCGTACTTGCGGATGAGGTGGGCGCGGTGGCGCAGCTCCGCGGCGGCCATCTTGATGGAGAAGTCGATGGACTCCTGGATGTCCACCTCGGTCCTGCGCTCCGCGTCCTGCCGGGAGAAGCTCTTGAGGTCGCGCACGATGTTGCGCACCCGGTTGGCCCCCTCCTGCGCCTCCACGAGCAGCTCCTCCAGCTCCTGGAGGTTCGCGGCCTGCCCCGTCTCGGGGGCGCAGCCGCACTCGTTCGTGAAGCCCCGCAGCCCCTCCAGCGCCAGGTTGAGGTTGGCGAGCACGTAGGAGAGCGGGTTGTTGATCTCGTGGCCCACGCCGGCGGCCAGCGTGCCCACCAGCGCCATCCGGTCGGTCTGCAGCAGCTGCGCCTGCATCCGCTTGCGCTCGGTGATGTCGCGGGCGATCACCACCACCGCTTCCTTGCCATCGAACTCGATGGGCATGCCCGTGCTCTCGGCGTCGTACCAGGAGCCATCGCGCCGCAGGTAGCGGATCTCATGCAGCGGGGCGATCTCCCGGCGGTTGGCCACCGAGTGGACGCGATCCCGCACGGTGCCGAGATCATCCGGGTGGACGATGCTCCAGATGGGCTTGCCGAGGAGCTCCTTCGCGTGCTCGTAGCCGAGCGCCCGGCGCAGCGCGTTGTTGACGTAGATGAAGCGCCGGTCCCGGTGCACGAAGATGCCGTCCGGCATGCCCTCGATGAGCTTCTGGAAGTTCAGCTCCGAGCGCTGCAGCGCATCCTCGGTGCGGCGGCGCTCGGTGATGTCCTCGAACAGGTACAGCGCGTAGGACAGCTCGCCCCCGGCCGTGGCCATGGGCGTCGAGAGCCGGCGCAGCAGCCTGCCGTTGGGCAGCCGCACCTCGCGCTCCTCCAGCGCGACCGGCGGCGGCGTGTACGTACCAGCCCGCGCCTGGAAAAAAGCCCCCGCGATCGGCGCCGGGAGGTGGTGCTCGAGCAACTGTGCGTGGGAGAGCGAGCCCTGGCGGATGAGCGCCTCCACCTTCTCGATGCCCGCCAGCTGGCAGAACCGGTGGTTGGCGTAGAGGATCCGCTCCGAGTGGGACTCCATCAGGTACAGCCCGAACGGCAGGTTGTCACTGAAGCTCCAGGAGCCGACCTCCTTAGAGACCGTGGCGGCCGGGGGCTTCACCGTGCAGAACAGCAGCCCCTCCTCGTCCCCGGAGGACACCACGCTCCAGGACAACCGCACCCAGGCGCCGTCCTGGCACCGCCAGCGGAAGCACAGGTTCACGGGCCCCTGCTCGCTGGAGAGCCCCCCCAGCTGCGCCTCCACGGCGGGGAGATCCTCCGGGTGCGCGAAGCGCTGGTAGCGCCCGGCCTTCAGGGCGCCGGGGGTCCACCCCACCACCCCTGTCCAGGCGGCGTTGGCCTGGAGAATCCTTCCGTCCGGGTGCAGCACGGCGAGCATCCCGGCTGACGACTCGAAGAAGCGAAGAGCCCACTGATCCATCAGGGTGCCCCCCCCATGGTGCCGCGCAACGGTCAAACCCTTTCCAAATACACCTTGGGCAGGCCAGGGTGAACGCCCGGATGTTTCCGGGCGCCCCTTACTTAACCGAATCCCCGCAAAAAAGGAAAAATCCTCTCCGGTGGGGTGCAGGGTACCCGGGCTGCGGCACCGGGGCTAGACGCGCTTCAACACCACGTAGCCCGCGGCCGGCAGGTTGACCTTCGCCTGGGCGCCGCCGCTGAGCGTGGCGCCGGAGTTGCCCATGCCGTGGCCGCCGTACGCGCCGGCATCGCTGTTCAGCACTTCCTTCCAGTTGCCGGGGGGCAGCGGCAGCCGGTAGCCCTCCAGATTCTGGCGGTTGAGGCTGCCGATGACGAGGTACTCCTCGTTGCCGGACTTGCGGGAGAAGGCCATCACCGAGTCGTCGTTGTGCGTGTAGACGCCCTTCACCTCGGCATCGGCGCGGAAGGCCGGGCTGGCGTGACGCAGCGCGATGGCGTCCCGGTAGAACGCGAACTGCTGCTTGCGGGTGATGTCCAGCATGGCCTCGGTGCGCTGCTCCGGCTCGAGGCCCGCCAGGTGCGCGAACACCTGCCGGTCCGTGGCGCCCAGCCCCTGGTAGGCGGCATCGCGCGCGCGGGCCTCCGGGGCCATCGCGAAGAGCCGCTCGTAGGTGGCCTTCTGCCCGTCGTTGAACGTCACCTGCTCCCAGTTCCAGTCCTTGCCCAGCTGCTCCCAGCTCCAGCCGCTGTCCCAGGTGGAGGGGTTGCCCCAGCGGAAGTCGTTCTGCGCGCCCGACTCATCCCCCTGGAAGAACATGGGGATGCCCGGCGAGGCGAAGCCGATGCCCGCCGCGAAGCGCGCGGCGTTGCGCGACCACTGGTCCGGGAAGTCCGTGGGGTGCGCGCCCTCGGCCGTGTTCAGGGTGCGCTGGGCGTTTCCCACCTCGTCGTGGTTGGAGATGATGGTGAGCGCCTTCTTCCACGCGTCCAGGCCGCGGGGCGCCGTCAGCAGGTTCACGAACGCATCCATGTCCGTGCGCATGCCGCGCGAGGCCGCCTGGATGAGGCCGGGCTTGCTGTTGTCGTTGACGAGCCGGTGCTGGTACTCGGTGTACCACTGCGCGTCGAAGCCGCCGCCCGTGCCGTCCGCCTGCGCGGGCTGGGAGATGGACGGGTCGTAGTCGAACTGCTCGGCCACCGTCCACGTGTGGGGGTTGATGAAGTGCACCTGGCGGTTGATCTCCCGGAGCATCTCCCAGCCGTCCTTGCCGCCCACGCCCTTGATGGGCTCGGTGAAGTCGAAGCGCAGGCCGTCGAACTTCAGCTCGGCGATCTGTTGCACCGCGTGGTCCACGAAGAACTGCTTCACCTTGGGGTTGTGGTAGGCGGGCACCGCGCCCCAGGGCGTGTCCCGCTGCTCGAACTGGCCCGGCTCCTTCGACCAGTTGAAGAAGGGGTTCTCGGGGCCACCCAGGTTCCACATGCCGTTGTGGTCCCCGTGGACGTGGTTGTAGACGACGTCCGAGATGACGTTGAGCCCCTTGCCGTGCGCCTCGTCGATGAAGCGCTGGAGCGCCTCGGTGCCGCTGACCCACCGGCCGCGCTCGTCCTCGAACCCGAACGAGCTCTCGGTGGCCAGGCTGTTGACGCCCAGGTAGCCCCAGTTGCGGCTGCCCTCCACCTCGTTGGTGGGCAAGAGCTCCAGCGTGTTGACGCCCAGCTCCTTGAAGTAGTCCAGCTTGCCCAGCAGGTCCTCCAGGGTGGAGCGGTCCGAGTTCTTCGTGTCCCCCAGGAAGCTGCCCACGTGGAGCTGGTACACCACCCACTTGGCCGGATCCTTCTCGCGCGGCGCCTGGCCGTGCTTGAACTGGAAGCCCGAGGGGTCTGTGATGACCGAGCCGCGGAAGGACACGCCGCTGCCCGGGGTGAGCAGGTCGCTCCAGGGATCATTGTGCGGCGAGGCCCGGCGCTCCGCGGCGCTGTAGGCCCCGTCCCCGTTGGCGTCGTCGCGCAGCCGCAGCCCGCCCTGGCCGTCCTTCTCGAAGACCTGGAACTCGTAGCGCAGGCCCGCGAGCTTCTCCGGGTTGTTGACGAGCGACACCCAGGCGCCGCTCTCGTTCGTCATCTTGATGCGGCCGTCCGCCTCGACGTTCTTCGACCAGAAGTCGTTGAAGGCCCCGCCGTGGAGCGTGTCCACGAGCGAGGTGTCGAACTCGCCCAGGCGCGTGCGCAGCGCGTCCGCGGACAGCGGCTGGCCGCTCTCGTCCTTGAGGACGAGGTAGGCGCTCTCGGCATCGGCCTCGTCGTCGATGGAGAAGCGCATCAGCTCGGTGGCGCCGGGGAAGTAGCGGTTCTCCTCGCGGCCCTTCACCGGGTCCAGGTAGAGCCGGTCCACGCCGCGCTGCTCGCCCATCATCTGCCGGGCATAGGGGTCCGGCCGCTCGCTGGTGGCCCCCGTGGAGTCCACCACCTCATAGACGTAGGACTGGCCCTCCAGGGCCTTCCACCCGCCCGGAACGTCCGTGGCCCAGTCGCCCCCCTCCTGGCGCGCCAGGGGGATGCGCTGCACGTTGCCCTCGGGGTCCGTCACCTTGGCTTGGACTCCGCGCGCGTCCGGGGCCCAGAACCGGAAGGACAGGTCCTCCCCCCGCCGCTGCGCGCCCATCAGGTGGGACGTGACCGGGGTATAGGTGGCCGAGGGCTTGGACAGGTCCAGCTTGAGGTTGCCCTCGCCCATCACCGCCCACTGGTCATCGCCGGAGGGGCCATCCGCGGTGACGCCCCACTCCCAGTTGCGGGGCAGGCCATCGTCCTGAAGCTCCACCGTGGCCTCCCACTTGCCGTTGCCCAGCGAGCGCATGGGGACGGCCGCCCCCTCCCACTGGCCGCTGTGGCGCCCGCGGGCATCCCAGCTCCCCTTGAGCTTCACGTCCGTGAGCGGGCTGTGCGGCCCCGCGTCATAGGTGAAGGTGATGGAGCGCTTCACGGGCGCGGCCACCGTCGCGGAGGAGGCCGCCACCGGGACCACGGCGTGAAGGCCCGCCACGCCGGCCGGGCCTCCGCCCCGCCCCAGCGTCTCGAAGGCATCCGCGCCCCGGACGCCCGGACGAGCCACGGACTCGAACCCATCCTTGGACAGGGCGGTGCGGGCCGCGGGGCCCTTGGTGGCCCCCACGGTATTGGAGGAGGCAGGAGCCTTGGCCGGGGCGGGAGCCACCCCAGGGTTCAGCACAGGCCGGTGGATTTTCGTGTCAGTCATGGGCACTTCCGCGGCATGTACGATGATGTACGGTGCACGCATCTTCGTATCTCACCTGCGGAAGTTGCGTTTCCACGCGAGGAAATGGCGTGAAACAGCAGTTTTTCACGGTGATACACGGCGCCAGCCGGACGCGGAGTGGCAGCCGGGCGGCGCACGCCGGGCCCCATTGGCCGGGGGTACGGCTTCCCGTGAAGCCCGCCGTGCTTACCCTGCGGGGCATGGTCCCCATCACGCTCTACACCAAGTCCACCTGCCCCTTCTCGAAGAAGGCCAAGCAGCTGCTCGACGAAAAAGGCGTCCCCTACGAGGAGATCGCCATTGATCTGGCCCCCTCGAAGCGGGACGAGATGATCGCCGTGTCGGACGGGCGGACGACGGTGCCGCAGATCTTCATCGCGGGCCGCCACATCGGTGGCTGCGAGGATCTCCTGAAGCTTGAGAGCATGGGACAGCTCGACGCGCTGCTCGAACGCGCGGGTGATCAACCCAGCCTTTAGTGGAAACATCTCCTGGACCTGAAACATACTGCCGGGCGCCGCCGTGAAGCGCGGGTGCTCCGGCGTGTGCGCAAGGGTCCAGGAGAGCCATGACAGTCCGTTGGAAGGTGCTCCTGATCGTGGGATTGACCACGGGGCTGGTGCTCCTCATGGGACTGACGCTCCTGCTCGCCACGCAGCGCAGCCTGCACTCGCGCGACCGGCTGATGCTCATCCAGGGGCAGAACGAGAGCCTCGCGCGCCTGCACCTGGCCTCGGAGCAGTACCTGCGCGGCTTGCTGCGCGCGCGGGACCGGGGGACCAGCACCCAGCCACTCCAGCTCGAGATGATGGCGCTCCTCGCCCGCGAGGAGGCCCTGCTCCAGCACACCACGGCCGCGGAAGAGGCGCTGAGCCCTGACGAGCGGGGAGATGAATGGACGCACACCCAGACGTTGCTCGCGGCCCTGCGCAGCTGGACCACCGAGGCCGAGGCGCGCGTCCGCGCGCTGCCCCTCGAGACGAGCCCCCTCACCACCGAGTGGCGGCTGTTCGAGGAGTTCGAGAACAATGTCGGCCAGCTCATCACGGCCGCGCAGGAGGCGGAGTACCAGGAGCGGCTCGAACACCTGAACCGGGCGCAGATCCGGCTGAGGAAACAGGCATGGCTGGCGATCCTCCTGCCCGCCATCTCCTGCGCCCTGCTGCTGGGGCTGGTGCTCATCATCCTGGTGCCGATGAACCGGTCCTTGAAGGCGCTGATGCAGGCGGCGCGCCGCATCGGTGAGGGGAACTTCGAGGTCAAGCTCCCCGAGAACCCGAAGGACGAGCTGGGAACGCTGGCCCATGCGTTCAACCAGATGGCCTCCGAGCTGGGAAAGACGCTGGAGGAGAAGCAGCGGCTGATGAAGGCCGAGGCCGAGGCCACCGAGCGGCACTTCCGCCACTACAACGCGCTGCTGGAGCAGACGGTACACACCCGCACGGCGCAGCTGGAGCAGGCCAACACCCAGCTGCGCGACAGCCTGCGGCAGCTCGAGGAGGCGCAGTCCCGGCTCATCTTCGCCGACCGGATGGCCTCCATGGGGCGGCTCGCCGCCGGCGTGGGCCATGAAATCAACAACCCGCTCTCCTACGTGCTCAGCAACCTCAACTACCTGTCCCGGGAGCTGCAACCCGGCCGCCCGGCGCCCTCCGCGGAGGAGAAGCTGGAGCTGATGGATGCGTTGAACTCGGCGCGCGAGGGCGCCGAGCGGGTGCGCCTCATCGTGAAGGATCTCCGGACCCTGTCGCGCCCGGATGACATGAACACGGAGCCGGTGGACCTGGGCGAAGTCGTCCGCGGCGCGGTCAAGCTGGCCGAGCGGGAGCTGAGGGGTCACGCCCGGCTGGTGGAGGACTACGGTGGCCTGCCGCGCGTCCGGGGCAACGCCACCCGCCTGGGCCAGGTCTTCCTCAACCTGCTCATCAACGCGGCACACGCCATCCGCCAGGGCGGCAAGGCCGCGAACGAGATCCGCATCCACGCGCGCCCGAGTGGCTCCCGCCACGTGCGGGTGGAGGTGAGCGACACGGGCTGTGGCATTCCGCAGGAGAACCTGACGCGCGTCTTCGAGCCGTTCTTCACCACCAAGCCGGTGGGGGAAGGCACGGGGATGGGCCTCTCGGTCTGCCACAGCATCATCACCGCGCTGGGCGGTGAGCTTCACGTCCAGAGCCAGGTGGGTGAAGGCACGACGTTCTCCCTCCTCCTGCCCGTCATGGACGACGCCCAATCCGGCGAGACCCAGGCCGTCCTCTCCTGAGGGGAAAGCTGCCGCTGGCCGGGCGGCAAGCGGCCCGGCAACCCGGGAGGGGCGTCCGCTTTATTGGACAAGCATCCGTTGACTTGGCGATGGCGCGCCGCTAGCCTTTGCGAAGTCATGTTTTGCCCGTTCTGCCCCTCGCCGTGGACGCGCGCGAGGGGTTGTCCCGGTCCTCCGAACGAAGCTCACCCTTGGTGAGAACGCAGGTGAATCACCGCTCCGAAAGGAGGGGTGGGCCGCGCCGTTTTTCCGCCTCATTGGAGTCGCGATGTTGTCCCAGGATGAGTTCCTTGCCGCTTCCGCCGAGCTGAAAACCGCCTCCGCCGAGCAGATCCTCTCCTGGACCGAGGCCCGGTTCGGTGCGAACGCGGCCATGGCGGTGAGCTTCGGGGCGGAGGACGTGGCGCTCATCGATCTGGCGCGCAAGCACGCCCCCAGCGTGCGCCTGTTCACCCTGGACACGGGCCGGCTGCCTCCCGAGACGTACGAAGTCATGGAGGTGCTCCGCAACCGCTACGGGCTGGACGTGGAGACCTTCTTCCCGGACCGGGAGCGCGTGGAGACGCTCGTCTCCACCCAGGGCTACTTCTCCTTCCGCCAGAGCATCGAGGCGCGCAAGCAGTGCTGCGCCATCCGCAAGGTGGAGCCGCTCGGGCGCGCGCTCCAGGGACGGCAGGCGTGGGTGACGGGGCTGCGCCGCGAGCAGTCCGTCACCCGCACGGGGGTGGAGGCCCTCGAGCGGGACATGGACCACGGCGGCCTCTTCAAGCTCAACCCCCTGGTCTCCTGGAGCGCCCGGCAGGTGTGGAGCTACATCCAGGAGAACGGCGTGCCGTACAACGCCCTGCATGACCGGGGCTACCCCTCCATTGGCTGCGCCCCGTGCACGCGGGCCGTGAAGCCGTACGAGGACGAGCGCGCCGGCCGCTGGTGGTGGGAGTCCGCCACCAACCGCGAGTGCGGCCTGCACGTGCGCCGCTGAGGCCCGGAACGAAGCGTCATGGCCTCTGTGTCCCTCGCCGATTACCCCGTCTGCCTGCAACTGCGGGGCAAGCCCGTGCTGCTCATTGGCGCAGGCCTCATCGCCGAGGGCCGCGCGCTGCAACTGCTGGAGGCGGGCGCCCGGCTGCGGATGATCGCCCCCGGGGCCACGGACACCCTGCGGCGCCTGGCGGCCGAGGGCCGGCTGGAGCTGCTGGAGCGCGCCTATACCCCCGGAGACGCCGCCGGCCAGGCGCTCGTCTTCGTGGCCACGGATGACCGCCGGGTGAGCGTGGCGGTGGCCGAGGAGACGCGGGCGCGCGGCATCCTGCTGAACGCCGCGGATGAGCCGGACCTGTGTGACTTCACCCTGCCCTCCGTGGGCCGGCGGGGCCCCATCACCGTGGCGGTGTCCACCCAGGGCATGGCCCCGGCGCTGGCGCGGGCGCTGCGGCGGCAACTGCTGGAGGGCATCGGGCGCCACCACGTGTGGATCGCCCGGCTGAGTGGCCACTTCCGGGAGCACCTGCCCCGGGGCGCGGGCCGGAGCCGGCTGCTGAAGCGGCTGGTGGACGATGACATTGGCGGACACCTGGCGCGCGGAGAGCGCCGGTCCGCATGGACGCGTATTCGTGAGGAGCTGAAGGCCTTGGGAGAGAAGACATGAGCCGGCGTGCCAAAGGATGTGTCTACCTCGTCGGAGCGGGGCCCGGAGACCCGGGGCTGCTGACGCTTCGCGCGGCGCGCCTGCTGGCGGACGCCGACACCGTGGTGCATGACCGCCTGGTGCACCCGGCGGTGCTGGAGCACGCCCGGCCCCATGCCCGCATCCTCTATGTGGGCAAGGAGGGCGGCGGCGAGTCGGTGCGGCAGGAGGACATCCACACCCTGCTCATCGCCCAGGCCCGCCTGGGGCGCAGCGTGGTGCGGCTCAAGGGGGGAGACCCCTTCGTCTTCGGACGCGGCGGCGAGGAAGCGCTCGCGCTCGAGGCGGCCGGCATTCCCTACGAAGTCGTTCCGGGCGTCTCCAGCCTGGCGGCCGTTCCCGCCGCGGCGGCCATCCCCATCACCCACCGGGGCGTGTCCGGGTCGGTGACCTTCGCCACGGCGCACCGCACGGAAGGGGCCCCCGACTGGGCGCACCTGGCCCGGGCGGAGACCTTGGTGCTCTTCATGGCAGGAGGACGATTGGACGAGACAACCCATGCCCTGATGTCCGCGGGACGGGCGCCCACCACGCCCACGGCGGTGGTGGAAGCGGGAACCTGGGAGCACCAGCGCGTCATCGAGGCGCCCCTGTCGGGCATCGCCCGGGAGGCGCGGGAGGCGGACGTGGGCTCCCCGGCGCTGCTCGTGGTGGGAGAAGTCGTCTCCCTGCGCTCGCAGCTGCGCTCGCTGGCCCAGCGGCCCGTGGCGGCGGATGGCGCCTTCGCGCAGGTGGCGGAGGGCGGCCATGAGTGAGTCCTCGCGGCTGTCCCACCTCACGGTCCTGGAGGCCGAGAGCATCCACATCCTGCGCGAGACGGTGGCGGAGTTCGCCAACCCGGTGATGCTCTACAGCATCGGCAAGGACTCGCAGGTGCTCCTGCACCTGGCGCGCAAGGCCTTCCACCCGGCCCCCCTGCCCTTCCCGCTGCTCCACGTGGACACCACGTGGAAGTTCCGGGACATGTACACCTTCCGGGACCAGTTCACCGCGCAGCACGGCCTGCGGCTGCTCGTGCACCAGAACCGCCAGGCGCTCGCCGCGGGCATCAACCCGTTCGACCACGGCAGCCAGAAGTACACCCACGCCATGAAGACGCAGGCGCTGCTGGAGGCGCTCGCGCAGCACGGCTTCGACGCGGCCTTCGGCGGGGCGCGCCGGGACGAGGAGAAGTCCCGCGCCAAGGAGCGCGTCTTCTCCTTCCGCGACCGCCACGGGCAGTGGGATCCGCGCCGTCAGCGCCCCGAGCTGTGGAACCTCTACAACGGCCGCATCGACGCAGGGGAGAGCATGCGTGTCTTCCCGCTGTCCAACTGGACCGAGCTGGACGTGTGGCACTACATCCTCCAGGAGAAGATCCCCGTCGTGCCGCTCTACTTCGCCGCCGAGCGCCCGGTGGTGGAGCGCAGCGGCAACCTCATCATGATCGACGATGAGCGGATGCGGCTGCGGCCCGGGGAGAAGCCCCAGATGAAGCGGGTGCGGTTCCGCACGCTGGGCTGCTATCCGCTCAGCGGCGCCATCGAGTCGTCGGCCGCCACGGTCGGCGACGTCATCCTGGAAATGGTCAATGCCCGCCAGTCCGAGCGGCAGGGCCGGCTCATCGACCACGACGAAGAGGGCTCGATGGAGCTCAAGAAGCGCGAGGGCTACTTCTAATGAATACCTCCCCCCAGCCCATCACCGACGTGTCGGTGTTCCTGGCCACCCACGCGGACAAGGAGCTGCTGCGCCTGGTCGTCGTGGGCTCCGTCGACGACGGCAAGTCCACCCTCATTGGCCGGCTCCTCTATGAGTGCGACGGCCTCTTCGAGGATCAGATCTCCGCCGTCCGCAAGGCCACCGCCAAGCGCGCCGCGGCCCTGGAAGGAACGAGCGGGAGCGCGGGGCCTCTGACCAAGGGGCTCCAGAACGCGGCCCACGGCGAGCTTCCCGGCGAGGAGCTCGACTTCTCGCTCTTCACCGACGGCCTGAAGGCCGAGCGCGAGCAGGGCATCACCATCGACGTGGCGTACCGGTACTTCTCCACGCCGCGCCGCAAGGTCATCGTCGCGGACACCCCGGGCCACATCCAGTACACGCGCAACATGGCCACCGGCGCCTCCACGGCGGACGCGGCCGTCATCCTCGCGGACGCGCGGCTGGGCGTGCTGCCCCAGACGCGGCGCCACGCGTACATCGCCTCGCTGCTGGGCATTCCGTACCTGGCGGTGGCGGTGAACAAGATGGACATGGTGGACTTCGACCGGGCCGTGTTCGAGCGCATCGGCCGCGAGCTGGCCGACTTCGCCCGGCCGCTCGGCTTCACGCAGATCCGCCTCTTTCCCGTCAGCGCCCGGCAGGGGGACAACATCACCCAGCTGAGCGCGCGGACGCCCTGGCACGAGGGCGGCACGCTCCTCGCGTGGCTGGAGTCCCTGCCCCACCAGCGCCACCTGGACGCGGCCCCGCTGCGCTTCCCCGTGCAGTACGTGCTGCGCCCCCACCAGGACTACCGGGGCTTCGCCGGACAGATTGCCTCGGGCTCGGTGCGGGTGGGCGATGAGGTGATGGTGCTGCCCTCGCAGCGGCGCACCCGGGTGACCGCCATCGACACCTTCGAGGGCTCCCACGAGCAGCAGCGCGCCCCCCACTCCGTCACCCTGCGGCTCGCCGACGAGGTGGACATCAGCCGGGGCGACGTCATCGCCCACGTGGAGCAGCCGCCCGCGGTGCTGAACCAGCTGGAGGCCATGCTGGTGTGGTTCGGCGAGCAGCCCCTGGACCGCAGCCGCCGCTACCTGGTGAAGCACACCACGCGCACGGTGCCCACCACCGTCGAGCAGGTGCTCTGGCGCATGGACCTGGAGAACCTCTCCGAGGTCCCCTCCGAGTCGCTGTCCCTCAACGACATCGGCAAGGTGCACCTGGTGTGCAAGCGGCCGCTGCTCTGTGACTCGTACCGGGACAACCGCCGCACCGGCTCCTTCATCGTCATCGATGCGCTCACGCACGACACCGTCGCCGCCGGCATGATTCTGGGCCCGGCGGGGGCCCGCACGGGCCGGGCCCAGGCGGGCTCGCTCGTCACGGCCGGGGAGCGGCACGCGCGCCTGGGCCAGACGGGCGGCGTCTTCCTGCTGCCCGAGACGCCGGACGCCGAGGAGCAGGCCTTCCAGCTGGAGCGCCGCCTGTTCGATCTCGGCCGGCACGTCACGGTCGTCCGGGGTGACACCGAGGTGGCCCTGGCCCTGGCCGAGACGGGCCTCTTCGTCCTCTTCCACTCCACCGCGCCCCAGGCGCACCGCGCCCTGCGGGACCATGGCTTCGCCCTGACGCCTTCCGCCAGCCTGGAGGGCTGGGTGGATCAGGTGCTGAAGGCCCAGGAGCGTCACCAGCCATGAGCACCTCCTCGAACAGCGGGGTGACCCGCCTGGCCCCCCCCCTTTCCTCTGGAGCCTCGCCTTTCGTGAACACGCTGCTGGGAGAGGAGCGGAGCGCGCTGCTGCACCGGGCCCTTGACGGGCTCGATGCGCAGACGCTCCAGTGGCTGAGCGGCTACATCGCGGGCCTCGCCGTCCGCTCGCCGCTCCCGGCCTCCACCCCCGTCCCCACGCCCGCGCCCCAGGCCGTGCCGGACACGGTGCTCACCATCGTCTACGGCACGCAGACGGGAAACAGCCGCCTGCTGGCCGAGCGCCTCCAGCGCCAGGCGGAGGCCTCGGGGCTCAAGACGCGCATCCTGCGCGCCGGGGCGTACCCGGTCCGGGAGCTCCAGAAGGAGCGCCTGCTCTACCTCGTCATCAGCACCCAGGGCGACGGGGATCCGCCGGACGATGCACGGGGCTTCGTGGACTTCCTCACGGGCAAGCGCGCCCCCCGGCTGGAGCAGCTCCGCTTCGCGGTGCTGGGGCTGGGCGACACCAGCTATCCCAAGTACTGCGAGGTGAGCCGCGCGCTCGACGCGCGCCTGGTGGAGCTCGGCGCCAAGCGCTGGGTGGACCGGGCCGACTGCGACGTGGACTTCGAGCCCGTCGCGGCGGGCTGGCTCGATCAGGCCGTGGCCAAGGCGAAGGAGGCGCTCGTCCCCGAGGAAACCGCCTCCGTCGTCATGCTGCCCCGGAGCACGCCGGTGGCCCCGGCCTTTGGCCGGGATGCGCCCTACACCGCCGAGGTGCTCGCCAACCAGCGCATCACCGGCCGGGGCGCCCTGAAGGACGTGCGCCACCTCGAGCTGTCCCTGGGCGACTCGGGCCTGAGCTACGAGCCGGGCGACTCGCTCGGCATCTGGCCGCACAACCCGCCCGCGCTGGTGGAGGCCTTCCTGTCCGAGCTGCGGCTCGACGGCGGGGCCCCGTTGGCCCGGGACGGGCGCACCCTGCCCCTGAAGCAGTGGCTGGAGACGGAGCTGGAGCTGACGCGCCTGAGCCGTCCGTTCCTGGAGAAGCACGCGGCGCTCTCGGGGAGCGCGGACCTGCAGGCCACCCTCGCCCCCGGCGGCGGGGAGAAGTTCCGGGCGCTGCTGGCCAGCCACCAGATCATCGACGTGCTACGGGCCTGGCCCGCGGCCTGGAGCGCCCAGGAGCTGGTCCGCGCGCTGCGCCGGCTGACGCCGCGGATGTACTCGATTGCCTCCAGCCAGAAGCGGGTGGGCGCGGAGGCGCACCTGACGGTGGCCGTGGTGGACTACGTCGCCTTCGGCACGCCGCACCAGGGCGCCGCCTCGTACTACCTGGCCACGCGCGGCACCAGCGAGGGCACGGCGCGGGTCTTCGTCGAGCACAACGAGCGGTTCCGGCTCCCGAAGGACACGGACCGGGACATCCTCATGATTGGCCCGGGCACGGGCGTGGCCCCGTTCCGGGCCTTCACCCAGGAGCGCGCGGAGACGGGCGGCAAGGGCCGCAACTGGCTCTTCTTCGGCGAGCAGCACTTCCGCAGCCAGTTCCTCTACCAGGCGGAGTGGCAGGAGGCGTTGAAGAAGGGCGAGCTGAGCCGCATCTCCCTGGCCTTCTCGCGGGACCAGGCGGAGAAGATCTACGTCCAGCAGCGCCTGCGCGAGGCGGGCAAGGACGTCTACGCCTGGCTGGAGGGAGGCGCCCACCTGTACGTGTGCGGCGAGGCCCAACGCATGGCGCCGGATGTCCATGCCGCCCTGCTCGACATCATCACCACCCACGGGGGCCGCAGCCGCGAGGACGCGGAGGCCTGGCTCCAGACGCTGCGGGAAGAGCAGCGCTACCAGCGCGACATCTACTGACCTGAGCCTGCCATGAGCAAAACCCCTCCCAAGCCCCTCTCCGAGGTGGAACACATCAAGGCGCGCAGCCAGTTGCTGCGCGGGACCATGGCCGAGAGCCTGGTGGATCCCGTCACGGGCGCCATCGCCCCGGCGGACACCAGCCTCATCAAGTTCCACGGCAGCTACCAGCAGGACGACCGGGACATCCGCGAGGAGCGGCGGCTCCAGAAGCTGGAGCCGGACTACAGCTTCATGATCCGCACGCGCCTGCCCGGAGGCGTCTGCACCCCGGCGCAGTGGCTGGCGCTGGATGCCATCTCCCAGAAGCACGCCAACGGCACGCTGCGGCTCACCACGCGCCAGGCGTTCCAGTTCCACGGCATCATCAAGGGGGACCTCAAGCCGGTAATGGGGGAGATCCACGCGGCGCTGCTCGACACGCTGGCGGCGTGCGGGGACGTCAACCGCAACGTGATGTGCAACCCCAACCCGGCCGACTCGCGGGTCCACGAGACGGTGTTCCAGTGGACCACGCGCCTGTCCGAGCACCTGCTGCCGAAGACGCGGGCCTACTACGAGATCTGGCTGAACGGCGAGAAGGTGGAGGGCGGCGAAGAGGAGCCCATCTACGGCCCCACCTACCTGCCCCGGAAGTTCAAGGCCGCCGTCGTGGTGCCGCCCCTCAACGACGTGGACGTCTTCTCCCAGGACCTGGGCTTCATCGCCATCCTGGAGAACGGCGCGCTCGCGGGCTTCAACGTCGCCGTGGGCGGGGGCATGGGGGCCACGCACGGCGATGCGGCCACCTACCCGCGCCTCGCGGACGTCATCGGCTTCATCCCGCCCGAGCAGCTCCTGGCCGTGGCCGAGAACGTGGTGAAGGTCCAGCGCGACTACGGCGACCGGACCAACCGCAAGCACGCGCGCCTGAAGTACACCATCCAGGACCGGGGCATCGCCTGGTTCACCGCCGAGCTCGAGTCCCGGCTGGGCTTCTCGCTCCAGCCCGCGCGGCCCTTCGCGTTCGACCACAACGGGGACCGCTTCGGCTGGCTGGAAGGCCATGACGGGCGGTGGCACCTCACGCTGCGCCTGGAGAGCGGCCGCGTGGCGGACACCGCGGACGCCAAGTTGATGACGGGCCTGCGGGAGATCGCCAAGATCCACCAGGGCGACTTCCGGCTGACGCCGAACCAGAACCTCATCATCGCCGGGGTGCCCGCGGCGGCCCGCAAGGACATCGACGCCCTGGCGGCCGCCCACGGGCTGGAGGGCTACCGCCGCTCAAGCCCGCTGCGCCTCAACGCGCTGGCGTGCGTGGCCCTGCCCACGTGCGGCCTCGCCATGGCCGAGGCCGAGCGCTACCTGCCGCGCGTGGTAGGCCTCTTGGAGGAGCGCCTGACCGCCCACGGCCTCCAGAACGAAAAGATTCTCCTGCGCATCACCGGCTGCCCGAACGGCTGCGCCCGGCCGTACCTGGCCGAGATCGCCCTCGTGGGCAAGGCGCCCGGCCGCTACAACCTCCACCTCGGAGGCGACACCCGCGGGCAGCGCCTGAACAACCTCTACCGCGAGAACATCGACGAGGCGGGGGTGCTCGAAGCCCTGGAGCCCCTGTTCGCCGCCTATTCGCGCGACCGCCAGCCTGGCGAGGGCTTCGGCGACTTCACCCTCCGCGCCGGCCACGTCGCCCCCTTTTCCGCCGCTTCCTCCCCCCCCAGGTAATCATGTCCACCGGTGTCCGCGCCCCGCGTTCGCTCTTCCTGCCCTTGCTGGCGGCCCTGCTGCTGCTGCCCCTGCTGCCGGGCTGTTCCCGGTCCGGAGGGGAGTCCGAGGCCGTCACGCTGCTCAACGTCTCGTACGATCCGACGCGCGAGTTCTACGAGGAGTTCAACGCGGCCTTCGCGAAGCAGTGGGAGGCCAAGAGCGGCAAGAAGCTCTCCGTCAAGCAGTCCCATGGCGGCTCCGGCAAGCAGGCGCGGGCCGTCATCGACGGGCTGGAGGCGGACGTCGTCACGCTGGCGCTCGCCTACGACGTGGACATGCTCCACGACAAGGCGGACCTCATCCCCGCGAACTGGCAGACGCGGCTGGAGCACAACAGCGCGCCGTACACCTCCACCATCGTCTTCGTGGTGCGCAAGGGCAACCCCAAGGGGCTCCGGGACTGGGAGGACCTGATTCAGCCGGGCGTCTCGGTCATCACCCCCAACCCGAAGACGTCGGGCGGGGCGCGGTGGAACTACCTGGCGGCCTGGGGCCATGCGCTGCGCCAGGCAGGCGGCGACGAGGCCAAGGCCCAGGAGTTCGTCACCCGCCTGTTCCGCAACGTCCCCGTGCTGGACTCCGGCGCCCGCGGCGCCACCACCACCTTCGCCGAGCGGGGCATGGGCGATGTGCTGCTCGCCTGGGAGAACGAGGCGCTGCTGCTCACCGAGGAGGTGGGCAAGGATCGCTTCGAGATCATCGTCCCGTCCGAGAGCATCCTCGCCGAGCCCCCCGTCTCCGTGGTGGACAAGAACGCCGGCAAGCGCGGCACGCGGGCCGTGGCGGAGGCCTACCTCCAGCACCTCTACAGCGACGAGGGGCAGGAGATCGCCGCCAAGCACCACTACCGTCCCCGCTCCCAGGCCATCGCCGCCAAGCACGCCAGCCACTTCCCGGCCGTGAAGCTCTTCACCATCGATGAGGCATTCGGCGGCTGGCGCAAGGCGCAGCAGGCGCACTTCGACGATGGCGGCATCTTCGACCGCATCTACGCCCCCCAGGCCCAGTAAGGACGCTCCATGGCCCGGCGCGCTCGACGCATCCTGCCCGGTTTCGGGCTTACCCTGGGGTTGACCTGGTTCTACCTGGGGCTGCTCGTCATCGTCCCCCTGTCGAGCCTCTTCCTCAAGACGTTCACCCTGAGCTGGGACCAGTTCTGGGCCACGGTGGGCTCGGCGCGCGCCCTGGCCGCCTACCGGCTCACCTTCGGCGCCTCGCTGGTGGCGGCGGTGACCAACGCCGTCTTCGGCCTGCTGGTGGCCTGGGTGCTGGTGCGCTACCGCTTCCCGGGCAAGTCGCTGGTGGACGCGCTGGTGGACCTGCCCTTCGCCCTGCCCACGGCCGTGGCGGGGCTGACGCTGACCGCGCTCTACTCCAGCAACGGCTGGTACGGGCGGTACCTGGAGGCCGCGGGCATCCAGGTGGCCTTCACCTCCGTGGGGGTCGCCGTGGCGCTCACCTTCATCGGCCTGCCCTTCGTGGTGCGCACCGTGCAGCCCGTCCTGGAGGACATCGACGTGGACGTGGAGGAGGCCGCCGCCACGCTCGGGGCCACGCCCTGGGGGATCTTCACCCGCGTCATCTTCCCGGCCATCCTGCCCGCCCTGCTCAGCGGCTTCACCCTGGCGCTCGCGCGGGCGCTGGGCGAGTACGGCTCCGTCGTCTTCATCTCCGGCAACATGCCCATGCGCACGGAGATCGCCCCGCTGCTCATCATCACCCAGCTGGAGCAATACGACTACGCGGGCGCCACGGCCATCGCCGTGGTGATGCTCACCGCGTCCTTCGCCCTGCTGCTCGCCGTCAACCTGCTCCAGCGCTGGAGCCGCCGCCGGCTCGAGGCCCGGCCCAGCTAGGAGTCCTCCGCATGCAGTCCACCTCCCTGCTCCTGCTCCGCCAGAAGGAGCACGCCCGGACCGGCTCGCCGCTGGTGCGCTGGGCGCTCATCGGCACCGCCCTGCTCTTCCTGGGCATCTTTCTCGTCGTCCCGCTGGTGGCCGTCTTCCACCACGCCCTCCAGAAGGGCGTGGGCCCCTACCTCGCGGCCCTCCAGGAGCCCGAGGCGTGGTCCGCCATCCGGCTGACGGTGCTCGCGGCGCTGATCGCCGTGCCGCTCAACCTCGTCTTCGGCGTGGCCTCCGCGTGGCTCATCGCCCGCTTCCGGTTCCCGGGGAGGGACTTGCTCATCACGCTGATCGACCTGCCCTTCAGCGTCTCCCCGGTCATCGCGGGCCTCATCTTCGTGCTGCTGTTTGGCCGGCAGGGCTGGCTGGGGCCGTGGCTGGCGGAGCACGGCATCTCCATCATCTTCGCGGTGCCCGGCATCGTGCTGGCCACGCTCTTCGTGACGTTTCCCTTCGTGGCGCGCGAGGTGCTGCCGGTGATGCAGGCCCAGGGCAGCGACGAGGAGGAGGCCGCGCTCACGCTGGGCGCGAGCGGCTGGAGGACCTTCTTCACCATCACCCTGCCCAAGGTGAAGTGGGGGGTGCTGTATGGCGTCATCCTCTGCAACGCCCGGGCGATGGGCGAGTTCGGCGCCGTCTCGGTCGTCTCCGGACACGTGCGGGGGGTGACCACCACGCTGCCGCTCCACGCGGAGATTCTCTACAACGAGTACGACTTCGTCGGTGCCTTCGCGGTCGCCTCGCTGCTGACGTTGCTCGGCCTGGTCACGCTGGCCGTCAAGAAGTACATCGAATGGAGGGCGCACACCCCATGAGCGTCATCGTCGAGAAGCTGACCAAGCGGTTCTCCGCCGGCGGCGCCCCCGCCGTCTCGGACGTGTCCTTCCAGGCCCCCGCGGGCGCCATCACCACGCTGCTGGGCCCCTCGGGCGCGGGCAAGTCCACCATCCTGCGCGCCATCGCCGGCCTGGAGACGCCGGACGAGGGGCGGATCGTCATCGACGGCGTGGACTGCACGGAGCTGCCCGTGCAGAAGCGCGGCGTCGGCGTGGTCTTCCAGAGCTACGCGCTCTTCAAGCACATGACGGTGCGCGAGAACATCGCGTTCGGGCTGAACGTGCGCCGGATGTCCCGGGCGGACGTGAACGCCCGGGTGGACGAGATGCTGAAGCTCATCCAGCTCGAGGACCTGGGCCGCCGCACGCCCAGCCAGCTGTCCGGTGGCCAGCGCCAGCGCGTGGCCTTCGCCCGGGCGCTGGCCATCCGTCCCAAGCTGCTCCTGCTGGATGAGCCCTTCGGTGCGCTGGACACCCGGGTGCGCGAGGAGCTGCGCGAGTGGCTCCACGATCTTCATGTGCAGACGGGGGTGACGACGCTCCTGGTCACCCATGACCAGGAGGAGGCGCTGGAGATCTCCCAGCACGTCGTCATCATGTCCGAGGGCCGGGTGGCCCAGGCCGGCTCTCCCCGGGACATCTACGACAGCCCCACCACGCCGTTCGTCGCCTCCTTCGTCGGGGGCACGAGCATCCTCAATGGGCGGGTGCGCGAGGGCCGGGCCGAGCTCGGCTCGCTGGTGGTGGCGGCCCCCCAGAGCGCCCGGGAAGGCGAGGCCGTGCAGGCGTTCGTCCGCCCCCACGACATCAAGCTGGCGAAGTCCTTCACCGGCGACGGTCAGAACGTCGCCTCGACGGGCCGGGTGGAGCGGCTGAAGCCCGTGGGCGGCTACGTGAAGGTCCTGCTCAAGCTGCCCAGCGGGGACAGCGTCACGGTAGAGGTGCCCCGCGGCGAGTTCGACAAGCTGGGCGTGGTGGAAGGCGACTCGGTCCACGCCGATGTACGCACGGCCCGGGTCTTCGTGGGAGATTTCTCCATCTGACCCACACCCACGGGGAGCCCATGTTGTCCTGGAAGTGGAAGACGTTTGAGGAGCTGACGCTCGACGAGCTGTACCGCCTGCTGGCGCTCCGCTCCGAAGTCTTCGTGTTGGAGCAGAAGAGCTTCTACCGGGACATGGATGGCGCCGACCGCGCGTGCCACCACCTGCTGGGAGAGGAGACCAAGGGGGCGGAGGGGCCCTCGCTGGCTGCCTACCTGCGGGCGGTTCCCCCGGGGTTAAAGTTCCCCGAGGCCAGCCTGGGCCGCATCGTGACCGCGCCGGGTGCGCGGGGTTCAGGCCAGGGCAAGGTCCTGCTGGAAAAGGGCCTCGCCTTCATTGAATCCACCTATCCCGGTGTGGCCATCCGGATCGGTGCCCAGCATTACCTTCAGCGCTTTTACGAAGGCTTCGGCTTCCGCCGGGTGACCGACGTCTACGACGAGGACGGCATTCCTCACATCGACATGATCCGCCCGGCCCCCTCCCTGCCCCGTTGACTCCCGCGATGAAAGAAGAAGCAGCCCTGACGCCCCCCGAGATCGCCCCCCGTCCGCCCAGCACGTTCGTGCTCGAGCTCATCCTGGGGACACTCACCGCCTTCGCCCCGCTGTCCATCGACATGTACCTGCCGGCCCTGCCCGACATCGGCGGGGATCTCCACGCCAACACGGCCGCGGTGCAGCTCACGCTGGCCACCTTCTTCGTGGGGCTGGCCCTGGGACAGTTTGGCGCGGGCCCCCTGATTGACCGCTTCGGCCGGACGAAGCCGCTCTACGCCGGGCTGGCCGTGTACGTGCTCGGCTCCGCGGGGTGCGCGCTCGCGCCCAGCGTCGAGGCGCTCTCCGCCTTCCGCTTCCTCCAGGCCCTCGGGGGAGCCGTGGCCATCGTCGTGCCCCGCGCGGTGGTGAGGGATCTCCAATCAGGCGCGGGGGCGGCCCGGATGCTGTCGCGGCTCGTGCTGGTCATGGGCGTGGCGCCCATCCTCGCGCCGCTGCTCGGGGGAGCGCTGCTCGGCGCGTTCGGCTGGCGCTCCATCTTCTGGGCCCTGGCCGGCGCGGGGGTGGTGTCGCTGGCCGCCGTCTTCTTCACCCTGCCCGAGACGGCGCCGCCGCGTCACGGCCGCGCGCCGCACCTGGCCCAGTTCGGCGAGCTGCTCCGGGACCCCAGCTTCGTGGGCCACGCGCTCGCCGGCGGCATGCTGCAGGCGGCGATGTTCGCGTACATCGCGGGCTCCTCGTTCGTCTTCATCACGTTGTACGAGGTGCCCCCCAGCCAATTCGGCTGGTTCTTCGGGGCCAACGCCGCCGGGCTGATCCTCAACTCGCAGATCAACCGCCGGTTGCTCGGCCGGTACTCCCCGGGCCAGCTGCTCCAGTGGGCGATCTGGGGTTCGCTGCTCGCGGCCGCGCTCGTCTGGACCATCGCCTTCACCGGCTGGGGCGGGCTGTGGGGCATGGCGGGCGCCCTGTTCCTCTTCATCTCCACCCTGGGGTTCATCCCCCCGAACTCCACGGCGCTGGCGCTGGAGAACCACGGCAAGCGCGCGGGCATCGCCTCCGCCGTGCTGGGGGCGCTCCAGTTCACGCTGGCCGCGCTGGCCTCGTGGGCGGTGAGCGCCACGCACAACGGCACCGCCGTGCCCATGGCGAGCGTCATCGCCACCGGAGCCGTGCTGGGCTGGGCCTCGCTCACCCTCCCGGCGCGGCGAGGGAAGAAGGCCCAGGGAGAAGCCCCCCCGGCCTCCGAGGCCTCCGGGCGCGGGAAGGCGGCCTGAGGCTCAGGTCTCCCGCGTCATCTCCACCATGGTGGGGCGCCAGCCCAGGCGGGTGAAGAGCCGCTGGGCCACCTCGTTCTTCGCGGCGGCCATCAGGACGACCCGGGGAACGCCGAGCGCCTTGAGCCGCCGGACCACCTCCTCGGCGAGCTGGGCGCCGGTGCCGCTGCCGCGCGCCGAGGCCTCCACCCAGAGGTCATGCAGCACGCCGCAGGAGTCCCGCAGCGCGTTCCAGTCGCGCTCCTCGACCCGGCCATAGGCGTAGCCCACCACCTGGCCGTCCTGCTCCGCCACCACCACCACCGCGTCCTGCTGCTTCAGCTCCTTGCCCAGCCACCAGCGGTACCCGGACTCGATGTCCTCGGGCAGCATGAAGCGCTGGGCATCGAAGCCATGGTGCTGCTGGGCGAGCTGGGCGCCCATGCGGCCCAGCGCGGGTGCATCTGCCGGAACGGCGGAACGGACGGTGATGGCCATGGCGTGTCCCTAGGCGCGCGAGAAGGCTTCGCCCACCATGGCGCGCGCCTCCTCCACCACCGCGTCCAGGTGCGCCTGGTCGCGGAAGCTCTCCGCATAAATCTTGTAGAGGTCCTCGGTGCCGGAGGGCCGCGCGGCGAACCAGCCGTTCTCGGCCACCACCTTGAGCCCGCCCAGCTCCGCGTTGTTGCCCGGCGCCCGCGTCAGGCGGGCGGTGATGGGCTCTCCGGCCAGGGACGTCGCCTTCACGGCCTCCGGGGAAAGCTTCTTGAGGATGGCCTTCTGGGCCGAGGTGGCGGGCTGATCGATGCGCGTGTAGCGCGGCGCCCCGAACCGGGCGGTGAGCTCCGCGTAGTGGGCCCCCGGGTCCTTGCCCGTCCGCGCGAGAATCTCCACGGCGAGCAGGTCCAGGATGATGCCGTCCTTGTCCGTGGACCACACCGTCCCGTCCTTGCGGAGGAACGACGCGCCGGCGCTCTCCTCGCCGCCGAAGCCCAGGGAGCCGTCGAGCAGTCCCTCCACGAACCACTTGAACCCCACGGGTACCTCGACGACGCGGCGGCCGATGTCCTTCGCCACGCGGTCGATCATGCTGCTGCTCACCAGCGTCTTGCCCACGGCCGCCTCGGCCTTCCAGCCGGGACGGTTGCGGAACAGGTAGGAGATGGCCACCGCCAGGTAGTGGTTGGGGTTCATCAACCCCGCCGAGCGCGTGACGATGCCGTGCCGGTCCGAGTCGGTGTCGTTGCCGAAGGCGATGTCGTAGCGGTCCTTGAGCGACACCAGGTTCGCCATGGCGAACGGCGACGAGCAGTCCATGCGGATCTTCCCGTCATGGTCCAGCGGCATGAACCGGAAGGTGGGGTCCACCGTCTCGTTGACGACCTGGATGTTCAGCCCGTAGCGCTGCGCGATGGGCTTCCAGTAGTCCACGTTCGAGCCGCCCAGCGGGTCGGCGCCAATGGAGAGCTTCGCGCCCCGGATGACGTCCATCTCCACCACGTTGCCGAGATCCTCGACGTACGGGGTGATGAAGTCATACACCCGCAGGTGCGAGGCGGCCCGGGCGCGCTCATAGGGCGTCCGCTTCACCCCGGCATTGCCGGTGCCGAGCAGCTCGTTGGCGCGCTTCTCGACCCAGGCGGTGATGTTCGTGTCGGCGGGGCCGCCATTGGGCGGGTTGTACTTGATGCCGCCATCCTCCGGAGGGTTGTGCGAAGGGGTGATGACGAGGCCGTCCGCGAGCCCCGTGCTCCGCCCCCGGTTGTACGTGAGGATGGCGTGCGAGATGACGGGGGTGGGCGTGGCGCGCTCGGTGTAGCGCACCTCCACGCCGTGGGCGGCCAGCACCTCCAGGGCGGAGCGCTGGGCGGGCTCGGACAGCGCATGCGTGTCCATGCCCAGGAACAGGGGGCCGTCGATCTTCTGCTGCTGGCGGTACTCGCAGACGGCCTGGGTCACCGCCAGGATGTGCGCCTCGTTGAAGCTCCGCCGTGCGGACGAGCCGCGGTGGCCGGACGTTCCAAAGGCGACCCGCTGCTCGGGGACACGCACATCGGGCTGCTCCGAGTAGTACTGCCCACGGAGGGCCTCGGGCTGGATGAGGACAGAGTCGGGAGGGGGCTTACCGGCAAGAGGATGGGGCACGGCCGCGGATGATACGTATCCCCCGCCCGGCGTTAACGGGAAGTCGCAGGGCCCCCCACGAACCGTCCACTTTCCGGAGATCTCCCGGATGCGAAGCCCCAAGAGCAACTGCCCTCGCCGCGGGTCGGGAAGCGGCGGGGCAGCGCGTGGCTTGGAGACGGTTCGATTGTCTCGCAGCGGGTCGGGAAGTTGTGAGAATTCTTCTTTTCCCTGGAAACTCAGGGAGTTGGCCGGCCGAGCACTTCCAGCGCCGCGTGGGTCAATGTGGTGACACCGGTGCGCAGGGTCCGCTCGCGGTCCGGGGCGAACAGGCCCGAGTGGAGCGAGGGCAGCGCCGTGCCGGACTTCTGGGCCTCCTGGTGCTTCGAGGGCTCCACGGCGCCCACCCAGAGGAGCACGGAGGGAACGCCCGCGCGGCCATACTCGGCGAAGTCCTCCCCGCCCATGGTGGGCCGGCCCACGCGGACATTCGAGGCGCCCAGCGCGCGCACCAGCGCGTCCTGGACGCGCTTCAGGAGCGCGGGATCATTGTAGAGGGCAGGCGTGCCTTCCGTGACGGAGATACGGGGGGCGCGGGGGGAGCCGGCCGCCTCGGACTCGGCCTTCGCGATGCGCTCGATGGCGGAGAGGATGCGCTGGCGGACCTCGGGCTTGTAGGAGCGCACGGTGAGCTGGAGCTTCACCTCGTCGGGGATGATGTTGTGCTTGGTGCCCCCGTGGATGGAGCCCACGGTGAGGACGGCGGGCTCCAGCGGATCCCGCTCGCGGCTCACGATGGCCTGGAAGGCCGTCACGGTCCGGGCCGCCAGGAGGATGGGGTCCACGGTGAGGTGCGGATACGCCCCGTGCCCGCCCTTGCCGTAGAGGGTGACGTCCACCGAGTCCACGCTGGCCATCGCATACTCGGGCACGAACTCCACCGTGCCCGCCGCGGCGGTGGCCGAGTCGTGGACGGCCAGGGCGAAGTCCGGCTTGGGGAAGCGCTGGAAGAGGCCATCGGCCAGCATGGCGCGGGCCCCCAGGCCCTGCTCCTCGGCGGGCTGGCCCACCATCACCAGCGTGCCCCGCCACTGGTCCTTGGCGCGTGCCAGCAGCGTGGCCGTGCCCACCCACACCGTCATGTGGACGTCATGGCCACAGGCATGCATCACCGGCACGCTCTGGCCGGACGCATCCTTCGCCGTGGCCTTGCTCGCATAGGGCAGGCCCGTCTTCTCCTCCACGGGCAGCCCGTCCAGGTCCGTGCGCAACATCACCGTGGGGCCCGGGCCATTGCGCAGCACGCCCACCACCCCGTGCCCGCCCACCTTCTGCGTCACCGTGAAGCCCAGCGCGCGCAGGCGCTCGGCCATCTTCGCCGCCGTCTTCTCCTCCTGGGTGGACAGCTCCGGCGTCTGGTGAAGCTGCCGGTAGAGCGCATCCAGCTCCGGGTAGAGGCCCTGGAGCCCCTGGGTAACGCGCTGAGCCATGTCCGGGGGTTCCGCCGCGCCGGCGCGCGCACCGGGCATGAAGAGGAGCAGGGACAGCAAGGAGAACCGTCGCAGCACAATGCCTCCGCGTAAGATGAGGCCCTGGGCTTACCCGGCGTCCCGTGCGGCCGTCCAGGCCCCGCCTCACTCCCCTTTCCAAAGAAGGTTCGTGCGCATGCTCGCTGGCCGGATGATGGATTTTCCGCTGACCCTGACCCACCTGCTGGAGCGCGCCCGCACCTTCCATGGCCGTTCCGAGATTGTGTCCCGCCGGCCGGACCGCTCGCTGCACCGCTATACCTACGCGGACTTCTACCGGCGCTCCTGTCAGCTTGCCCATGCCCTGCGCAAGCTGGGCGTCCAGCCCGGGGACCGCGTGGCCTCGCTGTGCTGGAACCACCACCAGCACCTGGAGCTGTACTTCGCCGTGCCCGCCATGGGCGCGGTGCTCCACACGCTCAACCTGCGCCTGGCCCCCAAGGACCTGGGCTACATCGCGAACCATGCGAAGGACCGCGTGCTCGTGGTGGACCGCACGCTCCTGCCCCTGCTCGAGAAGTTCGTGAAGGACGTCCCGTCCCTGGAGCACATCATCGTCATCCCGGACGATGGCCCGGCCCCCGAAGGGCGGCTCGACTATGAGCAGTGGCTGGCCGCCGAGCCCCCCACGTTCGGCTTCCCCGAGCTGGAGGAGCGGAGCGCGGCGATGCTCTGCTACACCTCCGGCACCACGGGCGACCCCAAGGGGGTGCTCTTCAGCCATCGCTCCATCGTCCTGCACACGCTGGTCTCCTGCATGGGCGAGATTTTGGGCCCGCTGCCCCGGGATGTGGTGCTGCCGGTGGTGCCCATGTTCCACGCGGCCGCCTGGGGCCTGCCCTTCGATGCCCTCATCACCGGGGCGAAGCTCGTCTTCCCGGGTCCGCACCTGGACCCTGTGTCCCTGCTGGACCTGATGGCCCAGGAGCGCGTCACCCTGGCCGGCGGGGTGCCCACCATCTGGCTGGGCATCCTCGCCCTCCTGGATCAGGAGCCGAAGCGGTGGGACCTGAGCGCCATCCGCGCCATGCTCATTGGCGGCTCGGCGGCCCCCGCCTCGCTCATCGACGGCTTCCTGAAGCGGCACGGCCTGCAGGTGACCCATGCCTGGGGGATGACGGAGCTCAACCCCGTGGGGACGATGGCCCGGCTGAAGCAGCACCAGGAGGGCCTGGACGAGGCGGCCCAGCTCGAGGTGCGCGCCTCCCAAGGCTACCCCCTGCCCTTCGTCGAGCAGCGCCACGTGAGCGACACGGGCGAGGTGCTGCCCTGGGACGGCAAGACCATGGGCGAGCTGGAGGTGCGCGGCCCGTGGGTGGCCAGCTCCTATTACGGCGACGAGGGCGCGGACCGCTTCACCCAGGACGGCTGGTTCAAGACGGGGGACGTCGTCACCATCGACGCCGAGGGGTACCTGCGCATCACCGACCGGGCCAAGGACGTCATCAAGTCCGGCGGGGAGTGGATCAGCTCCGTGGCGCTGGAGAACGCCCTGATGGCCCACCCCGCGGTGCTGGAGGCGGCGGTATTCGCCGCGCGCCACCCCAAGTGGGACGAGCGCCCGCTGGCGGCGGTGGTGTTCAAGCCGGGGCAGCGCGCGACGGCGGAGGAGCTGGCCGGGTACCTGCAGCAGCACTTCGTCAAGTGGTGGCTCCCGGAGGACTACCTCTTCGTGCCCCAGATTCCGCGCACCTCCACGGGCAAGTTCCTCAAGACGAAGCTGCGCGAGGAGTTCGGCGAACACCTGATGAAGCGGGGGTGAAATTTGACACGGCGCGTCCTGTCCGGGCGGCGGCACAGGGGGCGAGCTGCCCTGCGGGGCGAGAAACTCCGTCTTGCGTCCCGGCGAGGGACGTAGTGGAAGAAGCCCATGAACCACTCCGCCGCCCTGCAGTCGTCCGAGAGCATCTGGGAGAAGGAGATTCTCCCCCAGCTCGAGCGTTACATCCGCATCCCCAACAAGTCGCCCGCCTTCGAGCCCAACTGGGTGGCGGCGGGCCACATGGAGGAGGCGGTGAAGCTCATCGCCTCCTGGGCCGAGACGCAGACGGCCCACATTCCCGGGCTCAAGGTGGAGGTGGTGCGCCTGAAGAACGACAAGGGCGAGCCGCGCACGCCCGTCATCTTCATGGAGATTCCGGGTGAGGGGAAGGACACCGTCCTGCTCTACGGCCACCTCGACAAGCAGCCGGAGATGACGGGCTGGCGCCAGGGGCTGGAGCCCTGGAAGCCGGTGCGCGAGGGCGACAAGCTCTACGGGCGCGGCGGCGCGGATGACGGGTACTCGGCCTTCGCCTCGCTGGCGGCCATCCGCCTGCTGCGCGAGCAGAAGCTGCCCCACTCGCGCTGTGTCGTCCTCATCGAGGCGTGCGAGGAGAGCGGCTCCTACGACTTGCCGGCCTACATCGAGGCGCTGGCGCCGCGCATTGGCCAGCCGTCGCTGGTGGTGTGCCTGGACTCGGGGTGCGCCAACTACGAGCAGCTCTGGATGACCACGAGCCTGCGCGGCCTCGTGGCGGGCAACCTGCGCGTGGACATCCTCACCGAGGGCGTGCACTCGGGCGATGCGAGCGGCGTGGTGCCCTCCTCCTACCGCATCCTGCGGCAGCTGCTGGACCGGGTGGACGACGTGGCCACCGGGCGCGTGCGCGTCGAGGGGCTGCACGTGCAGATTCCCGCCGGCCGCCAGGAGCAGGCCCGGGCGGTGGCGCAGGTGCTCGGCCAGGAGGTGTACAGCCGCTTCCCGTGGGTGGAGGGGGCGCGGCCGGTGACGAACGACGGGACGGAGCTCATCCTCAACCGCACCTGGCGCCCGGCGCTGTCGGTGACGGGGGTGGAGGGCATGCCGCCGCTGGGCAGCGCGGGCAACGTGCTGCGGCCGTACACCTCGGTGAAGCTGAGCATGCGCATTCCGCCGCGCCTGGACGCGGTGGCCGCCACGAAGGCGCTCAAGGAGACGCTGGAGAGCAACCCGCCGTACGGCGCGCGCGTCACCTTCGAGGGCGAGAAGGCCAGCGCGGGCTGGGATGCTCCGGCCCTGGCGCCCTGGCTGGAGAAGGCCACGGCCGAGGCGAGCCAGGCCTTCTTCGGCAAGCCCTTCATGGCCATGGGCGAGGGCGGCACCATCCCGTTCATGGAGATGCTGGGCAAGCGCTTCCCGGAGGCGCAATTCCTCATCACCGGTGTGCTGGGCCCCAACTCCAACGCCCACGGGCCCAACGAGTTCCTGCACATCCCCACCGGCAAGAAGCTCACCGCGGCCGTGGCCAGCGTCGTGGCCACCCACTTCAACCGGTAGGCCAAACAGTGAGAGGGAAGGCGCCGAGCCCGCGGCAACGCGGTGGCACGGCCTTCCCTCCTACGAGAGGCGGCGGGTATCGAGCCCACGACAAGGCGGAAGCAAAAACCCTAAGCAGGTTACGCTGTTACCGGCTAGCCCGGATCGGTCACAGCGGGCACGGAGATAGGGCTGGTGTCGCAGCGAAGCCTGCTGGTGGCCTCGCGCTTTGCCTCGCGGCGGTTCTGGTTTCTGCAACAGGCAAAGCGCGGCCCTCTCCCGCCGGAGTCGGGGCCCGCGCGAGGTTGTCAAAGAGCAGCGGGCGTCAGGAAGGGGCGGGGACGGTGCGCAGCTGTTCCGCGATGCGAGCGAAGAGGTCTTTCACCGGGGCCGCGGCGCTCAGGGATAGCACGACGCGGCGGACGCTGACGCGCACGAGGGCAGCCACCTTCAGCAGCTTGAGCCGAAGGGTGCCCGCCTGCGCGCGTTCAAGCTCGGTGCCCTTCAGGCCGAAGTGGCGCAGCAGGTTGAGCAGCACGTAGGCCACGGAGGCGAACCACAGGCGCAGCTGATTGGCCCGCATCGTGTGGGCACTCGTCCGGTCGGCGAAGAGGCCCAATTGCTGCTCCTTGATGCGGTTCTCCATGTCGCCTCGGGCGCAGTAGAGTTCCTCGTAGAGCGCTTGGGCGAGGTGCTGCTGCTCGCACAGGGACGTCACGACGAAGCGCGGGTTGTGCTTGTCGCCCAGCCACTCGGCCTTGGCCCCCACGCGCCGCTCCCGCGTCCAGGAGTCGCGTGTCTGGTAGCGCAGCTCGCGGTAGGCACGCGTCGGCGCTCCCTCGCGCTCCTCGCGCGACACCTCTCGCACCAGCTCCAGGTCCGCCGCAATCATTCCCTCCAGCCGCTTGTTGCGGGCCAGGCCGAAGACGTAGTCGACGCCGTTCTGCTCGCACCAGGTCATGAGTTCGTCTCGCGCGAAGCCCGAGTCGGCGCGCAGCACCAGCCGGGTGGTGGGCCAGCGCTCGCGGATGTGGGCCACCAGCCGTTGCACCTCCTCCAGCGCGCCCGCGGCTGCGTCGAGGCCGGAGG
>NZ_JAHXBH010000022.1:0-143062 GCF_020103775.1 Allostigmatella hybrida
GAAGTGCCTGAGAACTCTTCAGTTATCGGTGGGTCCCCACCCGGTGATCCCTCCCCCGGTGATCGATCCGGGCTAGGGTTCCGGGACGCGCAGATCACGCGAGCGCAACAACATGGCGGACGCGGTGGCGGGGGCCAGCACCGACGCGACGATGATGCTCCAGTCCCAGGGGCCCTTCGCCCGGGCGGCGTTGAAGGCGACGGCCTGCACCAGCGTGAGACATGCGTCCGCCGTGGTGAGCCTGCCCAGCAGCGTGGCCAGCCCGTCACGCCAACGGCGCAGCAGCATGAGCAGCCCCACGATGAGCCCCACGTCGAACACCACCCAGCCGTGCTGTACCCACGGCGACGGGAACCAACGCGCGCTCATGGGCAACGCCAGCAGCGCCGTCCACGGCACCAGCAGCGCCGTCAGCGTGCGCACGAAGAATCGCGGCCGACGCAGCAGCGTCACCAACCCGAAGCGCACCAGGCTTCCGCGCGCGAACGCCCGGAGCGCGTCGTACACCGCCCATGGAGCCGGTTCATCCTTCGGATGGGCGAGGAACAGCGTCACCCATCCATCGGGGCGGAACTTCGCCTTGAAGGCGCGCAGTCCCTCGAAATCGAAGAGGGGGCGCCCCGCGTTGCGCGCGAACCGCAGCCCCGGCCGCACCGGACCCGCGAGCGGCGCCAACCCCAGCGTCACGTAGCGGCGCCCGTTCTCCGCTGCGGCCCTCATCGCGGCGTCCACCAGCGTCTCCGCCGTGCCGTTGGGTGCCTTCGGTTCGCGCAGCAAATCCTGGAGGAACCAACCGCCGCGCGCGTACACGGGTGTCACCGACAGGAAGCCCACCACGCGGCCTTCCACCTCCGCCACGAAGGCCCTGCGCTCTCGGGCGAAGGCGCCCGGGGCCAGCCCCACCAGGAAGCCCATGGTCGCCATGCGGCGCGACGCCAGCCAGTGCTCCGCCAGCACCTCCACCGCCGCGCGCAGCGGATGTCCTTCCGTCTCCATCACCTCCGCGGGCACCTCGCGCACGCGGACACCGTGTGAGCGCGCCCGGCGCAGCTGCTCACGCAGGCTGCGGCTGCCTCGCACCACCTTCTCCCATTGGGAGGGATCCCATACCGGCTGTTCGCCAATGGGAAGCTCCTCGAAGGGCACGAGCTGGGAGAAGCGCGACTCCGTGGCGAAGAAGCTCACGCGCCGCCCCTCGCTCCGGGCCGCTCGGTGGAAGCCCTCCACCACGTCGCGCACCCGCTCCGGCGCGGCGATGGGGCCGCCTCCCGCCACCCATGCGCCCCCCGTGTCCACGTACGCGATGCAGCCGTCCCCTTCCGGCGCGAACCAGTAGCGGAAGCCCGGCTGCAACACCTGGAAGGACGTCGCGTTCCAACCGTGGCGCTTGAGCAACACCAGCACCCGCTCGCGCGCGTCGTCCACGTCTGGTTCGGAAGGGTGTGAAGGAAGCGTCATGTCGTTTGCGTTCAAGCTACGTCCCCGCCGGAGGTGTTGCCAGCCAAAGTCGCTCGGGGGACGGGGCCCTCCCGGTGGCCGGGACGGGCAGCAGCCCGGCCTTCGGCTTCGATGGGACGAACTTCCTGGTGGCGTGGAATGAGGGCAGCGTGCTGAAGGGCAAGCGGGTGAGCAAGGAGCTGTGGAGCGTGCTCGATGCCACGGCCTTCACGGTGGCCACGGAGGTGGCGACGGGCGCCTCCGTTGGTAGCCGTGTCCTACCGCGGGGCTCACCGCTCGCAGATGCCCGTGTAGCGGCAGGCCACCACGGCGGGCTGCTCGATGGGGTAGCCCGCCTGGAGGGACCAGGCCAGGCGCACGAACTGGGCGTGCGTCCACAGCAGCGGGGTGGCGGAGAAGGTGCCCTGTCCCGCCACGAACCCGGGCTGGCCGGTGGGGGGCCGCCCATCCCAGACCTGCTCGGGCAGCATGTCCCCGGCGTTCCGGGAGCCCGCCATCGTGGCCAGGTAGCCCTCGGTGGGCAGCCCCGCGGCGAGCGCGTACTCCCCGCGCTCGCCCGCGAAGATGGGCCAGGCCCGCCCGAAGGTCTTCCCGGTGTCAGGCTCGCTGATGAACCACTCGCCGCCCTCGCGTGTCTCGCCGTAACCGTCGTGGTTGTAGCGGCGCCACAGGAGCCCCTGGGGTGTCTGGACGCCGAGCTGGGCATCCACCACGGGCAGTGTCTGCACGATGGCGGGGTGCTTCGCGGGCTTCACGCCCAGCCGCACCAGTTCCAGGAAGCTCGGGTCCACCACCTGGCGCTGGTCCACGGCGGATGGGCCGCCATCGCCCAGCGAGTACACGGTGGCGGCGTTCGGGTTCCCGTCCTTGGTGACGCGCAGGTAGTAGGGGGTCGGCGCAAGCGGGCCGTTGGTGGTGACCGTCCAGGCATCCACCTGCTGTTGCCAGGAGTCCGCGGTGGCCTCGTAGCGCTCCGCGGACGCGGTGTCCCCGTTGCGGCGCGCGAGGTCCGCGGCACAGACGAGCCCGGCGATCTCCGCCGCGATCGTCCCGGGCGAGTAGCCGCCCTGGTTCTCCCAGCGGTCCTGGGGAGAGACTGGGCCATTGGCGAGCAGGAAGTCCGCGGCCTTTTTGATGTGCGCGGTGTACGTGGCAGCATCGGTCCGGCCCAGTTGCCAGGCCATGACGAGGGGCAGCGCCACCTCATCGAGCTGGAGGCTGCCCCAGCGCGGCTTGCCATTCACCTCGGCGTTCTGAGGGAAGGAGCCATCCGGCTTCTGCTGCACCTGGAAGAGATGGTCCAGGGCGCGGCCTGCACCCGCCCGGTCTCCGGCGGCCAGCAGCGCGGTGGCGACCTGGTATTGGTCACGCGACCAGACGAGGTGGTAGGGGCCGGAGGGCCGCTCCACCTCCCCGTTGCCCCAGACCCACGGCATGCTGGGCGAGGCGACGAAGGCGCCCCGGTATGTCTTGTCCTCCGAGGCCGCCAGCACCATCAGCGAGACGTCATAGGTGGCTTGCCACGGCTGAGCGCCTGCGGGGGCGCGGGGCAGGCCGTCCAGGTAGCCATGCCAGCCTGCGGTGTACCGCTCCGCTACCGTGTCGAAGCCCGAGGCCAGGGAATCCCGGGCGGCCGTGTGGGCCTCGTTCCCGGTGGTGCCAAACCCGAGCGCGAGCGTCACCTCCTGGCGGTCCTGTCCATCCACCTCCAGCCGGGCGGTTTGCACCACGTTGCCCGCAGTCGGCGCGTTGTATTCCCAGTCCTGGGTGAAGTCGTTCTGAAGGTCGCTCCACCCATCGCTCACGCCGAGGTAGCCACTGGAGGGCCGCGTGAGGGCAGGGAAGGCCAGCAGGGCGCTCGCGGACGTGCCATCGGTGGCGAGCAGCGCTCGGTCCTGGCTTGTGCCGGTGTCATCCATTCCGTCATTGGACAGCGACGGGTCGTGCAGCACATGCAGCGTGTAGGGCCCGCCGGAGAGGGCTTCGAAGCGCACCTGAATGAGCACCACGTGCCGCTCCGGGTCCGTCACATACGTCTTGGTGAGGCGGTACTTGCCGGAGCGCGCCGTGTTCACCTGGCGGAAGGTGAGGCTGCGCGGATCCACCCGCTCGACACGGGACTCGGAGGCCTCGTGCTCCAGTTCGGCGAAGGTGCGGCCGTCGGAGACCACGAAGCGCAAGTCCCGTACGCTCGGGGTGCTGAGGGTGGGGTAGTAGACCTCGGTAAGTTCGCCCCGGGAGCCCAGCGTGAACCAGACCCGGCTGGCCTCGCTGCGCGAAGTGCCAAAGCCCATCTTGTCCGCGGGCGTCCAGACTGCGGGACTGCCGGGGTGGCCGGGGGCTGCGGCGCTGGAGGTCTTGGTGCCGGCGCAGCCTGACAGCAACAGCCATACAATGAGAACGGGCCAACGGGACGGCGTCCTGAGCCTGGCGCGCGTCAGGTCCCAGGGAGCATTCAGCGTGGGGGTGGGAGACATGCGGTGCCCCTCCTGGCGTGTAGAGCCGAAGGTGGGGCCGGTGGACCGACGGGGAAGTCCAACCTGGGAAAACGCATCCGTCTTTATGGACGAGTCAACAGGGGCGCCACGGCCGGGATGCTTTGCGCGGGGAGTGCGTGTCTGGTAGTTTAGACATGTAATCCGGTCTGATAGGGTTTCCAATGGAAAAAGAGTCGAGACGGTCTTCGCTGAGCATTGCTCTGGGTGCCTTGATGTGGGTGGCTTGCGGAGCCCCTGAGGAGGGGACCTTGGCCCCGGAGGAGGCAGTGGGCACCCAACAGTCCGCCCTGTGCTCTGGCTTGAGTGTGACGGCTCTGAACACGGTGGGAATGACCTCTTACGGCGGAGAGATCGCGGGACATGGGGCCTGGGCGGTGTCGACTTTCGCCAACGCCGTGAGGCTGGAGTACCGGGTGGATGGCGTCCTGCGCATTGTCGAGGAGCGTCCGGGAAACTCCGGCAGTTGGTACATGAGCAGTGCGGGGGCCACCTGTGGAACGCACACGGTGGAGGTGAAGGCCTACCCGATGGTGATCGACAGCAATGAAAATCGCACCACGTGTCTGGAGGCCCCCCGGACGCTCACCCTGTCCGTTGTCCAGGATTGCCCCACGGCCACGCTCTCGTGCTCGTATCCCGCTTCCCAGGTCAATTGCACGGCCAGCGGCAGCGGTGGTACCGGGGGATATACCTACTTCTGGCAGGAGCGCATCCGGTACCCGGATGGCACTGAGTACACGGGCGGCTGGGATGCAGGGGGGACCAGCAATGGTTTCTACTGCCCTTCGGTCTTCGACCGGACGGAGATCATCTGGAATACGCTCTACCTGAAGGTGCGTGACAGTGCTGGCATGGAGTCGCCCTCCCGGATGATTACCCGGAAGTGCGGATACTAGTTGCCCTGCCAGGAGGAGGGGCGCGGGTGGGGTGTATTGTCTGACATTCTGGTCAGTGGCGCAGCAACCACTCCGCGAGCGATTGCCAGGCGAGCGCTGGTGCGTCGGCCGCGTACAAGAGGTCGCCGTGGCCGAAGTCCTCGGCGACGCGATCCGGCTCGAACCGGCGGACCACGAGCGTGGTGACGTCTTTCGAAGAGACCCGTGCCGCCGAATACAGGCCGCGGTCGCCGAACCCACCCGCAGCGCCGAGATAGAAGAGCGGGACACGGATGTTCGCGAGCCCGGGCCGCTGCGAAGTGCCGCACCAGATCTCGTCGAAATCGGCGGCCTCCCGCAGCGATTGGTGCGGCGGCGCGCTGGCGAACCACGCGCTCACGCTGTCCTCGGACGACTCGCGCGCCGCCGTCACGTTGCCATCGGCGTCGAGGATCGGGGCAATCAGGTGGTACAGCGGCGTGTACGGCGAGAACAAGTAGGTCAAACCCGCCGTCCCGAGCAGCGCGCCCCGGTTCGTGTAGGACGGGAACAGGGGCGACGGCGCATCGGGTGCGCTTCGCGCCAGCTCTCCGGCGGTGATGAAGAAGCTGTTGCTGGAGTCCGTCACGCCTTCGGCGAGAGCCTCCCGCTCCGCCGCGGCATTGGCGCACGCCAGGGCCTGCAGATCGGCGTCCTCGGGCGCGATGTCGTAATAGATGTCGAGCGCGGCGATCGCCGAGACATGGCGGCCATCGGCGGCGGCGTAGGCATAGGTGAGCTGGGCGCCATGCGAGAAGCCGCCGAGGACGATCCGGCCCGGATCGTGGTCGGTGACGGTCCGTGTCGCCCGTGCGAAGGCGAGCGCGGCCGCGGTATCCCCGAGCGCCTGATCGATGCCCATCCCGCCCAGATCCGAGACATCACCGTCCGCCGTGGGCAGCGTCCAGCGCCGATCGACACCCCAGGCATCGATGCCGCGGGACGCCAGATACGGGGCAAGTCCCGGCGCTGGTGACGCGGGATGACCGAGCGTCGGCACGAAGTTCGTGACGAAGTTGGCAAAGTCGCCGTGAAGCAGCATCACCGCGTGCGAGGTAGGACGCGGCCGCCAGGGCGAAATCTCACGGACGACACGATGGATGCGCACGCGAGCGTTCGGCGTGGAGCCGGCGCGGATCTCGAACTGATAGTGGTAGATGTCGGCGGTGACGTGCTGGCGCGTCACCGCGAACGGTGAAGCCGCGGAGGCGGCCTGTTCCGCTTCGGAACGCGCGGGTGGAGCCGCGAGTGCGGACGCGCATGCGACGAGGACGGCAATCACTAGACCCGGTTGAGACATGGAAAACCCCTTCGCTGTTCTCAGAAAAGACAGAAGAGAAGCGAAGAAGGCTACCAACACGGCCCGTGTCTGACCACTTCACACAGGGGAAAAAGGGGCGCGCCGAGGGCCTGCTGCGAAGCCCACGGCGCGCCCTGTGCTCACGTGCGGTGAGTGCCGGGTGCTACGGCTGCTGCGGGTTGTTCGTCACGGTGAGGTTGAGCGAGAGGTAGTCGGTGGAAAGCCATTCCGTGTTGTCGATCCGGAACTGCAGCGGGTGGGAGCCGTCCCGCGCCACCGCCCCCTCGGCCGACTTCTCACCTTCCAGATCGTCCGTATTGCAGTCCGTGTTTCCCTCGAACAGCTTGCCGGTGGCCTTGGCCTGCACGGTGACATTGTCCGCCAGCAGGGTGAGGACCACATCCACCTCGCCGCGCACCTCGTCCTCCACACACTGCGAGTAGTGGAACGTGGCGGTCGGGTTGCTCGGATCGAGGTAGGCGACGTCGTTGACCCAGATGGTCGCATACTTGTTGGTACCATCATCCTCCTTGAGATCGATCTGCCCATCCACGTTCACCTGACGGAAGTACTCCGGGGGCACTGTGGGGTTCTGCTGGTGGAAGACGTCGATGGTGCGCTGGTACGTGGAGTTGAAGGTGCGGCCGTGGCTGTCGCTCACCGCCTTCACGCTGGCCGTCTTCAGGCCCTCCTGCTGCCAGGCGTGGCGCTTGAGCGCGACGGTGTCGAACTTGGCGCCCGAGAAGCTCTCGGCCGCGCCGTCGCCCCAGTTGACTTCGTAGTTGATGGCGTTTTCACCCTGGAACGGGAAGCAGGGGCGCATCCGGATGCTGTAGGCGGTGTTGTCGTACTGGCCCGGGTTCGCGGAGCCCACCATCATGGGATCGAAGGGCGTCCATCCTCCGGGGACCGTCGGCGCCAGGTTCTTGAAGTAGATGTGCTGCTTGCCGGTGGACCAGAGGTTGGTCCACTCCTTGGTGAAGATGGACAGGCCGCTCACCTCCGCGGTGACGTTGACGCGCCAGTTGAGGTCGAAGTAGCTGCCCCGCACGAACTCCTCTTGGGTATCGCCATCGGCGTCGCCGCAGTTGTAGCCAACGTAGCCCCACAGATCGCCATCCACGTAGGGGCGCACGCCCACCTGGGCATAGGCCGCATGCTCGGAGTAGAGGTAGGCCCGGACGGCGGCCTGCGCCCACACGGACGGCTCGATGCGGCCCTGGATGCTGCCGGCGACATCGGTTCCCGAGGACGTGGGCGCGGTGACGCTCGACTCGTCGGTGCAGCCGTCGAACGTGCACGTGGCCTTGTAGTTCACGCCCATGCTCTGGTTGGCGGTGTAGCTGATCTGCCCGGTGACGGTGGTCTTGAGGTCCAGGCCCATCGTGAGGGGCAGGTTCACGCCGATGTAGACCGGGATCGGGCCCGCCAGGAAGGCGATGCTGCCCAGGTGCGGCTTGGCGATGGGGAACGCCCACCCGTTCGTCGAGGAGATGGACCCCTCCACGGAGGCGCCATAGTTGAGGGCCCCCTTGGCATCGACCGTGACCTGCTGGAGATCGAAGCCCGCGGGCACGCACCAGGCGAGGATGCGCGCGCGGACCTTGTTCACGTTCGCCGTGAGCGTGGCCTTCGCCTCAAGGTTGCCGCTCGTCTTGATGGTGCCCGAGAGGCCATCCCCCAGGTCCTTGGTGGCCGTGAGGTACTTGGTGAAGTCCCAGGTCTTCTGCTTCGGCTCGAGCGCCTCGTCCGGGCACGAGTCGTCCTCCGCCAGCAGGGTGGTCTCCGCCGGTGTGGCGATGGACTGCAGGTAGGGGGTGAGCGTGCCCTGCTGCTCGGAGAGGTGAATCTCGTCGAGGATCTTCTTGTCGAGGATGAAGACCGTCGACCGGTTGGCGGACGACGCGGCGAGCTTCGTGCGGAGCGCGCCGGGCATCGGCGCGTGGGCGATACCGGTATCGTCGCCGACCACGTACACGTTCGAGTCGAATGCCGGCAGCTCGCTGTTGTCCGTGTTGGCGCCGCTGATGTTCATCAGCTCCCAGCCGGTGCCCGTGCCGAGGGTGACCTCGACGTAGGTGGCGGAGAACACCTCGGAGGAGGTCTGGTCGCCGGTGCTGAAGCCGCCAGCCACGAGCACGCGGCCGTTGGCCAGCAGCGTGGCCGTGTGCTGGTAGCGCGACACCCCCATGGAGGGCAGGGCGTCCCACACACCGCGGGCCGGATCATAGAGCTCCGCGGCGGTCTGGATGCCGGCGGAATCATCATAGCCGCCCGTTACCAGCACGCGGCCGTTGGCCAGCAGCGTGGCGGTGTGGTTGCGGCGGGGGTGGAGCAGGGGGCCCGTGGCCGTCCACGTGCCCGTGGCCGGGTTGAACAGCTCGGCGCGGGTGGAGGGCTCACCGTCCAAGGCGCCGCCCGTCACCAGGACCAGGCCGTTGGCCAGCAGCGTGGCGGTGTGGCTGGAGCGGGCCGTGCCCAGGGCGCTCACGCTCGTCCAGGTACCCGTGGCGGGCGTGAACAGCTCGGCCGAGCTCAGCCGGCCCGAGGCGTTCCCACCACCGGCGACCAGCACTTGGCCGTTGGGCAGCAGCGTGGCGGTGTGGTGGTGGCGCGCCCCCACCAGGGAGCCCGTGGCCGTCCACGTGCCCGTGGCCGGATCATACAGCTCGGCCGAGCCCAGCGGCGTGGTGCCGCTCTCGCTGGCCGTGCCACCCGTCACCAGCACCTGGCCGTTGGCCAGCAGGAGGGCGGTGTGGTGGTAGCGCGGCGCCGCCAGGCTGCCGGTCGCGGTCCAGGTGCCGCTCGCCGGATCATACAGCGACGCGGAGATGCCGTTGCTGTTGGCGCCCGTGACGAGCACCTTCCCCGAGGGCAGCAGCGTGGCGGTGGCCCCGCGATAGCTGGCGGGCGCATTGCCCGTGGGGGCCCAGGTGCCGGTGGCTGGATTGAACAGCTCGGCCCGCTGGGTGTAGCCGCCGGCGACGAGCACGCGGCCATCCTGCAGCCGGGTGGCGGTGTGCTGCAGCAGCGGGGCGCCGAGGTGGCCCGCCTGGGTCCAGCCGGTCTCCTCGGAGGTGGTGACCGTGCCGATGGCACGGGCCTGGGTGGAGGGGCGGAAGGGAGCAGCCGAGGGGGAGGGCGCGAGCTGCTCCGGATTCGAGTCCACGCAGCCGCCGGCCAGCAGCAGCGCGAGGGCTCCGAACTTCATACTTCTCTTCACGGTGTCTTCTCCTCTGAGAGGCGGGTGCATTGCCTGCCGGGGAGGGCGGCCCAGGGCCGGGTCTCCACGGCAGTCGAGAAGAAGACGGGCTCGCGCGGTTTTGTTACCTGCGCGAATCCACGCTGGCCGGGAGGCGGGCTATTTCCGGCCGGGCGCGTGCCGGGGGCGGGAGAACGCCAGAAGCCCCAGGGCCATGAGCAGGAGCGTGGCGCTCACCCCCGGACTCGCGGAGCAGCCGGATTCACTGGCAGCCTCCTCCTCCTCCTCGGAAGGGCCCTCCGCGCCCGGTCCCCCATCGTTGGTCCCCCCTGCGTCCACGGGCGAGGGGGTACCCGCGTCCACCCCTCCGTCCACGCCCCCGTCCGTCCCCCCGTCGCCGGGAGATGTGCTGCCCCCATCGGGGGGCCAGCCCGCGCAATCCCCGAGCGAGTGCTCCAGGGCTCCCATCGTGTACGCGCCCTGGGCTGGACGGGGCCGGCCACAGAAGTCATCCACCACCTGCGGCCGGGCCGCCGCGGCGCCAATCAGCGAGGACACGTTCCCTCGAACCGTGAGGTCTCCCTTCAGCGGCTCCTGGTACCAGCCGGAGAAGGTGGCCGTGCTCACGTTGAGCAGGTTGGTGCCGGCCTCGAACGTGCTGCCGTCCCGGCGGCGCAGGGTCCCCGACAGCACGTTGCCGTGCGCGGCGCCCGTGCTGGAGGCAAAGCGGAAGTCCACGCCCGACGTGGACACGAGGGTATTGAAGAGCACCTGGGTGGAGCGGGCCTTGTTCAGGTAGATGCCGACGTCCGAGCAGTTGGCGATGACGTTGTTGCGCATCGTGCCGCCGGTGTGCTCGGGATCGCACGGCTTGTTGGCATCGAAGTTCGGCGCGCAGTAGGCAGCGCCCGTCCCGCCGCCCCCGAAGGACAACCCGATGCGGGTGCCACCGGTGGCCACATCCCGGGTACACAGCACGCGGTTGCGCTCGAACACGCCGTTGTTGCCACCGCTCTTCATGAATGCGCCGTAGGAGACGGAGTCCCCGCCGTTCTTGTGGAAGTCGCGGATGAGGTTGTCGCGGACGATCCAGTTGTCGCCCGTGTCGATGTTGAGCTTCGTCACCGGATGGGACGTCTCCCGGGGGCTGGTGTCGGCCAGCTCGTTGCGCTCGATGAGCCCCGCGTGAGGAATCTCCCATTTGCCTCCGTTCTGGGTGGCGTTCACCTTGAGCTGCGCGTTGAAGTCGCGCACGCGGCTGTCGCGCAGGACAAAGTGCTCGGCGTGGCCCGTGACGTGGAAGGCGTGGTCACAGGTGTTGTCGTCCGAGCAGGCCCCTTGGATGTCGAGCCCCTCGAAGCTCCAGTGGGCGCCCGAGACTTTGAAGCCCTCCACCGCGTTGAAGCGGATGAGGGCTCCCAGCCGGTTCTGGGCACGTACGATGATGGGGGCCTGCGCCGTCCCATTCACCGAGCAGTTCAGGTTGGCGTTCACCGCATAGGTGCCGTCCGCGAGGATGAGTTCATCCCCGGCTTGAGCGCCCGCGAGGGCCGATTGGAGCTGGGACACCGAGGAGATATTGACCTGCCGGGCCAGCGCAGGGGAGGAGAGGAGCAGCAGGAGTGCAACGGGCTTGAGCATCAGGAAGGACCTCTGGGTTACGGAAGGTCCACCAGTCTACTGGAGGGCTAGACCAGGGGCAGCTCCAGCGTCGCCGTGGCGCCCTTGCCCGGTCCGTCGCTCTCCAGCAGGAGGCGCCCGCCCAGCATCCGCGCCGCCAGCGCGCTGGAGTGCAGGCCCAGGCCATGGCCCCCCTCGCGCGTGGTGAAGCCCTGGGAGAAGAGCTGAGCGTGGATCTCCGGCGCGATGCCCACGCCCTGGTCCACCACCTGGATGCGCGCCATGGGTTCCTTCGCCTCGAGCCGCACGAGCAGGATCCGGCGGTCACTGGGCAACGCGGCCATGGCGTCCTTGGCGTTGTTGATGAGGTTGATCAGGATCTGCAGCACCTTGTGCTTGTCCACCCGGACCTTGGGCAGTGACGCGAGCTGCCGGGTCACGGAGACGCCGTGGCTCTTGAGCGCGGGCATCTGGATGCTCAAGGCGTCCTCGACGAGCTGCGAGAGTTCCCACTCTTCGAGGAGGAGCGTGCTCCGGGCGTAGGTCTGCTGCAAATGGACAACGGCCCGCACGTGTTCGATGTGCTTGGTCATCCCAGCCAGCCCTTCCTGCAGCGTGGCCTGCTCCCGGAGCAGCTCGTTGGCCAGGCTCGTCAGGTATCCAGGAAGCAAGGTGCCGCGTGAATCCCGGGTCAGGAAGTCCGCCAGGGCACTCTGATGCTCCTGGAGCATCGTGGAGACCTGCTTCAGGCGTCCCACGCGGGAGGCGCTCAACGTCTGGTGGAGCACCTCGACGTTGATGATGGCGCTGGTCAGCACGTTGCCCACGTTGTGGAGCACACTGGTGGCCACCTCGGCCATGCCCGCGGAGCGCGCCGTCTCCAACAACTGCGCCTGGGCTTTTCTCAGCTCCCCCGTGCGCTCCTCCACCCGCTTCTCCAGCTCGTCGTTGGCGCGGCGCAGGGCCGTCTCGGCCCGCTGCACCTCCGCGTAGAGCCGCGCGTTCTCGATGGAGATGGCGGCCTGGGAGGCGAGGTACCCCAGCAGCGCGAGCCGCGCGGGCGTGAAGGCGTGGGTGGCGAGGCTGTTCTCCAGGTAGAGCACCCCGCGGAACTCCTCCTGCCGCACCAGCGGGAGGCAGAGCACCGAGCGGGCCCGCGTGCGCGCGAGCCACCCCTGCTCCAAGAACGCGTGGGGCTGGGTGGCATCATCGAGGAGCACGTGCTCCAGGGTGCGCCGGACATAGGCGATGAGCGTCCAGGGCAGGCTCTCCTCGTTCCCGTCTGCCCCGGAGGGCCCCGGCGGGGCTGCCGAGTCCGCCACCACCGACAGCTTGCCGCCCTGGAGGAGCACCAGGGCTCCCCGCTGCGCCCCGGCATTCTCGATGGCCACCTTGAGCAGCGTGTCCGCCAGCCGGTCGAGGACGATCTCCCCGGAAATGGCGTGCTGCGCCTTCACCACGGAGAGCACGTCGAGCTGTGCCGAGGCCGTGCCGGTGACGGACTCCAGGGCCGCCGTGGCGGAGGCCAGCTCGGGCCACTGCGCCTCCAGCTGCCGCACCTTCCCCAGAGCCCCCCAGCCCAGGTAGGCCTCCCGGGCCTTTCGCGCATAGGCGTCCGCGAGCAGGGGCAGCCTCGCGCGTCCCAAGCGGGCGGCGAGCTCGCACGCGAGGCCCACGAGCTGGGGAAGGCCTTGCTGGCGAGCCCATGGGATGGCCTCCTCACAGGCGTGGAGGGCCTCCCACTCAAGGCCCGTGAGCCGGGCCAGCTCCGCGGAGAGGATCCGCTCCTGCGCGCGGAAGTTCTCCGGGCAGTTCTCCTCCCACTGCGCGAACTGCCGCTGGGCCTGCCGGAGGGTCTCGAGTGCCGGGGCCTGTCCTTCGGGAGGCATCCGCTCGAAGCAGGCGGCCAGGCTCAAGGCGCGGAAGAAGGTGAACTCCGCGAACAGGTAGCGGCCCATCAGGCTCCAGCTCAGCTCGGCACACCGCTCGCCGGATTCGCGCGCCTGTTCGAAGCCGCCGCTCAGGTAGCGCGCCTTCATGCGCATGAGCCAGTACCAACACTGGATGAAGCTGCTGCCTTTGGGGGCCAGCCCGGCCTCGAAGGACTCCTCGTTGAAGCCGTCGCCGCTCATGGCGCCGAAGACGGGGGTCAGGCCGCGCAGCTGCCGCACATAGCCCTGGAGGAAGAGGAGGATGTCCTTCACCACCACGACGCCGGCCTTGCGCACGAAGTCCATGCGCACCACCGCCTCCTGTTCGACCTCCTCCAGCGCGTGCCCCAGGTTCAGGCGATTCATGACGAGGAAGGGACAGCAGAATCCCGCGATGGGGATGTCTCCGGCCTGGAGCGCGTGCTGGAAGGCCTGGCGCATGACCTCCAGCGAGGAGGCGAGCGGCTGGGTCCAGCCGGTGAGCAGGCCCAGGCAGTAGAGCGCCCGGCCCTTGAGGGCGGGAGAGCCGTAGCGCTCCGAGAGCTCGCGGGCGAGCTGCCCGAAGGCGTAGCCCTCGCGGTAGCGCTGGAAAGCCCCTCCCAGGATCACCCCGTAGTTGCCGTAAGCATGGACGGACGCGGGGGAGTTGCCATGGCGCAGGCTGAGGGAGACGAGCTTGCACAGGTGCAGGATGAGCAGGTGGGGGCTCACCACGAGCGTGGAGCCGTACAGCTCACTCAGGAGCAGGAGCACCGCCTCCAGGTCCGGCTCGGTCATGCGAGGCAGTCCGGCGAGGCTCGCGATGGGACGCTCCCCCAGGAGATCCTGCACCTCCTGCTGGGCCGCGAGCACCTCCTCCCAGGAGGGATTCGGCGGCAGCGGCATGCCCACGAGGGACAGGCCCTCCAGCAGGACGGAGAAGGAACCTTGGAAATCGCCCCGGGCCAGGAGGAGATCGCTCCGGAGCCGGTAGATCGTCGCCAGGTTCGCGCGGCCGTGGGCCCGCGGCTGGAGGGTTTCCAGCAGCTGGCGCGTCCGCTCGGGGTTGCCGCTCATGAACTCACAGCGGGCTTGGTCCAGCAGGAGCTGGAAGGACAGCCCGGGGTCCGTCTCCCATGGATCTCCAGGGAGCAGCTGGAAGGCCATGGCGAAGTAGTGGGCGGCCGAGCGGAACGCGGTCGCGGCCCGGGCCCGGGTGCCCGCCTCGCGGTTGAGACGCGCGGCCTGGTGGCGCTCGGTGGGGCTGGAGATCAACCCGGCCCCAGCGTTGAGCTGGCTCACCACATCGAAGAGGTTCTCCTGCAGCTCCTCGGGTGACAGGCGCGCCAGCAGCAACTGGCCGATGCGCAGGTGGATGGCCTTGCGCTCCTCCTCGGGGATGAGGGCGTGCGCCGCCTGCTGGATGCGGTCGTGGAGGAAGCGGTACTGCTCTGGGCCGGTGTTCGCCACCAGGCCTTCCTGGAGCGCGGGCTCCAGCTCCTGCTCCACCTCCGAGGCGTCTTCCCGGTGCGAGAGCAGGAGCAGGATCCGCAAGGCGAAGGCGTTGCCCACGCAGGCCGCCAGCCGCAGCAGGTGCTGGGTGGCGGCGGGAAGCTGGCGCAGGTTGCCCACCATGAAGTCGACGGCGTTGTCGGAGTAGCCCCGGTCCCGGACGCCCTCGGCATCCCAGCGCCACGAGCCCTCGGGCGTGCGCACCAGGAGCCCGTCCTGGTTGAGCGTGCGCAGGAACTGGAGCAGGAAGAACGGGTTGCCGCCCGTCTTCTGCAGGGCCAGCACCGAGAGCGGTTCGCGAATCTCCGCGCCCGCGCCGGGAAGCGTATCGGCCACCAGCCGCTGGATGTCGTCGAGGCTCAGGGGATCGAGCTGCAGATCCGTCGTCCGCGCGCCCGTCTTGCGCAGCTCTCCGAGCATGAGCGCCAGCGGGTGGACAGGGCTCACCTCGTTGTCGCGATACGTGCCGATCAGCAGCACCGGAGGCGTCTCCGGGTGGGTGAGCAGGTGCTGGAGTAGCTGAAGGCTGGCCAGATCCGCCCACTGCAAATCATCCAGGAAGAGGACGAGCGGGTGCTCGGAGGTGGCGAAGACGCCAAGGAACCTGCGGAACACGCGGTTGAAGCGGTGCAGCGCCGCGGCGGCCGGGAGTTCGGGGACAGGCGGCTGCTTGCCGGCGACGAGCTCCAGCTGGGGCACCACGTCGGCGAGAACCTGGCCCTCGCCTTCCCACGCCTTCAGCAGGTGCTCGCGCCAGCGCGCCAGCTCCGCGTCCGTGCCGGACAGTTGCTGCTGCGTCAGCCCGCGGATGGCCTGGGCCAGGGGCGCGTACGGGATGTCCCGCTGGAACTGATCGAACTTGCCGTGGAGGAAGAAGCCGCGCTGGCGGACCACCGGCTTGTGCAGCTCGTGCACCACCGCGGACTTGCCGATGCCGGAGTAGCCTCGGACCAGGACGAGCTCCGGCCGGCCTTCGAGCGAGACCCGCTCGAGCGCCTGCAGCAAGGCGGTGGCGTGCGTGTCACGCCCATAGAGCCGCTGGGGAAGCTGGAAGTGCGGCGAGTAGTCCTGCAGGCCCGGCAGGAACTCCTCGTGCACGCCCCGGCTCAGGTTCTCCAGGCACCGCGCGAGGTCCGCCCTCAGTCCCTCGGCGCTCTGGTAGCGCTCCTCGGCCACCTTGGCCAGGAGCTTCAGGATGATGGCGGACGGCACCGGCGGCAGGCCCGGCACCCGCTCCAGGGGCGGCACCGGGGCCTGCGCCATGTGCGCGTGGAACCACTCGAGCGCGTCCCTCCCGTGGAACGGCAGGCTGCCCGTGAGCAGCTCGTAGAGGGTGATGCCCAGCGAGTACAGATCCGTGCGGTAGTCCACCGGGCGGTTCATGCGCCCGGTCTGCTCGGGAGACATGTACTCCAGGGACCCTTCGATGTGCGGTGAGAGGAGCGCATCCACGTGCTCGACGCGCTGGAAGCTGGCGCTGCCGAAGTCGATGAGGCGCGTCTCTCCCGAGGCGGCCAGGTAGATGTTGGCGGGCTTGACGTCCTTGTGGATGATGCCGCGGCGGTGAAGCTCCGCGAGCGTGGAGGACAGGGAGATGCCCAGCGCCAGGACGCGCCCCACCTCCAAGGGCTCCGCCGTGAGCTCGGACAGGCGCTGGCCCTCGACATCCTCCAGGAGCAGCACCGGACGATCGGGGAGCTGCTCGCAGCCGTAGACATGCGGCACGCCCGGCATGTCCCGGATCCGCTGGAGGATGCTGAACTCGCGGCGGTACCGCTCCCGCTCCCGTGGACCGATCGCCGCGGCCACGGGCGTTTTCAGGATGAGCCGCAGGCCATCCAGGTCCCTGACCGCGCGGAGCAGCAGGTGGGAGGGGGTCGCCTTATGGGCTCCAAGGAGCGTGTAGCCAGGAAGGGAGAACATCCGCTGCGTAGGATACTCCCAGGCGGCCACGTTCCTTGGAAGGCTGTGGCCCTGGCAAGCGGGCTGGCTCTTCCTGCGGGCGGTGGCGTCAGAGGGTGACTTCCCTCACCAGCCTGGAGTTCCACGGACACCAGAAGAAGCCTGGGAGAAAAGCGCCCCCCGCTTCGTCCAGATGGTCCTGCACGTAGCTCATGTCGGCATCACACACTTCAATGGCTACCGCGAAGAAGTTGATGGAGGCGGGATCGAGGTGGTAGTCCCACTTGGGGTTGTAGGGCCTCCTGTTCTTCACGAGCTTGCCCATGACGTGGACCTTGAACGTCTCCTTTCCGGAGAGAATGTCGAGGGCCTGCTGAATCTTCTCGGGATCGGTCAGTTCGAACACAAACTCCTGGTCCTGCCGCTGCATGAATGAGAAATACCGGGGGGTGGCCATGCGTATCTCCTTCGGGTGATGTCAGTGATTGGATTGACTGCGTGACTACAGGTGGGCGGCCAGGAACTCTGTCAACTGTGGCTTGGAGGGCACTCCCTCCTTGACCGCGACGACTCCTCCCGCCTTGAACAGCAGCAGCGTTGGGATGCGCTGGACGCCATGTTGGCGTGCGATGTCCCGGTTCTCGTCGATGTTCAGCTTCGCGATGGTCAACCGGCCCGCATACTCACCGGCGAGCTCCTCCAGCAGCGGAGCCAGCCTCGAACAGGGACCGCACCATTCGGCCCAGACATCGACCAGCACCGGCGCCTGGGCCTTCAGCACGGCCTCATCGAAGCTCGCCTCTGACACGTGAATGCAGGGATCGCTCATGTTGGGGTGCATTGCGTTCAAGGTGTAGGATTGGATCGCCCGATTGGGTATCTGCCCTTTAGGGCGGGCTCGCGGCGCTTTATGGGCCCACCGCCCGGCACCGCACCATTGAGATCTTTGTTGAATTGACAGCACAGGAAGAGTGTGTCTGGACCGCAGGTGGCCCACCACGTGCGCGTGGTGGCCGTGGGGTCCAACCTCAAGGTCTACGTGGATGACATGGCCACGCCCAAACTCAATCCGGCACCGCAACCGCCTGCTGTACAGCGAGCCGCTCGCCACGGACCTGGACCGCAGCGACGCGACCTTCCGGGAGTGAGGGCCCCGCGGGGCGCCTACGCCGGTACCAGGAGCAGGCAGACCGGGGCGGGAACCTCCAGGGGCGCCCCCACCTGCGTCAGCTTGCCGGTCTGGGCATCCCGCCGGAACGTCACGATGGAGTGGGAACGCTGGTTGGCCACCAGCAGGAACGAGCCCGTGGCGTCGATGGCGAAGTTGCGCGGCCAATTCCCCTGCGTGGACACGTGCTCCACGTAGGTCAGCTCACCAGCGGACCCAATGGCATACACGACGATGCTGTTGTGCCCACGGTTGGAGCCATAGAGGAACTTGCCATCCGGACTGACGTGAATGTCCGCGCAATAGCTCGCGCCTGTGAAATCCGTGGGCAGCGTGGAGACGGTCTGGAGGGGCGTCAGGGCGCCCCGCTCGCCGTCATAGGCGAAGGCGGTGAGGGTGGAGTTCAGCTCGTTGATGTTGAAGACGAAGCGGCCGTTGGGGTGGAAGGCCAGGTGGCGGGGGCCTGCCCCGGGCGCGGTGGACACGGACGCGGGCGCATGCGGGGTGAGGGTTCCCTGCCCGGCGTCGAACCGGTAGACCATGATCTTGTCCGTTCCGAGATCCGGGACCAGGGCATGCTTTTGGCCGGCATCCAGCCGGATCTGGTGGGCATGCGGGCTTGTCTCGGGCCCCGAGCCCTCATGCTGGTCCACATCGACGGCGGGGCCCAAGCGGCCTCCCTCCTGAATGGGCAGGACGGCAACGTTGCCCCCCACGTAGTTGGCCACCAGCACGAACCCATCCTCCGCATCCACCTCCAGGTGGCAGGGTGCCCCGCCCTGGGAGGCTTGCTGGTTGAGGAAGGTCAGCGCGTGGGTGTCCGGGTCGATGGCGAAGGCGCTCACGGCGCCGCTGGGCTTGCCCTCGAACGTGGTCAACTCGTTGACGGCATAGAGGTGGCGCCGTTGGCTGTCCACGGCCAGGTATGACGGGTCGGTCACCCCTGGGGTAACGCCCACCTGCTGGAGGGCACCGGTCTCCAGGTCCAACCGGCACAGGTAGATGCCCTGGCTCTGCTGGCCCGTGGTGTACGTGCCCACGTAGACCCAGACCTCCTTGGGGAGGGGAGGGGGTTCGGGGGTCTTCTCGTCTCCGCAGGCGACCAGCGTTCCCGCGGTGCCCAGGCCCGCGAGGTAGAGGAAGTGGCGGCGTGTCAGGTTGCGTTGGCTCATGGACGGATTAGAGCCGGGGAAGGCCGGAACCTCCAGTAATCCCATGCAGAGGGCTTTTCAGGTACCAGCGAAGCGGCGCCGCTGTGCTAGGGGGGCCCGCATCGCTGCTCGACGTTCCACCGGAAAGGCCACGGTCCCCATGATTCTCGTCCACCACCTCAACAACTCCCGCTCGCAGCGGGTGCTCTGGCTCCTGGAGGAACTGGGAATCGAGTACGAGGTGAAGCGCTACGAGCGCGATCCCAAGACGATGCTGGCGCCGCCCGCGTTGAAGGCCATCCATCCTCTGGGCAAGTCGCCCGTCATTACCGACGGGGGCAACACGCTCGCCGAGTCCGGGGCCATCGTCGAATACCTCGTGGACCGCTATGGGCAGGGCCGGTTGAAGCCGCCCGAGGGCAGCCCCGAGCGCCTGCGCTACACGTACTGGATGCACTACGCGGAGGGCTCGGCCATGCCCCCGTTGCTCATGGGCCTGGTGGCCGCGCGCATCCGCAGCGCCCCGGCGCCCTTCTTCGTGCGCCCCATCGTGCGCGGGGTGGCCGACAAGCTGCAGAACACGTTCGTCGGCCCGCAGATCAAGCTGCACCTGGACTACTTGGAGGGCGAGCTGAGCCAGCGCACGTGGTTCGCGGGCGAGGACTTCACCGCCGCGGACATCCAGATGAGCTTCCCCCTGGAGGCGGCCTCCGGGCGCGCGGGGCTGGATGCCAGCCGGCCGAAGCTCTGGGCCTTCCTGGAGCGCATCCACGCGCGGCCTGCCTACCAGCGGGCCCTGCAGAAGGGTGGGCCCTTCAGCATGGGGATGTGAGGCACCGCCATGGCACGCATCGCGGTGCTGGGCGCAGGGGGCGTGGGCAGCGCGGCGGCGCGGTTCCTCGCGCACGAGGGGCACGCCGTCACGGTGCTGGAGCAGTTCGCGCCGGACCATGACCGGGGCAGCTCGTATGGCACCTCGCGCATCATCCGGAAGACGTACACGGACGGGCTCTACACGGCGCTGATGGGCGAGGCATATCCGCTCTGGGACGCGCTGGAGCGCGAGGCGGGCGAGCCGCTGTTCCGGCGCACCGGTGGGCTGTTCTTCGGCCCCGCGGAGCACCCGGAACTGGCGGCCATCCGCCGGGCCCTGGGGGAGAACCACGTTCGCTTCGAGGAGCTGGACCCGGCCGCCTGCGCGCGGCGGTTCCCCGCGTTCCGTCTGCTGCCGGGCGAGTCGGCGGTATTCGAGCCCGAGGCGGGCTTTCTCCGGGCCTCCGCCTGCGTCCGTGCCAACCTCCGCCTGGCCACGGCGCACGGGGCGCAGGTGCGTGCGGGGACGCGCGTGGTGGCCCTCGAGCCGCGCGCGGACCGCGTGGACCTGGTGCTGGAGGGCGGGGAGGTGCTCGGGTTCGACCGGGTGGTGGTCTCGGCGGGCCCCTGGACGGCGCGCTTGCTCTCCCCGTTCGTCCCGCTGCCGTTCACGGTGACGCGGCAGGTGTACTGCCACTTCGAGCCCACGGCGCCGCTGGAGGAGTTCGGCGCGGGGCGGTTGCCGGTGTGGATCGACTTCGCCACGAACTTCTACGGCTTCCCGTATGACGGGGAGGCGCCCGGGGTGAAGGTGGCGTGGCACCAGCCGGGCACGCCCACCCTGCCTGACGCGGTGGACCGGGACATCCGGGACGCGGATGACCGGGAGCCGCTGCGCCAGGCCTGCGCGGCGCACCTGCCGGGCCTGTCCCCGCGCGTGGTGCTGGAGCGGGTCTGCCTCTACACGATGACGCCGGACCACGACTTCGTGGTGGACTCCCTGCCCGGGGAGCCGCGGGTGACGGTGCTCGGCGGGCTGAGCGGGCACGGGTTCAAGTTCACCGTGCTGCTGGGGCGCATCGCGGCGTGGAAGGCCACGGACCAGCCCGTGCCGTGGGATGTGTCGCGCTGGTCCCTGGCCCGCCTGGCCTGAACGTCAGGACGTCGGCGTCCCCACGACGGTGGGGCTCTGCGGCTTGGGCTCCTCGCTGGCGGGGGGCTCCTCGGACTGGCCGGTGGCCGGCACCGCCTCCATGGGCTTGCCGGCCGCCAGGGTGCCCGTCTGCGCCGGGGCCGCGGCCAGGCGCCGCGGGGGCAACACGACGGGCGGGGGCACCGGGCAGCGCGTGCACGGCCCCCGCAGGGGCACGGAGAGCACCTGTCCGATGCGCAGCAGGTTGCCCCGGAGGCGGTTGGACTTGCGCAGGCCGTTCACGGTGGAGTTGTAGCGCAGGGCGATGGCGCCCAGCGTGTCCCCGGAGCGCACCCGGTGCATGGCGATGTTCTGCTCGGGCTGCAGCGCCAGCAGCGGGGCGAGGCGCCGGCCCAGCTCCTGGGCCCGCGGGCTGAAGAAGCGCACGTGGAAGTGGTCCCGGTGCCCGCGCGCATGGCGGATGATCGACTGGAAGCCCGCGTGGAACAGCGAGTCGAGCCACGCCTTGTCCTCACCCGCCTTCAGCGCGTACTCGTAGAGCACCTTCTGGACGCGGCGATCCACCAGGATGAGCTGCACGTCGGCGTGCGCCAGCAGCGCCTTCACCAGGGACCAGTTGCGCGCCAGGTGGATGTGGTTCTCCCGGTCCCGGGCGCGGATCGGCTCCACGGTGGGGTAGTAGAAGCCCAGGTCCACGTCCCGGCCGCTCTGGTGGCTCTTGTGGGGGCGCATGTAGCCGCCCTCCTTGGCGGAGATCTGGTTCACCCGCAGGGCCGGCGCATCCGGGTGCTCGGCGCGCACCGCGCGGATGACCTGGGAGACGTAGGTGATGGTCTCCTCGGTGGCGTACGTCTTCTCCGGCGAGACGACGATCCAGTCCGCGCCCCCGTCCGGAAAGCGCATGCCGTTGATCAACCGGCCGCTCTCCACGAATCCCACGGACACCGAGCCGAGCGACTGCGGCTCCTGCTTCCACCGCCGCGTCAGCTCCTCGTCGCTCAGGTCCGCGGTGTAGAGCAGCCCCGGCACGCCCGGGTTGGCGGCCGCCTCGCCGGCCTCTCCCTCGTCGCCCTCTTCCAGCCCGGCCTCGTCCTCGCCGCCTTCCTCCTCCTCTGCGTCCGCGTCCTCCGCGGCCACGGCCTCCGGGGCCTGCTCGGATGGGACAGGGCTGGCGGCCGCCACCTCCTCCTGCGCGGGCAGGGGCTCTCCAGGAGGCGGGGCGGTGGGCACCGCGGCGGGGGCTTCCGCACGGGCCGCTTCCGGGGGCGCCGCCGCGCGGACGGTGTGGACGGGACGCACGGCACAGCCGGCGCAGATCAGGACGAGAAAGAGTGGAAGACGCACGCAGCCCCAAGGATTACCCGGAAATGGCCCGAAGCAGAAGTTCGCGCCCGAGAGATCCGCCATACCCGGAGTGCGGCCGGGGGCCTCACAGCAGGCAGGCAAGCGTGAGGAGGCCCCGGTTCAGGGCCCGGTGCGCGTGCTGGGCACGCGCCGGGCCCCAGACGGGTTAGGGAGGCAAGGGCAGCTGGATCCGGAAGGTGGTCCCCCGGCTGGGGATGCTGTCCACGGTGATGTTGCCGCCAAAGCCGGTGATGATGCCGTGGCAGATGGACAGGCCCAGCCCGGTGCCCAGCCCCACCGGCTTGGTGGTGAAGAAGGGCTCGAAGATGCGGCCCAGGTTCTCCGGGGCGATGCCGCTGCCGTTGTCCTGAATTTCCACCACCACCTGCGGGCCTTGCTGGCGCGTGGCGACGCGGACCCAGGGCTCGGGGTGGGACTCGGGCAGCGCGTGCGCGGCGTTCACCAGCAGGTTGTGGAACACCTGGCCCAGGCCGTGCTCGCTGGCCCACACGGGGGACACCTCGTGGAAGTCCCGCACCAGCCGCACGCGCGAGCCCAGCAGGTCCCCCGCCATGGCGATGGACTGCTCCAGCACCCGGCGCACGTCCACCGGGGTGCCCGGCTTGCGGTCCGCGCGGGCAAAGAGCTTCACGTCCTGGACGATGTGCTTGATGCGGTCGGTGCCCAGCAGCGCGTCCCGGCACGCCTCCATCAGATCCGCCGGCTCCTCCAGCGGCTTGCCCGCCGCCAGCGTCTCCAGTCCCTCGCGGATGTAGCTGAGGTTGACGCCCACGAAGCCCAGGGGGCCGCTGACCTCATGGGCCAGCCCCGCAGCCAGCCGCCCCAGGGCCTCCAGGCGCTGCACGTGGGCGAGCCGGGCCTCCAGCCGCGCCCGGTCCTCCATCTCCTGGCGCAGCCGCGCGTGCGCGGTCTCCAGCTCGCGCGTCCGGGCGAGCACTGCCTGGTTCAGGTCCTTCATCCGGCACCGGTTCTGCTGGGCCAGCTCCCACTTCTCCGTGAGCGCTTGGGCCATCTGGCGCACCTCGATGTTGTCGAAGGGCTTGCGCAGGATGAGCAGGCGTTGCGTGGCGCCCAGCCGCTGCCGCGTCTCTTCCCAGGAGTAGTCCGAGTAGGCCGTGCAGAGCACCACCTGCACATCCTCGTCCTCCTCCCACAGCCGCGCGGTGGTCTCCACCCCGTCGATGCCCGGCGGCATGCGCACGTCCACGAAGGCCACCGCGTAGCGTTGCCCGTCGCGCCGGGCCTCCCGCACCCGCTGCAGCCCCTCCTCGCCCTGGGAGGCCGAGTCCACCTCGAAGGGGTAGGCGGGGGCCGCGCTGCGCATGGGCACGGCGCCGAACAGCGCGGACTCCAGCGCGTTCAGCGAGGCGCGCTCGGCCGGGGGGGTGAGGATCTTCTGGAAGTCCTGGTGGATGGAGGGATTGTCGTCGATGACGAGGATCCGCCGCGGCGATAGGTCCGAGGAGAGATTCATGGTCAGGCCTCCTCGCCGGTACAGGATGGAACGCAGCTCATGGACAACCCCCCCAGGGGGAAAGACCATGGGCTCCGCCTGGCGCGGTAGCCCTCCGGGACGCCCCCATCGCCCAGGATTGGCAAGACAGACGTATTGTGACGGCTCTGAAGAGAGAAGTGTCTGCTTAATTCGATTATTTCAACGCGAAATCGATGGAATCCCCGGATAACTGCGCGTGTGTGGGGATTTGCACCCTTCGCCGAAGCGGGGGGGCCTCAGGGGCAGCGGCCACAGTCTTTTTCGCAGCTGTTGGCGGTGGTGCCCTGGCCGCAGGACTCGGTGAACTGGCACACCCCGTCCCCGCACTTGTAGACGTCGTCCGGGTGGATGCGGGTGGTGATGGGGCGGTAGGTGACGCCCTTCCAGGTGCATGCGGTGTAGAAGGGCGCGTGGGGCTCCCGGGTGCAGAGCTGCTCGCACGGGCCGGTGTAGACCATGGGCGAACACGCGTTCATCGACTCGGGGTGATCCGACGAGAGCACGCAGGCGCGCGCCGAGGTCTCCTTGTCCTTCAGCAGGTGCGAGTCGTTGCCGTAGAAGATGCCCTGGCCGGTGAAGATGTTGCCGAAGAAGCAGCCCTCCTGGATGGCGTAGTCCTGAATCTCCGTGGCCGTGTAGGGAATGCTCTGGCCCGTGGCCGTCTTGCCCAGCACGGAGATGAGGATGGACACCCCGTACTTGTTCACGTGGGCGGCCAGGCAGGCGGTGAGCAGCTGCTGCTCGGCCAGGGAGATGGGCTGGCCGCCGGCCCATCCCGGCGTGAGTCCCAGCCCGCCCTGCCAGGTGTAGGTCTGCGTGGAAGAGGGCGGGGTATAGGTCCGGGTCTGCCCCTCGGGCACCGCGCAGCGCACCACGTACTGCATCACCATGTCCGCATGGGCCGGCGCGTGGGTGAACCACGCCCGGAAGCTCTCCGAGGAAAGGCCATTGGCGGAAAGGCCATTGGCGGAAAGGCCATTGGCGGAAAGGCCATTGGCGGAAAGGCCATTGGCGGACAGGCCATTGGCGAAGTTGAGGGACTGGTGCCTCTCCGCGGGCGCGCCGGGCTCGGCGGCCAGCTCCTCGGTGCCACAGGCCATGGCGCCCAGCAGCCACAGGGTCGACAGGAGCAGTCTGGGTTGAGGCCATCTCCCCCCGTTGGAGCAGAACCCCCGGGCGTCACCGATCGAGCTCGTATCCATATGTCGTCCCCTCGACAGCGCCGTTCACCGGCGTCCGTATCGAGGGCAAAGTGCTGTCTTTCCTGTAATTGGGGGAAGGCCCAACGGTTGCTTGCCCCTCCAATCGATGACTGGTGAATGATCGAAACGGAGGCTGGTGAACATCCGGCGGTAGGGCCGTTGAATGTAAGGTGTTGTGCTTGGGTTGAAAATTTTTACCTCCTACTTCTGGACAGGAAAGACATGTCTGCCTGGGTACCGATGACGCGCACGTTGTGCGTCCTGATGCTGGCCTCGCTGCTGGGCGCGGCGGCGCCCGCGCGCCCGGAGAAGGCGGCGGAGGACACCTTCTCGGGCGTGGAGCGGGTGGTGGCGGTGGGGGATGTGCACGGGGACGTGGAGGCGCTGAAGGAGGTGCTGCGCTTCGCGGGGCTGCTCGATGCCCAGGGCCACTGGAGCGGTGGGAAGGCGCACCTGGTGCAGACAGGGGACATCGCGGACCGGGGGGCGGGGACGCGCGAGGCGTTCGAGCTGCTGATGCGGCTGGAGCGCGAGGCGCTCGCCGCCGGGGGCCGCGTGCACCTGCTGCTGGGCAACCACGAGGTGATGAACATGCGCGGAGACCTGCGCTACGTCACCCCCGAGGAGCTGGCGTCGTTCGCGGATCAATCGGCCACGCCCGATGCGCCTGGGGCTCCCAAGGGGCTCGCCGGGCACCAGGCGGCCTATGGCCTGGAGGGGCGCTATGGCCGGTGGCTGCGCACGCACCCCGCGGTGGTGCGCATCGACGGCACGCTCTTCCTGCATGGCGGGCTGCACCCGGAGGTGCCGGCGAAGACGCTCGGGGAGCTGAACCGCTGGACGCGCCAGGAGCTCTTTCCGGGCGGGGCGCCGGGCGGGGGCACGGACCCGCGGGGCCCGCTGTGGTTCCGGGGCTATGCGCGGGAGGACGAGGCGGTGTGGGGGCCGGGGCTGGAGGCGGTGCTCACGCGCTTTGGCGCGCGGCGGATGGTGATGGGCCACACGCCCACGCAGGATGGGCGCATCGGCGTGCGGTTCGGAGGGCGCGCGGTGCTCATCGACACGGGCCTGAGCACCTATTACGGCCGGCACCTCGCGGCGCTGGAGATCCGCGGGGAGCGGCTCACCGCGCTCTACCCCGAGGGCCGGGTGAGCCTGCTGGTCCCCGCGTCGAAGCCGGAGGTGGCCCCGCCCGCGCCTGGCAAGGCCGCCCCGGGGCGTTGAGCCGCGCTAACCGGTGATTCCGAAGATGTGCCGCAGCCGGTCGAGGATGCGGCCTGCCTCGGGGGTGGAATCCATGGGGCCGCCGTTGTGGGCGGCCACCGCGCGCAGCTGGGTGCGGCGCTGCGCCAGGAGCGCCGAGAGCCGGTGCGCCAGGCCCGGGTTGGAGGCGAACATGCGCGCGAAGGCGGGCCGGTCCAGCTCCAGCAGCACCGAGTCCTCCAGGGCCACCACCGTGGCGGCGCGCGGCTCGCCCGTGAGCAGGGACATCTCGCCGATGGTCTGGCCGCACTGCAGCCGCGCCACCTCTGCCTGCGCCTTGCCGGCGCGCACGGACACCTCGCCGGTGGCCACCAGGTAGAAGGTGTGCCCCGCCTCGCCCTCCTGGATGATGGTCTCGCCCTTGCCGAAGCGCCGGGCCACCAGGTCCTGGTGGAGCTGCTCCAGCTCGCGCGAGTCCAGCACCGAGAACAGGTCCACCGCCTTGAGCAGCTCCAGCACCGTGTCGCGGGAGACCTCCATGTGCTCCAGGGCGCCCTGGCGCATGTGCACGGTCTGCTGGGGGATGGGAAGCTCGATGCGCTCGCGCCGCAGCCGGTACCAGAGCTGCGTGTAGATCTGCTCCATGGCGTTGTCGGCCTGGCTGAAGTCCGACACCCAGTAGCGGATTTGATAGCGGATGGACGCGCCCTCGTATCCCCACGTGCGGCACTGGGGCTCGGGCGTCTTCAGGATGAGGGGAATCTCCCGGAGCACGTCCAGCACCACGGCCTTCACCGTGTTGGGGGGCGTGTCCCGCGACAGGCTGACGAAGATGTCGGCGCCGATGGGCACGTAGCCATAGGAGAAGTTCCGCACCACCTCCTTGGCCACCATGCTGTTGGGCAGGGTGACGCTCTCGCACCGGAAGGTGGAGATGCGCGTGGCGCGCCAGCCAATCTGCACCACGCGCCCCGCGTGCTCGCCAATGCGGATGATGTCTCCCACCTGGTAAGGCCGCTCGAGCTGCAGCGACAGGCCCGCGAACAGGTTGCCCAGCGTCTCCTGGAGCGCCAGACCGATGACCACCGAGAGCACCGCGGAGGTGGCCAGCAGCCCGCCCAGGTTCAGGTCGAGCTGGGACTGGACGATGGGCAGCGCCGCCAGCCCATAGAGCACGAAGTCGATGACATCCCGGAGAATCTTCGGGATGGCCACCGGGGAGCGCAGGCGGATTACCTTCAGCGCCACCGCCACCCCGGTGCGGATGACACCGAAGGTGAAGGTGAGCATCCACGCCACCTGGACGAGCTTCTGCGCGGTCTCGGGCACCGTGCTGGGCAGGGCCCACGCCGCGAGGCGGCAGGTCAGGAACGCCAGCAGGAAGCGGATGGCGCCCTGCAAGTCTCGCCGGAAGTCCTTGTCGGCGCTGAGCGCCCGGGCCCCCGCGAGCAGCAGGGCCAACACCACACCGGCAACCAGGGAGAGATTACTCTGCAGGAAGGGAAGCAAGGCCCGGAAACTCTGGCCGAGCGGCTCCTCGCGGGTCAAGGTGGCGGTTGACGCCTGCACCCCGAGCGGGGATACACGCCCCATGACGTTGGCCTCGGTGGTGGGACAACCCCGTGCGGTGGATGCACTCCAGGCGGCCTTGCGCAGCGGCTCGGTGCACCACGCCTACCTGTTCGCTGGGCCGGAAGGCGTGGGCAAGGAGCGGGCGGCGGTGGGGCTGGCCCAGGCGCTCACCTGTCCGGAGCAGCCTGGGGTGGGATGTGGGACATGCGCCAGCTGCACCCGCATCCTCAAGGGGCTCCACCCGGACGTGACGTGGGTCATGCCGGACGAGGAGCGGGTGGCGCGGGGGCTCGCGGGGCGCTCGGACTTCACCGGCACGCCCAGCCGAGAGATCCGCGTGGAGCAGATCCGCGGGCTGCAGGAGCGCCTGTCGCTGCGCGGCCTGGAGTCCCGCCGCAAGGTGGCGCTCATCGTCTCGGCGCAGACGATGAACGTGCAGGCGCAGAACGCCTTCCTCAAGACGCTGGAGGAGCCCCCCTCCGACACCACCCTCATCCTGGTGGCCTCGGCGGTGGACCGGCTGCTGCCCACCATCCGCAGCCGCTGCGGCAAGGTGCACTTCGGCCCGCTGCCGGTGGATCTGGTCGCCCAGCGCGTGCAGCAGGAGCGGAAGTTGGATCCGCCCACCGCCGCGCTCGCCGCAGTGATGGCCGGTGGCAGCCTGGGGCGCGCGCTGAGCCTGGACCTGGAGGTGCTCACCCAGCGCAAGGACATCCTCACCCGCTTCGAGGCTCTGCGGCCGGACAACGCGCTGCCGCTGATGCGCTTCGCGGAGGAGTACGGGGCAAGCCGCGAGGAGGCCGAGCAGGCCCTGACGCTGCTCTCCCTGTGGACGCGGGACGTGGCCCGGGTGAAGGCGGGGGTGGGGGGCCTGGCGAACATGGACATGGGGGAGCTGGCGCGCGAGGTGGCCGCCCGCACCCACGAGACGGAGCTGCACCGGCGCCATGCGCTCGTGGAGCGCGCGCTGGCGGCGATTCACCGCAATGGGGCCCCGAGGCTCCAGCTGGAGCGGATGCTGCTGGAGATGCTGATGCGGGAGGTCCGGTGAGCAGCGAGTTGGACGAGGTGCTGGCCCAGGTGAAGGCGGGCAAGGTGGCGCCGCTGTACCTGCTGTGGGGCGAGGAGTTCCTGGTGCGCAAGGGCGCCGACGAGCTGGTGAAGGCGCTCGTGCCGGATGCGGCCATGGGGCTGAACCACGCGGTGCTGGATGCGGCCTCGCCCCGGGAGGTGGCCCAGGAGCTGGCCACGCTGCCGCTGTTCCCGGGCCGCAAGGTGGTGCTGGTGCGGGACCCGGAGTTCCTGGCGCCCAAGAAGGGCCGGGGGGACGCGCTGGGCAAGGCGCGCGAGGCGTGGAAGGCGGGCAAGCGCAAGGAGGGCGCCCGGCGGTTGCTGGCGCTGGCGGCGCGGGCCGGCTGGGGCGTGGATCAGCTCGACCCGGGGGCCTCGGGGGCGCCGTCCGTGGAGGACTGGAAGTCGGAGCTGGACGTGGACTTGGCGGAGGTGGACGTGGCGTTCCTCAAGGAGGCCGCCGCGTTCTGCCGCGAGGAGCGCGTTTCCGCGCCAGAAGGGGACGCCTCGGCGCTGCTGGAGCTGCTCCAGAAGGGGCTGCCCCCAGGGCATGCGCTGGTGCTGGCCGCCTCGGACATCGATGCGAAGAGCCCGCTGCTCAAGTTCGCCAAGGACGAGGGCCGGCTCATCGAGCGCAAGGTGGCCGCGCGCCACAAGGACCTGGACCTGTCGGAGATCTCCCGGGAGTTCCTGGCGCCCTTCAAGAAGAAGCTGGGCCCCGGGGCGCTGGAGCAGCTCAAGGAGCGGGTGGGTGGCAACATCCGGCTGCTCCAGTCGGAGCTGGAGAAGCTGGCCATCTACGCGAACGGCGCCACCATCGAGGCCGCCGACGTGGCGCTGCTGGTCCACCAGGCGCGCGAGGAGGAGTTCTTCGCGCTGTCCGAGGCGGTGCAGAAGCGGGATCTGCGCGGCGCGCTGGACTACACCGAGGACGCGCTGGGGCAGGGCACGCACGCGCTGCAACTGTTGGGGGCGGTGGCCTCCATCGTCCGGGGGCTGCTGGAGAACCGCGAGCGGCTGAGCCTCTACGCCCAGGGCACGGTGCCGCGCTCCTTTGACGACTTCAAGGCCCGGCTCTTCCCGAAGATTGAACAAGAGGTGAAGGGGGCCAAGGGCCGCGCCCCGCACCCCTGGGCCGCGTTCCTCAGCATGCAGGCCGCGGCGCGCTACGAGCGCCGGGAGCTGCTCCGGGCGCTGATGGCCTGCGCGGACGCGGACCTGGAGCTGAAGTCCTCTGCCAACGGCAAGCTGGTCATCGAGCGGCTGCTCTGGAGCCTCTGCGCCCGGCCCGCTTGACGGGGCGGGTCGCAGGAGACTCGGAGGGGGTGGGTCAAGCGCTGGACGTGGTAGGTGACTGCTGACCCCCGAGAAGGGTCCGGACCCGGGCCACGAGGTGGTCGTCATCCCACGGCTTGCTGATGAAGTGGGAGACGGCCTGGGCGGCCGAGGAGGGGGTGCTGCTCCACAGGTCCGCGTGGCCCGACAGGAGGATGCGCACCGCCTGGGGGCAGACGCGCAGCACGCGCTCCAGGAGCTCGGCGCCGTTCATTCCCTTCATCCGGAAGTCGGAGATGACCAGGTCGGCCTGGAAGGTGGTGAGCTTTTCGAGGGCTTCCTCGCCGTTGAGGGCAACCTCGACGGCAAAGCCTTCCCGCCGGAACAATCGCCGGAGCGCGCTGGCGACTTGCACTTCATCATCGACGATCAGGATTTTGGCCATGGGTAGAGGGACTCACCACTGCGGTGCGTCTTTTGAGCAATCCGCGTGCCACCATGTCTCCCTGGGAAAACCAGCAAGAATCAGGGGTCGCCGGAGACTCATGAGTCTGACCACGCTCCCCGAGAGCGCGGTGGATTCCGAGGACCTTCACGTTAAACCCTGTTGGCCGTGTTGGGGAGCGCCAAGTCGGGGTCTTGTTGGACTCTCGTGGGTATGCGGGGCCCAGCCCCCAGGGGTGTGGGGGAGACTTCCCCTCATGCCCTGGAAGGCGGGATTTCGAGTTCGCGAAAGCCATGCTGGCAAGGCGGGCCATCGGAGGCGAGGAAGCGCGCGGGGCGGCCCGGGGCCAGGGCGACGATGGCCGAGGAGCGCGTCCCGTAGTGCGGCGTGTGGATGCAGAGCGCCTGGTAGGGGCGGGCCTGCTCCCGGTTCATGCCCGTCACGGCCGGGGGCTCGGGCATCTGTTCGAGAGAGGGCAGGGCGTGGTCGGCCAGCAGGTGCTGGAGCCCGTCCACGAGGCCAGGCCCTGCGCGGCGCGCGGAGGCCTCCGCCAGCCCGCGGGCCCGGGCCACCTTGGGCAGGTGGGGCGCGTCGAGCACGTCGTTGGGCAGGACGTGGATGCCCGGGGGCACGTCCCCGAAGGTGAGCCGCCCGGCGGTGGGGCGCGCGTAGGCCACCCGCAGCCGCTGGGTGTCTCCATAGAGGAGGTTGAAGGGGCCGAAGTCCGCGGGGTTCAGTCCCTCCAGGTACCGCTCGACGGCCTCCAGGCTTCCCCGCCGCAGGGCCTCCGCCACCACCTCGCCCCGGGAGGCGGGCGCCGGGAGCCGGGCGGGCCCGGCGGGCTGGTTGGTGAGTCCCACGAAGAAGCCGCCCTCGGTGACGCCCATCCACGTGCCCCCCCGGACGTCATCGAGCCCGGCCACGAGCAGGCGCGGCCCGGCGAGGAACTGGGCGGGCGCGGAGGGGCGCGCGTAGAGCTCGTCCCGGTTGGCGGCCAGCAGCAGGGGCCACTCGGGGTGGACGTGGTGGAGGATGACGAGGGTGCACATCGTATCGGGTCCATAACATCCACCCCCCCGCTTTGCTCTTTGCATGGGGGGCCTCACCAGCACCGATGACCTTGGACATTCCAGCGGCTACAGTCCGCCGCCCTCCAGGAGAGTTCAGTTCATGGCGGAGAAGATCCTCGTCACCAGCGCGCTGCCCTACGCGAACGGCCCCATCCACATCGGGCACGTCGTCGAGTACGTCCAGACCGACATCTATGTGCGTTTCCTCCGCTCGTGCGGCAAGAACGTCGTCTACTTCTGCGCGGACGACACCCACGGCACCCCCATCGAGTTGAACGCGGCCAAGCAGGGCCTCAAGCCCGAGGAGTTCGTGGCCCGGTGGGCTGAGCTGCACCGCAAGGACTTCGAGGACTTCGACGTCAGCGTCGACTACTTTCACTCGACGCACTCGCCCGAGAACAAGGCCTACGCGGAGCTCATCTACGGGCGGCTCAAGGAGAAGGGGGACATCGAGCGGCGCGACATCGAGCAGACCTACTGCGAGCACGACAAGCGCTTCCTTCCGGACCGGTTCATCAAGGGTACCTGCCCCAACTGCAAGGCGAAGGACCAGTACGGCGACTCGTGCGAGAAGTGCGGCAAGGCCTACAGCCCCACGGACCTGGTGGATCCGCACTGCTCGCTGTGCGGCAACCCCCCGGTGCGCAAGCGCTCCGCGCACCTGTTCTTCAAGCTGTCGCGCCACGAGGCCTTCCTGCGCGAGCTGCTGCGCAGGCCGGGCTTCCTCCACCAGGGGTTGGCCACCCAGCTCCAGGGTTTCTTCGAGAAGGGCCTGGCCGACTGGGACATCAGCCGGGACGGGCCGTACTTCGGCTTCGCCATCCCGGGCGAGACGGACAAGTACTTCTACGTCTGGCTGGATGCGCCCATCGGGTACATCGCCACCACGGAGAAGTGGGCCCAGGAGACGGGCAAGGCCCAGAGCGCCCTGGACTACTGGGGGCCGGAGAGCAACACCCGCATCGTCCACTTCATCGGCAAGGACATCGTCTACTTCCACGCCCTGTTCTGGCCCGCGGTGCTGAAGGTCGCCGGGCTGCACGGGCCGGACGAGGTGAAGGTCCACGGCCACCTCACCGTGAACGGCGAGAAGATGTCCAAGACGCGCGGCACGCTGATCCCCGCGCGGGACTACCTCGACAAGTTGGATCCCAGCTACCTGCGCTTCTTCTACGCGGCGAGCCTGGGCCCGGGGCCGGAGGACTTTGACTTGTCGCTCAAAGACTTCCGCCTGCGCGTCAACGGCGAGCTGGTCAACAACGTGGGCAACCTCGCCAACCGCGCCCTGACGATGCTGGCGGGGCCGCTGGAGAAGCGGCTCGCGCCCGGCGCGGACGGCGCGGGCAAGGCGCTCGTGGAGGCGGCGCTCGCCCGGGTGCCCGAGGTGCGCGAGTCCTTCGAGAAGCTGGAGTACCGCAACGCCATCCGGGTCATCGTGGAGATCTCCCAGAACGCCAACGCCTTCCTCCAGACGCAGGCCCCCTGGGCCAAGGTGAAGACGGACGCGGAAGGGGCCCGCGCGGACCTCTCGGATGCCGCCGACATCGTCTACCTGCTGGGCGCGCTGCTCACGCCCGTCATCCCCCGCGTGACGGACCGGCTCTTCGCGCAGCTCGGGGCGCCGCCGCTCACCTTCGCCGGGCTGGAGACGGCCCGCTACCCGCTGCTGGACCGGAGCCGGCCCATTGGCACCCCGGAGCCGCTCCTGCCCCGGCTGGAGGAGGAGCGCGTCAACGCCATCATCACCGCCCCGGCCGGAGCGCCCATCCAGGCGGCCGCCACCACCGAGGCGCCCAAGAAGGGCGAGAAGAAGGCGGACAAGGCCGCGAAGAAGCCGGCCGAGGTGCCCGTCACGCAGGCCTCGGCGGGGGCGGGGGCTGGCGCGGCGCCTGCGGGCTCCGGGGAGATCGAATACGCGGACTTCGCCAAGGTGGTCCTCAAGGTGGGCCGCATCCTGGCGTGTGAGCGCGTGCCGGACGCGGACCGGCTCCTGAAGCTGTCCGTGGACGTGGGGGAGGAGTCGCCGCGCACCATCGTGTCGGGCATCGCCGAGGCGTACACGCCGGAGCAGGTGACGGGCCGCCGGGTGGTGGTGGTGACCAACCTCAAGCCCCGGAAGCTCAAGGGCATCGAGTCCCGTGGGATGCTGCTGACCGCGGGGCCCGGGGGCAAGAGCCTGTCCCTGCTGGATCCGGGCGAGCTGCCGCCCGGCTCCGAGGTGAAGTGAGCCCCATGGACTGGCGGGCCGAGCGGGATCGCGCGCTCCTGGTGCTGGAGCGGGAGAAGAGTCCAGCGGTTCGCGCCGATGCGGCGGACCTCCTGTTCCAGCTGGCCGCGGAGGAGGCCGGGCGGGCCCCCGAGTTCGCCGGGGTGCTCACGCGGCTGCTGGCCGATGCCCAGGGCGAGGTGCGCCGCTCAGGCCTGGGCCTGGCCACGCTCGTGCTTCCGCAGGGGGAGCTGATCGACACTCTGTCGGCGCGCCTGTCGGATCTGGACGTGGGGGCGCGCCTAGAGGCGGTGGGGCGGCTGGCGGACCTGGCGCTGCCGGAGGTTCGCGGCGCGCTGGCGCCCATGCTGCAGGATGCCGTGCCGGAGATTCGCTTCGAGGCGGCGCGGGGCATGGCCTCGCTGAAGCACAGCGCGGGGCTGGACGTGCTCGTGGAGGCGCTGGACAACGAGAGCCTGCGCTTCCGGGCCCTGGGGGCGCTCGCGGAGCTGGAGGACCCCCGGGCGCTGCCCGCCGTGAAGAAGCTGTTCCGCCGCTGGCTCCTGTCTCCGTTCGAGAGGACCCAGGCCGCGGGCGTCCTCGCCAAGCTGGGAGACACCGAAGGGGTGGAGTGGCTGGTGAAGCGCCTCCAGAAGCGCTGGAGCACGGACCGGGCCCTCGCGGTGGAGCTGTGCGGCGAGGTGAAGATCCCCAACGCCCTGGAGCGGCTGAAGGCCATCCTGGAGTCGCCGAAGGACCCGTGCCGGGGTGCAGCGGCGCGGGGCCTGGGCCGCCTGGGGGAGCCCGCGGCGCTGCCGTGGCTGCTGGCCCTGCTGGAGGACCCGGGCGCGCCGGAGGACTTCCGGCTGGATGCGGCCGAGGGGCTCTGGCGGCTGGGACTGCCCGAGGGGCAGGCACGCGTGCGGGCCGCCGCTGCCTCGTTCACCTCGCCGGAGGTGCGCGCGGAGCTCGACGAACTGTTGCAGGAGATGCCATGAAATTGATCGACGCCCATTGCCACCTGGAGAGCGCGGACTTCGCGGAGGTGACGCCCGTGCTGGAGCGCGCCCGGGCCGCCGGGGTGGTGCACGCCATGGTGGTGGGCCAGTTCCAGGGCCCCGGGGACTGGGGCAACGCGCTGGAGGTGGCCGCGGCCTACCCGGACTTCCTGTCGCCCACGCTGGGCATCCACCCCCACGAGGCCGCCCGGGCCACCGAGGCGGACTTCGCCCACCTGGAGCGCACCTGCGCCCGGCCCGAAGTGCTCGCGGTGGGCGAGGCAGGGCTGGACTACTACTACGACCGGTCGCCCCGGGAGGTGCAGGCCGCGGTGTTCCGCCGCCAGTGCGCGCTGGCGCGGTCGCTGGGCAAGCCGCTCGTGGTGCACGTGCGGGATGCGCACGAGGACTGTGAGGCCATCCTCCGGGAAGAGGGGCTGCACCGGGGCGTCATCCACTGCTTCACCGGGGACACCACCGCGGCGCGCCGCTACCTGGACCTGGGCTTCCACATCTCCCTGTCGGGCGTGGTGACGTACAAGAAGACGGAGGCGCTCCAGGACGCGGTGCGCTTCACGCCGGTGGACCGGCTGATGGTGGAGACGGACAGCCCCTTCCTGGCGCCGGTGCCCTACCGGGGCCGGAAGAACGAGCCCGCGCACGTGGTGGAGACGGCGCGCAAGGTGGCGGAGCTGAAGGGGCTGCCGGTGGAGGAGCTGGCCGCGGCCACCACGGCGGCCACGGTGGGGCTGTTCGGGCTCCGCCTGCCGTAGCTACGCCGAGGCGCGGCGGGTGACGAGCTCCTTGGTCACCCCTTCGAGATCCTTGTCGAGGTGGGGCATGTCCAGCAGCAGCGCGTCAGGATCGTACTGGAACTCCGCCTGCTTGATTTGCAGGAGCGCGTGCATGGCGGACTCCCCGGCCTGGCCGGCGTAGGCGGCGTAGACGATGCGCCCGCGCTCCAGGTGCAGGTAGCCCTCGAACGAGTGGTGGCGCAGCAGGAGCCGCCCGGACTTGCGTCCGCTGGCGAGCGTCTTGAGCAGCTCCAGCAGGGGCAACTCGTCATAGCTGCCCCGCACCACGCGCGCCGGGCCGTTGTGGAGGATGCGGTCCTCCTGGAACTGGCGGACCGTCTTCGACGCCGCGTCCGTGTCCGCGGGCGACTGCACCGCCGTGGCACCGGCCATGAGCAGCCGCTCGCGCGAGGAGTTGTCCGGCTCGCCGAGCACGAGGATGGGCAGGCCCGCGCCCTCCGGCGTGCCGCGCGCGTACTGGAGCAGGGAGAGGATCTCGGGCAGCCCGAAGCGCAGGCTCACCACGAGCACGTCACACTCCTTGTTGGCCAGCCCGTCGAGCGCGCCCTCCAGCGTGGAGAAGGCATACACCACCAGCCCCTGCCGGAGTACCGACTCCAGCATGTCCGTGCGGATGGCCTCGTCGGACTCGGCGATGAGCACCTGCCGCCCGTCCTGGACGATGCGGTGGCGCAGCAGCTCGCCGCTCTGCACCTGCCCGACGATGTCCGCCACGATGGGATCGTAGAGGACGCCGGCGTTCTTGCGCAGGTGGTCCAGCGCCTGGGCCTTGGTGAGCACCTTGCCGTAGGCGTTGCCCGGGTTCTTCGTCAGGTCCAGGAAGCTGTCCACGGTGGAGAGGATGCGCGCGCCCAGGACGATGTCCTCGCCCTTGGTGCCCAGCGGAACGCCCGAGCCGTCATAGGCCTCGTAGAGCTGGGAGAGCAGGGTGTTCACCATGGGCGGCAGGTTCACCGTCTCGAAGAGGCGGGAGGGGGCGCGGCACAGGCGCTTGGCCTCCTCCTTCCAGTTCGCGGCGGCCGCGTTGCTGGCCAGGGTGTGGTGGCGCTCGTGGGACTTGCCCAGGTCATGCAGGTAGGCGGCGATGGCCAGCGCGGTCAGCTCCTTGGGCGCGATGCCCATGCGCTTGCCCACGATGGAGGCCTGCCGGGCCAGCTGGGTCGAGTGGCCCCGGTGGTGGGACCGCTCCTGCTCCAGCAGGCTCACCAGGACATTCAGCGTCTCGACGAAGTCGCTCTCGGCGATGGACGAGCGCGTGGCGCCCACCATGTCGCGCATCTGCGTGGTCATCCGCAGCAGCTGCGAGCCCGCGGCGCGCGGCGTGCGCGAGCCCGGATCCGTCTCGAACCGGAGCTGTGAAATCGGGGCGCTCCGGCTGCCGCTGCCCGTGGCCTCGTAGGCCCCGGCCATGGCGGACACATCCGCGCGCTGGACCTGGGCATTGCCCGATTCCAGCGCGGTGAAGGCCGTGGGGTCTCCGTAGTAGTACTTGCGGATGGCCGCGGCGATGGCGCTGCGCAGCCCCACGAAGGCGTAGACCTCGGAGACGCCGGTGACGAGGGCGATCTCCTCCATCATCGCCTTGTTCTGAGGCTCCGCCGCGACGATGGAGAGCAGCTTGCGCTCCGTGTCGTACGCCAGCGGCAGGACGTTGTTGGACTCGGCCATCCGCACGGGGATGCGGTCCAGCACCGCCGTGGCGATCTTCGCCTTGGACAGCTTCTCCGCGGAGACAAAGCGCGTCTGGAACTCGGTGGCCAGGAAGCGCAGCAGGGCGGCTTCCTGGAGCAGGCCCAGCTCCACCAGACAGTCCCCGAGCTTGTGGCCGGTGATCTTCTGGTGGTCGAGGGCCTTGCTCACGGCCTCGGCGGTGACGAGGCCGGCCTCGATCAGGCGTTCTCCGAGCCGCTTGGCCATGTCACCCTTCCGTGGGGCCGTTGTCCTCGGACTTGCTCTGCGAGCCCTCGGCGGGGGCCAGGGTCGTCAACGCGCTGAACGGCTTGAAGGTGAGCTCCTGGGGCAGGTTGTTCGGGTCGCGGGGCGGCCGGGGCGGACGCTCCTCGCGCGGCGCACGGTCCTCGCGGGGGGGACGGCCCTCACGGGGCGGACGGTCCTCGCGGGGGGCCCGCTCCTCGCGGGGCGGACGGCCTTCCCGGGGCGGACGCTCCTTGCGCGGGGCGGGGGCGGCGGCCTCGGTGCCACCCGGGGTGGCCTGGCCCTGGGGGGCGGGGCTTCCGGAGCCCTTGCCCTTGCGGCGCTCCTCACGCGTCTTGCGGCGGCCCTCCACCGGCGACTTGCCGCGCGCGGTGGGCGCGGGGCCCTTCCAGAGCTGGCGCTGCTCGTAGAGCTTGAGCGGCTCGGTCCACTTGTCGTTCGGGTCGCGCGCCATGGCCTCCAGCCAGGAGGCGATCCGGGAGTCGAGTGTGTCGAGCGCGTGGACGATGTACGCCTCGATCGTCATGGGCAGCTTGGGCGAGCCGTACTCCAGCTTGCCGTGGTGGGCGAGCACCAGGTGGGTGAGGTGCTGCTCGAGCAGGGGCGGGAAGCCGGGAATGGCCAGGGTCTTCTCCCGGATCTTCTGCGCCGACATCACCAGGTGGCCCACCAGCTTGCCCTCGTCGGTGTAGTCGAAGCCCTTCTCCGGAGAGATCTCCGCCACCTTCATCACGTCGTGCAGCAGGGCGCCCGCCAGCAGCAGGTCCCGGTCCGCCATGGGGTAGTGGTCCGCGACGCGCAGCGTCAAGCGCATCACCGACAGCAGGTGCTCGGCCAGGCCCCCCCGGTAGGCGTGGTGCACGCCCTTGCCGGCGGGCGCGATGGGCAGGTTCGCGGCGAGCTGGGGATCATCCAGGAACGCCAGCAGCAGCTGCTTCACGTAGGAGTCATTCACCCGCTCGGTGATGATCTCGCGGATCTGTCCCACGGCGCGGGCGCCGATGTTGGCGCCGTCCTCGCGGGGCGGGCGCTTCTCGGACGCGCCGTCCTCGCGCTTGTCCGCGGCCTGCGCGGGCTTCTCCGGGGCCTTGTCCGCAGGGGCCCCCTCGGCGGGGGCCTCGGCGGCGGGCGGGGCCGGGGGCGGCTCGAACTCGGCCATGTCCAGCGGGCCCGGATCCAGGCGCTCCAGGGCCTCCACCACCAGCTGGGTCTTCCCGTGGAAGCTGATGATGTGGCCCTGGACGAGGATGTGGTCGCCAATGGCGAAAGCAGGCTCGAAGGTGTCCACCTTGTCGAAGATGCGGGCATCCATCTCGCCGCTCTTGTCCCCGAGCACCAGCGAGAGGAACACCTTGCCACTGCGCGCCGTCACCTTGCTCTTCTGGGTGACGCGGAAAACGGTGTGGACGCGGTCCTTCTCGCGCAGATCCTTCGCGTACACCTTGCGAACGGTCTCGACGGAACCGCCCTCGGAGGTGGGGGCGGGAGTACCAGCGGAATTGTCGGTCGTCATCGTGGGCGCGGACACTACCACCCCCGCTGCCGGGAGTGCGGTCCATGATGGGGGGTCAATTCACTTCGAGGGCCATCGCGCTCAGGTACTCGGCCCCCGGGCTGTTCACCGGCAGGGGGTGGTCGGGCGGCAGGCCGAACCGGGCCAGCCGGAACGCGAGCCGCTGCTCGCGCTCGCAGGACTCCGCCACCAGCTCCTCGAAGGAGCCCCGGGCCAGCGGGGGGTGGTAGCCCGCCAGGAGCAGGCGGCCCCCGTGCCGCGTCCGGTTGAGGGCCAGGCGGACGTGTTCCACGAAGGACTCGCCGGAGGCGACATCCTGGGTGTCGAGCAGCACCAAGTCGAACGTGTCCTGCGTGCCCCGGAGCACGGACAGGCACGCGCCCCGCTCCACCTTGACCCGTCCGAGCAGGCCATTGGCCTCGGCGTTCTCGCGGGCCAGGTCCGCCGCGTCCGCGTTGCCGTCGAAGGCGAGGATCTGCCGTGCCCCGTGCATGCCCGCGTGGACGAAGAGCCCGCCCACGTTGCAGCAGGGATCCAACACCCGGGCCCCGTTGGACAGCCGCGCGAGGAACCGGCGCAGCTCGCGCTGGTCATAGTGGTAGCCGGTGTTCTGGCCGTACGTGAGGTCCACGGTGAAGCGCGCGCCCAGCTCCAGCAGGCGGCACCAGCGGGGCGGGGTGCCATAGAGGACGTGGGGCCGCTGCGGGGCGAGCCCCAGCTGCTTGCGCCGGGGCGAGTCGTTGCGCAGGAGCACCGAGCTGGCGCCGGCCACCTCCACGATGGCGCGGGTGATTTCCTCCAGCCGCGCATCCATGGCGCGCGTGAGCGTCTGGACGACGAAGTGCGCGTCATACCGGTCCACGATGAGGCCGGGCAGGCCGTCGCCGTCGTCGTTCACCAGACGGCAGAAGCGCGGGTCATCCAGCAGGCGCGCGCGGCGCTCCATCGCGTGGCGGACGTGGCGGGGGATGAGCCCCTCGGCGCTCTCCTCGGGCAACCCGAGGCGGCGCACGGCATAGGAGGACTCCAGGTCCACATCTCCCAGGCCGAGCACCTGTCCATCCTCGTCCCGGAGCTGGGTGGGCTCGCCGGCCGTGGGCGTGCCGTCCATGGAGAGGATGTCTTCCCGGCGGAGCCAGAACGCACCGTGCCGCAATTTCTGCGCTGCTTCTCGGGACAGGTAGGTGTTGAGCAAAGCCGTCCTCCGTTTGCCGCGCCATGGCGGTCCTGGGGGCGAAATGCCCGCTGGACAACAACATGGGGGCGCCCGCGGCCGCTTGCGGCAAGCGCCGCGCCGCCGCGCTGGAGGGCAGGGGAGGGAGCGTCAGGTGGAGGGTGGGGGCCGCCGGAAGGCCTTGAGCGTCACCCGGGTGAGCACCGCGGCCACGATGAGGGCGATGGCGAGCACCGGCATCATCCCCGCGCCGCGCCGCATCAACTCCAGGGCCACGGCCGACAGCAGCACCACGACGCCAATCGTCAGGGCCTGGGAGCGGGCCCAGGGCTTGGGGGCCGCGCGCCGGGCGCGCACCAGGACGGGCAGGCTATCGGCCTTGCGCCACAGGGCGCTGCCCTCCTCGCGCACCTCGTCCTGCGGCTCGACGAGCCCTTGCACGTAGGCCTGCTCCAGGGCCAGGAGGTCAGGGTAATCCAATTCCCCATCCGGGGTCCGTACGCGGTAGCGCATGGGCTTCTCTCCTCGCTAGGTCAGCTCCGAGGCAATCTGCTCAGCGGCCCGCAGTCCATCAATGGCCGAGGAGACGATGCCCCCCGCGTAGCCGCAGCCCTCGCCCACGGGGTACAGGCCCTTGAGCGACACGGACTGCAGGTTCTCGCCGCGGGTGATGCGCAGCGGGGAGCTGGTGCGGCTCTCGATGCCGATGAGCTTGCCCTCGTCGCTGTTGAAGCCGCGCATCTTCCGGTCGAAGGCGCGCAGGGCCTGCTTGATGGACTCGGTGAGGCGGGCGGGGAACAGGACGTTGAGGTCCGTCTTGACGATGCCGGGCCGGTAGCTGGTGTCCCCGGGGTCCTTCTTGGCCCGGCCAGCGAGGTAGTCCGGGATGGTCTGCGCGGGGGCGAAGAACTTCCCGCCGCCCAGCGCATAGGCCTTCTGCTCCCAGTGGCGCTGGAACTCCAGCCCCGCGAGCGGGCCGTGGAAGCCCTCGCGCTCGAAGTCCTGCACGGACACGGTGACGACGATGCCGGAGTTGGCGAACTTCGCGTTGCGGCGCGAGTTGCTCATGCCGTTGGTGCACTGCTGGCCGTCCTCGGTGGGCGTGGGCACCACGATGCCGCCGGGGCACATGCAGAACGAGTAGATGCCGCGCACCTCGCCGTCCACATCCAGGTTCTCGGCCAGCTTGTAGTCGGCCGGGGGCAGGCGGGGGTTCTTCGCCGCGCTGCCGTACTGGATGCTGTTGATGAGCCCCTGCGGGTGCTCGGCCCGGAAGCCCAGGGCGAAGGGCTTGGCCTCCACGCTCACGTGCTTGTCCGCCGCGAAGCGCTCGTACAGCTCGCGCGCCGAGTTGCCCGGCGCCAGCACCACCCGGTCGCTCTCCAGCGTGCGCCCATCCACCAGCTTCAGCCCCGCCACCCGGCCATCCCGGTAGAGCAGGTCCTCCACCTTGTGCTCGAAGAGCACCTGGCACCCGCCGGCGATGAGCATGTCGCGGATGCGCGCCACCGCGCCCGGCAGCAGGTCCGAGCCGATGTGCGGCTTGCCCTCGATGAGGATGTGGTCCGGCGCGCCGTACTGGGCGAACGTCTCGATGACCTTGCGCACCATGGGGTGGTTGATGCGCGTGGAGAGCTTGCCGTCCGTGTAGGCCCCGGCGCCGCCCTCGCCGAAGTTCATGTTGCTCTCCGGGTGGAGCGTGCCATCGCGCATCAGCTTCGCCACGTCCTTGCGGCGCGTCACCACCTCGCGCCCTCGCTCCAGCAGGATGCTGCGCACCCCGCGCTCCAGGAGCCCCAGGGCGCAGAAGAGGCCCGCAGGCCCGGTGCCGATGATGAGCGGCCAGCGCTCGGGCTCCTTCACCCGGGGCAGCGGCTCGGGCAGGGCCGGGGCCTCGCCCACATCCGGCGGGAGGCGGGGCGGGGGACGGCCCGGGGCGAGGGTGACTTCGAGCGTATAGATGTAGCGAGGGCTGCCCTTCTTGCGGGCATCCAGCACCGAGCGCACCACACGCACCGACGCGAGATCGGACCGGGTCACCCCCAGCTTCTCCGCCGCACGCTGGCCGAGCAGCTCCTCCGGCTCGTCCAGCCACAGCCCGATGTTGTTCACCCGGTACGCCATATGTGTTGGTCTCCTGCGCGGGGCCTGTATCTGTCCTGGCCGCCGGGGGCAATGCAAGTCCTTGGAAACACGGGGGAGCGTGCGGCCCTGCTTCAGGTGTGTACCCCGTTATGCACCCAGGGGCCGCATCCCCCGGACCCCTGGTGGGAATGCGAAGCGGGCTTCGCACCCGGGAGAACCCGGAAAACGCCCTGGCTTCTCTTAACCCACCGCAGCCAATGAGGAATCCCGGGGGAATCCGTCTTGCAACCAACTGTTGGCATGAGGGTTGAAGAAGCGGGGAGGGACGACTTCCCCAGCCCCCCCTCTCTCTTGGAGGCAGTTCCTTGAGCACCGACCAGAAGGGCCCCCGCATCCTGGCGCACACGTTCTACGCGCAGCTGCGCGCAAGCGGTTATACGCCGCAGCAAGTCATCGGCATCGCCACGGAGCTGCTGGACATGGTCACCGATGACCTCAAGAGCAATGCCAAGCAGGACATACCCCCGGCGGCCTCCGAGGTGAGCCCGGGCTTCCAGCCCCGCGTCTGACCCGGTAGACTGCAGGCAACCCTGGCGGGCAAGTGGGCTCCGGACTGGTTTCGGGGTTCCCACCCGCTCTGGGCACCGGGCACCGGTGCGGTGCCAACCCTCACGAGTGGTGAGCAACCGGCGCGCCGCCGGTTTTTTTATGCGCGGCCTCTCGCCTGCGCTCGCGCGCCGCGGCCCCCGCCACCACGAGCAGCCCGGCGGTCAGCGTGGAGAACACCGAGCTGGCGGTCTCCGTGGCCTGAAAGGCGATGAGCCCCCCGGCGCCCAGGAAGGCGAGCCAGTCCACCCAGGCCGGGCGCGCCTGGGGCAGCACGAGCAGGGTGACGCACGCGGTGAAGGGCAGTCCCAGCTTCACCTGCCGGGCGATCTGCGGCCCGCTCGTCAGCACCGTGCCCCAGTTGTGCACGAGCAGCGCGGCGAAGATGACCACCGTGCCCAGGGCGAGCACCATCACCCCGGCGGCGGCGGCGTCCTTGGCCAGGCGGGCCTTCTCGTCGAACTGCTGGACGGCGAGATCCACCAGGTGCTCGAGCGCGCTGTTGAGGATCTCCGCGAAGAAGATGAGCAGCACGCAGAAGATGAGCGTCACCTTCTCGGCGAGCCCCAGGGGAATGCCGCTGCCCACCAGCCCCACGAGCACACCGGAGACCAGGTGGACGCGCATGTTGCGCTGGTAGACGACAGTGTGGATGAGGCCCTTCCACGCATGGTGGAACGAGGCCAGCAGGCCAGCGGCGCCACGGTGTGGGAATTGGGGGCGAGGCGGGTGGGGGTGGGTCATCGCGCTTGGAGGACGGGCAGACTAACACCGGGAACGGGAATACCGCCGTGCTCGCGTATGGGGAAGCGGGCGCCTATGGTCCGGCCCCATCATGGCACGCCTCCGTTCCGGGCATGGTCCCGTCCTTGCGCTCCTGCTGCTTCCCACCGTCGCGGCCGCCCAGGTTCCCCTGGAAGATCCCCTCGACTGTGGCCTGGATCCCCCGGGCCGCGTTTACGTCCCCCGGCCCGGGCCCCGCGCCCACGAGGCTGCGCCCTGGACGGACAGAGAACCGGCGCTCGTCCGCCGGGAGCTGCGGGACTCCGGCATGGGCACGCGTTCGGGGGTGCCCCAGACCCGGGTGCACGGCGGGGCGCTGTCCGGGAAGACGATCTACCTGAGCCCCGGGCACGGCTTCTACCGCAGCGCTCCCTTGGCGCGCTGGGCGACCCAGCGTCCCAACACGTTCGGGGTCGTCGAGGATTTTGTCTCCGCGGAGACGCTCAACCAGTACCTGCTGCCCATGCTGATGGGGGCGGGGGCCGTGGTGGTGCCGGTGCGGGAGCCGGACCTCAACCCGCGGATGGCCATCGTCAACAATGGGGACCCGGGCTACTCGGAGCAGGGGGACCCGGGCCTGTTCAGCACCTCCCCGGTGCCGGGGTGGGGGCCTCCGCCCTCGCCCATGGCGAACAACGTGCTGCCCTTCCAGCTCGGGGGCAGCCGGGTGATGACCGCCGCCGCCCAGGCGACGGCCTCGGCCTCGTGGGTGCCGAACATTCCGGAGGACGGCGCGCGGTACGTGTACATCGCCTACACCTCGGATCCCTCGCGCGTGCACGACGCCCACTTCGTGGTGCGGCACGCGGGGGGCGAGAGCCACTTCCGGATCAACCAGCGCCGCCACGGGGGCACCTGGGTGATGCTGGGGCGCTTCTACTTCAAGGCGGGCCAGTCGCCGGAGAAGGGGGCGGTGCAGGCCCTCAACGACTCCACGGCGCAGGGCAGCGTGTCCCTGGACGCGGTGCGCTTCGGCGGCGGCACGGGCTTCATCGGCGACGCGGAGATGGGGCCAGTGTCCCGGCCGCGCTATGAGGAGTGCGCGCGCTACCACACGCAGTTCAGCGGGGCGCCCGCCTCGGTGTTCGCCCCCTCGGGCACGAACCGGCTGAGCAACGAGCGCAACGACGACGTCACCGCGCGCTCGCGCTTCGCGGCGTGGGACCACGAGGAGGGCGAGGATGCCGTCTACGTGGCCTGGCACACCAACGCCTCGGGCACGGGCAACGGCTACGGGACGGAGGGCTACGTGTACGGCCCCAACCCGGTGGACGGCACGCTCAACTTCACGGGGGTGCCCGGCAGCGACGTGATGGCCCAGGCGCTGCTGGACGAGCTGGACCACGATCTCAAGGCCACGGTGGTGGTGGACCCGCCCTGGCGGACGCGGAAGCTGCGCTCGGCCTACTTCGGCGAGGTGAACCCGGCCCACAACCCCGAGATGCCCTCGGTGCTCCTGGAGATCGCCTACCACGACTCGGAGCGGGACGCGGTGCACCTGCGGGAAGCGGACTTCCGGAGGGTGGCGGCGCGCGCCATCCTGCAGGGGCTCATCAAGTACTTCGCGAAGCGGGATGGGGCGCCGGTCCACCTGCCGCCCGAGCCGCCCTCCGCGGTGGCCGCGCTCAACAGGGCAGGAGGCGTGGAGGTACGCTGGGCGGCTTCCCCCACGGACAGCGATGACGTGGGAGGGCACGCGGCCACCGCGTACCGCGTCTACCAGAGCGAGGACGGCCTGGGCTGGGACGAGGGCCACGAGACGGCCGAAACCGCCTTCACCATGGCATTGCCCCCGGGCACCACGCGCTACTTCCGGGTGGCGGCGTTGAACGCGGGCGGAGAGTCCTTCCCCTCGGAGACGGTGGGGGTGCGGACCGGCGAGGCGCCGCCGGTGCTCATCATCAACGCCTTCGACCGGCTGGACGCGACCATGAACCTCACCGAGGACCTGACGCCGTATGATCTCGGCTCCCCGGTGCGCGTGTTGCTGGAGGCCATGAACGACGGCTCGTCCATCCGGCGCCATGGCGCCGCGGTGGCGCGGCACGCGGTGGCCTTCGACAGCGCGACGAACGAAGCCTTTGCCGCGAAGCTGACGAACCTCACGGGCTACCGGCTCGTGGACTGGTTCACGGGCCGAGGGGGCGTGAAGGGCGCGCCGCCCACCCGGGACGAGCAGGTCGCGCTTCGCGACTTCGTGTCCAAGGGAGGGCACCTGCTCTTCTCGGGCAGCAACGCCGCCTCCCAGCTCCTGGCGGGCAGCGCGGAGGACCAGGCCTTCCTGGCGGACATTCTCCGCGCCTCAGTGGGCAGCGGCACCTCCTCGCTCCTTGTGGAGGGCCAGCCGGGACAGTGGCTCGCCCCGGCCACGAACCTGGCGCTCGATGACGGGACGCGAGGTGGGCTGGCGGTGGGAGTGACCGACGTGCTGGCCCCAGCCGGTGGGGCGCTCCCCGTGCTGCGCTACGCCGGGACGGAGTTCCCGGCGGGAGTGGCCTCGGCGCCAGGGGGACAGGTCCTCTTCCTGGGAATTCCCCTGGAAGGCATCGTGAGCCCCTGGCGGCGGGAGTACGTGATGGGCGCATTCCTGGCCCGCACGGGGCTGCTCGCCACGGAGCCGGCCCCGCCCGGCGACGAGCCGCCGCTGCCTGACCCGGGACCGGCCAACCAGTGGACCCCTGCCACGGGCAATGACGTCCGGCCGCCCGACCCGCTCCCGCCTCCTTACGTGGTGGGCGAGGTGCCAGAGTCCTACGAAGCAGCGGATACGGGCTGTGGTTGTGGCGCGGGCTCCGCTCCGGTGTTCATGGCGTGGTTGGGCCTGCTCGTAACTGTGCAGCTCCAACGAGCGCGCCGGCGCACGCCGCATTCCAGTCGTTGACTCGGGTGCGGCACATGCCTACGGTCGGCCGCTCTTTAACTCGACCCATCCCGCGTGGGCAGTGGGCCCACCGCCCTGAAGGAGAAGGATAGACATGGCTACCAAGATCGCCATCAACGGCTTTGGCCGCATTGGCCGCTGCGTGCTGCGCGCGGTGCTCAGCCGCAAGGAGCAGGACATCGAGATCGTCGCGATCAACGATCTCGACAAGCCCTCCTCGCTGGCCTACCTGCTCAAGTACGACTCCGTGCACCGCACGTGGCCCGGAGAGGTGAAGGCGACCGAGAAGGGCATCATCGTGGACGGCCACACCATCGCCGTCACCGCGGAGCGGGATCCGGCGGCGCTGCCCTGGAAGTCGCTGGGCGCGGACATCGTGCTGGAGTGCACGGGCCGCTTCACCGCGCGCGAGGGTGCCGAGAAGCACCTGGCCGCGGGCGCCAAGAAGGTCATCGTCTCGGCGCCGGCCAAGGGCCCGGACCTGACGATCGCCTACGGCATCAACCACGATCAGTACGATCCGAAGAAGCACCACATCCTGTCCAACGCCTCGTGCACCACCAACTGCCTGGCGCCGGTGGCCAAGACGCTGCTCGACAGCTTCGGCATCGAGAAGGGCCTGATGACGACGGTGCACAGCTACACCAACGACCAGCGCGTGCTGGACCTGGCGCACGAGGACATGCGCCGCTCGCGCGCCGCCGCGCTGTCGATGATCCCCACGAGCACGGGCGCCGCGAAGGCGATCGGTGAAGTGCTGCCGTCGCTCAAGGGCAAGCTGCACGGCCTGGCCATCCGCGTGCCGACCCCGAACGTGTCCCTGGTGGACCTGACGGTGGTGACCAGCAAGTCCGTGACGGAGGACGCGCTGAAGGCGGCCTTCCGCAAGAACGCCGAGGGGCCGCTCAAGGGCATCCTGCAGTACAGCGAGGAGCAGACGGTCTCCATCGACTTCAACGGCAACCCGCACTCGGCCATCTTCGACGCGACCAACGCCTACGTCATGGGGGAGAACCTCGTGAAGGTGATGGCGTGGTACGACAACGAGTGGGGCTTCTCGAACCGCATGGTGGACACCACCAAGTTCCTGGCGTCCAAGGGCTTCTAGTCCGCGCCACGGCCGAGAGGGGAGAGACCAAGATGATCCGCTACATCGATGACATGCAGCTGACGGGCAAGCGCGTCTTCATCCGCGTGGACTTCAACGTCCCGCTGGAGGGCCGGCGCGTGACCGACGACACCCGTATCCGCGAGGCGCTGCCGACCATCCGCCGCGCGCTGGAGATGGGTGGCAAAGTCATCCTGGCCTCCCACCTCGGCCGTCCCAAGGGGCCGGATCAGAAGCTGTCGCTGGAGCCCGCCGCCTCGAAGCTGGCCGAGCTGCTCGGGGCCAAGCACGAAGTCATCCTCGCCGACGACTGCGTGGGCGATGGGGTGAAGAAGCAGGTGCGGGAGCTGAAGGACGGGCAGGTGCTGGTGCTGGAGAACCTGCGCTTCCACAAGGAAGAGGAGGCCAATGACGAGGCCTTCGCGCGCGAGCTGGCGGCGCTGGCGGACGTGTACATCAACGATGCGTTCGGCACCGCGCACCGCGCCCATGCGTCCACCGCGGGCATGGTCCCCTTCGTGAAGGAGAAGGGCGCGGGCCTGCTGATGCGCAAGGAGATCGAGTACCTGGGCGGCGTGCTGAAGAATCCGCAGAAGCCCTTCGTGGCCATCCTGGGTGGCTCGAAGGTGAGCGACAAGATCAAGGTCATCGAGAGCCTGCTGCCCAAGGTGGACGCGCTGCTCATCGGTGGCGCCATGGCCTACACCTTCCTCAAGGCGCAGGGCATCGAGGTGGGCAAGAGCCGCGTGGAGGGGGACAAGCTGTCCCTGGCCACGAAGCTCCTGGACGCGGCGGAGCGCCTGAAGACGTCCATCGTGCTGCCGGTGGACCACGTGGTGGCCAACGAGCCCACGGAGCAGGGCGTGAAGCGCGAGACGCCGGACCGGGCCATCCCCGCGGACCAGATGGGGCTGGACATCGGGCCGAAGACGCGCGCGCAGTTCAACCAGCACATCCGCAACGCGAAGACGGTCATCTGGAACGGCCCCATGGGCCTGTTCGAGGTGGCGCAGTTCGCCGAAGGCACCCGCACGGTGGCCGAGTCCATGGCGAACAACCGCACGGCGGTGACGGTGATTGGCGGCGGCGACAGCGCGGCGGCGGTGCAGCAGATGGGCTACGGGGCGAAGATGAGCCACGTGTCCACCGGTGGCGGCGCGTCGCTGGAGTTCCTTGAGGGCCGCGAGCTGCCGGGCATCAAGGCGTTGGAGACGAAGTAGCCCCCATCAGCTCCCCGGGAGGGACCATGGCCACCGAAGCACGCCGGAAGATCGTCGCTGGCAACTGGAAGATGAACAAGACCGTCCCCGAGGCGCTCGCGCTGGTGAAGGAGCTGCGGGGCGTGGTGCAGGCGCTGGGTGACAAGGTGGAGCTCGTCATCGCGCCGCCCTTCGTGGCGCTGCACGCGGTGGCGAAGGCCATCGAGGACTCGAACCTGAAGCTGGCGGCGCAGAACTGCCACTGGGAGACCTCGGGGGCGTTCACCGGCGAGGTGGCCGCGCCGATGCTGAAGGAGCTGGGCTGTGCCTACGTCATCGTGGGCCACTCCGAGCGCCGTCAGTTCTTCGGGGAGACGGACGAGACGGTGAACAAGCGCTCCCAGGCGGTGCTCAAGGCGGGCATGGTGCCCATCATCTGTGTGGGCGAGACGCTGGCGGAGCGCGAGGGCAACCGGACGCTGGAGGTGGTGGAGCGCCAGGTGAAGGGGGCGCTCGCGGGCTTCAGCGCGGCGGACGTGTCCCGGTTCGTGCTGGCGTACGAGCCGGTGTGGGCGATTGGCACGGGCCGTACGGCCACGAGCGCCCAGGCGCAGGAGGTCCATGCGGCCATCCGGGCGCAGCTTGCCCGGCTGTACGACGGGGCGGCGGCGGGGCAGGTGCGGATCCAGTACGGCGGCAGCGTGAAGCCGGACAACGCCGCGGAATTGCTGGGCCAGCCGGATGTTGATGGGGCCCTGGTGGGCGGAGCGAGCCTGAAGGCGGGCGACTTCGTGGCCATCGCCAAGGCAGGGGCATAAGAGGAGAGCCGGTGGGGTGGCGTTAAGGAGTTGTCACCCCGCGGGCCGGTTGTGTAGGGTGCGCGTCCTTTTCCACTGAGCGTCTGAAAGAGAAGCCATGCTGACCTTCTTCACGATCGTGCACGTCATCCTGTGCGTGTTCATGATCTTCGTCATCCTGCTGCAACCCGGGAAGGACGCGGGCATGGGCTCGGCGCTCGGCGGTGGCGCGGCCACGAGCGCCTTCGGTGGCCGGGGCGCGGTGACGTTCCTCAGCAAGCTGACAGGCGTCTCCGCGGCGCTGTTCTTCCTGACGTCGCTGGGGCTGTCGTTCGTGGGGCTGCGCCCCTCGGTGGCGGCGGGCCCGATGGCCACGCCTCCGGCGGCAGCGGCGCCTGCGGCGGCGGGAGGCACGGCGGTCCCGGCGGCGGCGACGCCTCCGGTGGGTGTGGCTCCGGAAGGAACCCCGCCCAGCGTGGAGCAGCCGCGCGAGGCGCCTGCCCCGGCACCGGCCGAGGCGGCCCCGGCGCAGCCTGCGCCGCAGCAGTAAGAAGAAAGTTGGAAGCGCAGCCGTTGAAAACGGTTGCGCGAAGCACGGCGGTTCGATACATGGGCCGCGTTGGTTCGCCCAGGTGGTGGAACTGGTAGACACACCATCTTGAGGGGGTGGCGCCGAAAGGTGTGCGGGTTCGAATCCCGCCCTGGGCACTCCGAAGAAGCCTCCGAGTCGAAAGACTCGGGGGCTTTTTTAGTTTCTGGGCGTTGTCTCCTGGCGATGTGCTCCTTGGGTGCATGTCGAGGGCCTTCACCTCGTCCTTCTTTACGTTCGGACTCAGGTGGGCGTAGCGCATCGTCATCTCGATCGTGGCGTGCCCCATGAGCTCCTGGACGGCTTTCAGCGGTACCCCGCTCATGACGAGGTGTGCGGATAGGGCCCGGAGCGTCATCGTCACGGGTGTGACGTTCCCGTAGACTGGAGCCCTCCACGATCTGGAGGGCGTCTCATGGCATCTCGTATGACCGCTGCGGTCGTGCTGTTGGCGCTGCTCAATGCGTGTGCCTCCCAGCGTGTCGTGCGCCTCGACACGGGCCAGGAGGAGCCTCTAGAGCACCGGCCTCCTTTGAACAAGTCCGTGAAGGTGGATGAGGAAGCGTTCGAAGAAGCGCTGACGCAACTGGTGCTGGAAGTTCCCCTCACTCTTCGACCACCCCAGCGAGGCTGGTTCGTGCGCGCCTCCTACCCCGGCAAGGCCCCGGACACCCGTTGGCAGAGCCTCATGAGCAAGAGCTTCGGCGGCATCTGCGAGCCAGGCCAGCGCAGGGCAAACTGCCTTTCTCTGCTTGATGACGTGATGGGCCTGAGTGCGTGGGACAAGCTGGGGGTGGCCTTGGGCTTGTCGATCGATCCCCTTAAAGAGAGCATCTCCAAGGCTGTGGAGAAGACGCTGGCCCCCCAGCTCTTCTACACGGTGATCGCCACGGGACTCATCTCCTGGGCCGTCTTGGCGGCCAACCCCGAGCCCGTGTTCACCAAGGCGGCGGCGATCGTTTCAGCGGCACTGTTGATCTACCTAGGAGTGGAGACGTTCCTGGAGTTGGTGGATGCGAGCCGGGAATTGAAGTGGGCCACTGACCGGGCCACGACCTGGGAGGAGTTGGAGCGCGCCAGCGAGCGCTTCGCGAACCGGGCCGGGCCGGAGGTGGCCCGCGTCTTCGTCCTCACGGTGACGGTGGTGGTGAGCCACGGTATGACCGGGGGCTCGGCATGGCTGGCCTCAAGGCTGGCGATGCTGCCCAGCTTCTCGGAGGCGGCGGCACTGGGGGCCTCGCAACTGCGCCTCACACTTTCGGAGATAGGACAGGTGAGCGCGGTGGCAGTTTCAGCCGAGGGCACCATCACCATGACCCTGGCTCCTACGGTGGTGGCCATGACAGGCCAGGGGCCCGGTGGTGGCTCGAAGCTAGAGAACCAGAAGCCACAGACACAAGAGCAATACAAGACGCCCAAGTCTGGTGTCAGCGGGAAAGAGGGCGCCAAGGATGTGCCAAGCTGGGCGAAAGGTGAACGGCCCAAGGTCAATGAGAGTGGCAAGGACTTCGCCAAGAGGTTGTTGGACAAGAAGTATGGGGAAGGGAACTACGACAAGGGGCCTGGGAGTGAATTCAACAAGATACAGAAATGGGGAGACCGCGCATTCGAGAACCCATGAGGGCGTCCCATGACACACGTGTATGTCCTTCACCATGTGCATGCAGCTCCAAACGGAGAGGAGGATGTCAAGCTCATTGGCGTGTACTTGACCGAGGCAGATGCACAGGCGGCTGTTCCCCGCCTGAGCCAACAGCCAGGCTTCCGAGATCACCCGGAGGGGTTTCACATCTCTCGGTATGAGCTCAACAAGGACCACTGGACCGAGGGGTTCATTGGATGGGATGAAGCCCTTGATGAATCATGAATCCATGGGAATTGAAGCTCTCGCCCGAGAGAGCGCATTCAGGTCTTCCAGATGAATTGAGCCTGCCCCGGTTTTGTGGCTCTCCCGCACTTCGTGTGGATTACGCAGCGAGAAGCACTCGCCGCCGCAGCAAATCGAAGCTGGCGCGTCCGTACATCTGACGCTTGAGGAACTTGAGCCTCGTGACCTGTCCTTCCACCTGGGCATTGCTCCACGGCGTTGTGAGCGCGGCGCGGATCGACTCCCCCTCCTGCTCAAGCCCTGCGGCGAATGTCTCCACTGAGCGCACCCAGCATGAGCGGGCCTCCCGGAGCCATGCTTCAAAGGCTTTGCAAGAAGGATTCGGCTTGGCGGCATGGGTGACGCCCCGTTCACGCACGAGTTGATTGAATCGACGTGCCAGCGCGATGACACGAGCGGCCTCCTCATCCTGCTCGAGGCGGGCCAGCAGAGCCTTGTCGGTGGGACTGAGTGCTGAGCGTGGCTGCACACACAGCCATGCCAACTGCCTCGGCGAGGGCAGAGAGTAGGTGCGTGCGTCTGTCGGCGTGGAATGGCTTTCGCGGCGGGCGCGTGGCGTCGAGCGTGCCGGGGCAGTCCGCCGTGTCTGGAGCCAGCGGTGAACTTGGCGCGAGGAGCCGGGATAGCCCTTGGCGCGAAGCTCTCGCCAAAGAACGAGCGCATTCTCACAGCCCTCCGCATGCCGTCGCGTGAGCTGCTCCAGGTACGGGTCGAGGAGACTCGGCCCCGGGCTTCGAACGGCACGCTCAGGAAAAGCCTCCGCGAGAGCATATTTGCGCACCGTCCCCCGAGCCAGCTTCAGGGCGCGGCTGAGGGTCAGCAGAGGCTCCCCGGCCAGGTGGCGGCGGCGCACCTCTTGGTACGTGGCCAGGCGGCGTGCCCGGCTCTCTTCACCCGCGCTCACCTCGCTGTGCGTCCTGGGGAAGCTGGAACGACGAGGCCTCGGTGCAGCGGACGACTTCGGCACGCAGGGCAGCGTTCGCAAGCGCGCGTGCGCACCTGTGAGCCAGCGCTCCACCATTTGCCTTCCATTGAGCAGCAGGTGCCAGCGATCTGCGACCTGCTGGGCTTTGGGTGCGCCTGCTTGGGCTGCCCGTGCATACTCGCTGGAGCGGTCCCGGGTGATGACTTGGACTCCGCGATGCCGCTGGAGCCATTGGCTCACTGTGGAGGCCGACCGGTCAGGCAGCACGTCGACCACGCGATGGGCTTCCAAGTCGACGAGGATGGAGCCGTAGGTCCGCCCTTTGCGCAGGGCCCAATCATCCACTCCCAACACCTGCGGTTTCTTCTCCGCAGGCAGCGGCGCGCGGTGCATCAGCCGCAGGAGCGTATCGGGGCTGGCAGGCATGGCCAGGGGCTTGAGAAGCCTGGCCTCCGCTTCGGCCCCGGCGGTCATGCCCACCGCACACTGGGCCGTGGCCAATCGTCGTGTCCGCCGAGCCCGAGCCGCCAGAAGGCGGGACACTGGCTCGGCAAAGGTGCGCCGAGTGCAATCGGGATTGCGGCAGTAGAAGCGGCGAACCCTCAGCTTGAGCTGAACGGAGCACCCTGCGGATGGCAGGTCGGTGGGGTGCCGAACGTAGCTGCTGTGGGGGGAGGCGCTATGGACCTTGCAGCAGGGGCACTTCGCGCCCACGGGTTCAGAACGCACGAGCAGAGCGGCTTGAGCTGGGCCGCTGCGTGCCGCTCGCTCCACGTGGCAGACCGGTATCGAATACAACGATGTCATCTTCGATTGTAACCGCTTCAATGGCAGCTTGCTGCCTTAGCCAGTGGCTCGGGATGGCTCCACACAAAGTGCGGGAGAACCACCCAATCGGGGCAAGCCCATACTCAGGTTTCGTGTGACCGAAGGACCCCTGTTTATCAATCCAGGAAACGGTGCTCCCAACGCTGCCATACATCTCTAGGGAAGTAGGGCGACCAAGGCCCTGATGACTGGTACAGGTGAGACTCCAGCACGCGTGCTAACTCGCGGTACCCGGGCAGATGGTGACCCATCCTTGTGTCTCCAGCCTCGGGCCATGTGCAGAGAGTGACGATGGCGCGCTCTTCCTCTAAGAGCTGGATAGTGGTGCTCGGGGAAGAGAGACGGGCCCTCAATCCGTCGGCACCGCCTAATTCGCGGAGAACGGGTTGTCCAAGGAAAGTGAGCCATGCAGGCCCTTTGACTCGCGTCCCGAGTTTCCAGGAAAGAGTTCTGAGCGAGAGCACATCCATGCCTGGGTAGCGTAGGCACTGCTGACTGAGCGGCTCTTCGGTCTCTGGATATCCGTGCATGGCATGGAAGGAGAGGCCCGCATGACCCGAGCAGAAGGGGAGAGGCGCAGCCAATTCCAAAGCCAGATTGCGGACAGCTACAGGCCCCAGCGCTTCCAGGAACTCCGTGGGGAGCGAGAACCCGAGAGCGGACACCATGTCTGGCTCCTGTATTCCGCGGGGGTCCTCAAACCACTTGCCGTGGTATTCCACCCCGAATCCATGGACGCCTGCGGGATCATCCCTCAATTCGAAGCTGGGCCAGGATTGCTCATGGAGATCGTGACGGAGTCTGTCCCAACCGTGGGTGTCCAGCATCTGCCAGTCATCCTGGCCTGCATACCAAGCCAGCGTTTGCGATCCCACCGCGCGCAGGTAGACATCCAGTGAGCGCTGTACGGCACGCGCGATTTCGTGGTGGGAGTGGCGCATGTAGAAACAGATTGTGATGCCTTCACGGAGAATTGGGGCCCCGTGGCTCCCGTAGATCCGAACTCTGGGATAATGCTCATTCATGGATCGAGGAGCCGCCTGATTCCCCAACGAGGAGAGACGCGGGCTGGAGTCCCGCCGAAGGCTTTTGCGTAGACCTCTCCTTGGTTGAGGGGGTGATGAGGAGTTCCCGGGGCATATTGATGCCAACGGGCGGGTTGGTTCCTGGACACGGAAACTTGAGGTCGAAGACGTCCAAGACTTCGGCCGGGTTTCCGGGGTGGATCACGATATCGGGCTCAATGGTGCCAGCCAGGCTGCTCCCCCTTTGCATAGCAGCGCCTCGACAGACTGACCTCTTCCAAGGCACGCTGTGTCTACGGGGCGGCCGTGGACGTTGGGGCGACTGAGGGGAGCACTCCTGCCGCTTCCGAGACCGCCTTGAGATCCGCGAGGCCCCGCTCGAAGTCCTTTCCGACGAGAGCGTCCATGTCGAAGAAGACGGCGAAGACTTTTCCCATCGTCGTGTTCTCGCCATCCATCGCCCACGTTATCGCCGTGCCTTCCGGCTTCGGCGTGAGGGTGTAGGTGGCCGTGTTCGTGGCGGGAAACGGCTTGAGGAATTCGAGCCGCAGCAGGAGGTGCTCACCCGGGCGGCTTTCGAGGATGGTCATTTGTCCTTCCCCCGCCTTGCCGTTGCCGCGCCAGGCGTAAGTCGCGCCCACGCCGCTGGGCGGGCCGCCGTACGTCTTCTGCATCGACGGGTCGAGCTTTTCCCACGGCGACCATGCGGCCCAGCGGCGGAAATCGTTGAGATGGGTGAAGACCGCCTCGGGCGGCGCTGCGATGACCGTGCTCCGCTCGATGTGGAACGTCGCTGGCTTCTGGGAAGCGAGCGCGAACACGGTAACCACGCCGAGCGTGGCAACTCCGGCGCCGCAGAGAAGAATGGTTTTCAGCATGATCGGCCCTTTCACTGGGTGAACGCCGCCGGAGCCATGGGGAAGACTCCCCACCCGGCGGGTTTGGATGGTAGACGCCCCCATGCCCGCGAACTCATCGGTCCCCATTTAAAAATGCGTTAGGGGGCGAGTTCCCGGGGAAGTCCGAAACGTGGGAACAATGCCTCGGTGTCGAGGAACGAGTTCAGCGCGGTGATGTGGCCCTCGGAGACTTCGAGCACGATCAGCGCCCACGGCTCGTGGCGGCCTCCCGGTCCACTGGGCCGGTACTGCCCGAAGGAAGGCGAGCCACTGGCCGAGACCGGTACCAGCCGGGAGCCCCTGCAGCCCGCGCCTCGTCCCAGCAGCCAAGCTCGGATGGACGTGTGCCCGCGAAGCCACAGCTCATAGGGCGGCATCGAGAGGGTGGCTTCTTGGTGGAGCAGTGCCGTGAGCGCATCCACGTCGTAGCGCTCGAAGGCATGGACATAGCGCTCCAGCAGCGTGGACTGCGTGCCCGACAGCGGCGCCTGTGGCGTCAGATCGTGGGTGGCAAGCGTCGCCCGGGCCCGCTGCAGGGCACTGTTGACGGCCGCCACCGAGGTGTCGAGGCTGTCGGCGACCTCCGCTGCGGACCAGCCGAGGACCTCGGTCAGGAGCAGCACCGCGCGTTGCCGGGGCGGCAGGTGCTGGAGCGCCGCCACGAACGCGAGGCGGATGCTCTGGCGCAGGATGGCGAGCTCGGCTGGATTGGCGTCCGTGGGCAGGACGTGCGCGTCGGGGATGGGTTCGATCCACTCCGAGGCCGGCCGCGACGCGAGCGGGCCGTCGGCGGAGCTGGCGGGGCCCAGCTCCATCGGGCGGGCGCGGCGGGAGCGATCGCCCAGGGAGTCCAGGCACACCCGGGTGGCGATGCGGTACAGCCAGGTCCTCAGAGACGCCCGCGCTTCGAACTGGTCCAGGCCGCGCCACGCCCGGATCAGCGTCTCCTGCACGGCGTCGTCGGCTTCGGCGGCCGAACCCAGCATGCGGTAGCAGTGGCCGGTCAGGGCTGTGCGGTGCTCCTCGAGGAGGTGGGCGGTGGCCATCGCGCCGCTATTTACCAACTCCCCCCACGTTGCGAAGCGACGGCCAGGCGCGGCGGCTTTCCTCTCGGAGAACAAGAAGGTCACCAAGAAAACACATGATTGCCTGGAAATCCGCTTATGTCCGTGTTAGCGTCACTGGAAGAATACGGCAGCGCTTAAACAAAGCTCGACGAAGTGGCATCCCCTGCGCGGGAGGCCCGGAAAGACAGCGATGAGTACGCCAGGAGCGGTCCAGTCCCTGTTTCCCTTGGAGGGTGCCGGGGAGAGTCCCCTTCTGAACTCGCCGGGAGGCAACCTCGTCAGTCCCGCGCGGTCGCTCCAGGTGGTGCCTTCGCTGTACAGCGACCTGGACCTCGTCTCGCTGCTCCGCATGCGCAGCCAGATGCAGCCCCACCAACTGGCCTATTCCTTCGAGACCGACCACGGCGAGGTCCGCCTCACGTACGCCGAGCTGGACCGCCAGGCGCGCATCGTGGCCGCGCAGCTCCAGGCCGCCAACGGGGCCGGGGCGCGCGCGCTGCTGCTGTACCACCCGGGGCCGGACTTCCTCGCGGGCTTCTTCGGGTGCCTCTACGCCGGGGTGATTGCCGTTCCGGCCTATCCCCCGCGGGCGCCTTTCCGCCCGGAGGACCGCAATGTCCGCCGGATCTTCTCCATCGCCCAGGATGCCAGCCCGCGGTTCGTCATCACCACGGAGTCGGTGCGCACCAAGCTGCGGGACATCTCCAACATCCTGCCCGGGGTCGAGCACTGGCTGGCCAGCGACATCCAGGAGGGGCCAGGGTCCGAGGCGTGGTTGCCCTTCTGGCCCCAGCAGGACGACCTGGCGTTCCTCCAGTACACCTCGGGCTCCACGGGCGCGCCCAAGGGCGTCATGGTCAGCCATGGGAACATCATCGCCAACGAGCGGATGATCTCCATCGGCTTTGGCATGACGGAGAAGAGCCTCATCGGCGGCTGGTTGCCGGTGTTCCATGACATGGGGCTCATTGGCCACGTGCTCCAGCCGATGTACCTGGGCGTGCCGTGCTTCCTCATGTCGCCGATGTCGTTCATGAAGCGGCCCTTTCGCTGGTTGGACCTCATCTCGCGCAACCGCCTGACCGTGAGCGGCGCGCCGGACTTCGCCTACCGGTTCTGCGTCGAGGCCGTCTCGGAGGAGGAGAAGAAGCGCCTGGATTTGTCGTCTTGGGAGCTGGCGTTCAACGGTGCCGAGCCCGTGCGCAGCGAGACGCTGGAGAACTTCTCCGCGGCGTTCGCCTCCTGCGGCTTCCGCCGGAGCGCCTTCTACCCCACGTATGGGTGCGCGGAGGCGACGCTGTTCGTGGCGGGGGGCCTGAAGGAGGCTCCTCCCGTGAAGCTCGTCGTCCAGCGCTCGGAGCTGGAGCGGGGCCGGGCCGTCGAAGCGGCCGAGGGCGGCACGCAGGATGTGCGCGTGCTGATCGGCTGCGGAAAGAGCGCCGCGGGCCAGAAGCTGTCCATCGTCCATCCCGACACCCGCGTGCAGGCCGCGGAGGGCGAGGTGGGGGAGATCTGGGTCTCCGGCCCGAACGTGACCGGCGGGTACTGGAACCGGACCGAGGAGAGCGAGGAGCGCTTCCGGGCGCCCATCGCGGGTGCGGAGTCCCGGCTCTGTTACCGCACGGGCGACCTGGGCTTCCTGCGCGATGGCGAGCTGTTCATCACGGGGCGGGCGAGCGATCTGATCATCATCCGCGGCCTGAACCACTACCCGGAGGACATCGAGCTGACCGTGGGTGCCGCGCATGAGCACTTCCTGATGTCGTGCGCGGTGTCCATCGACGTGGACGGGGAGGAGCGCGTCGTCGTGGTGCAGGAGGTATCGCGCGAGTTCCCGGACGAGCAGACCGACCAGGCAGGCGCCGCGGCGCGCCGGGCGCTGTCCGAGTTCCATGGCCTGGACATGCACTCGCTGATTCTCCTGCCCCGCGGCCGGTTGCCCCGGACCTCCAGCGGCAAGGTGCAGCGGCGCGTCTGCCGCGAGATGCTCCTGAAAGGGGCGCTGGAGCCCATCGTGGTCTGGACGGGCCCCCAGCAGCCCCCCACGCTGTCGTAGGATGGGGACAGGCCCGCCTCTGGCTTCCGCGGGCCTGGAGTTCCCCGGGGCCAGGCAGGTGCAGCGATGACGGAAGCGGATCTTCTGAAGGAGGCGGAGCGGATCAGCGCCTTGCTGGCGGAGCATGCCGCCCGGCATGACCAGGACACCACCTTCCCCCTGGAAGGCAAGGAGGCCATCTCCCAGTCGCCGCTGAACACCGCGCTGCAGGAGGGCATCTCGTGGCTGACCTTCGGCAGGGTGATCAGCACCCTGTCCCGGGGGAATGCCTCCTTCGGCACCGTGTGGTTGATGCATCAGGGCTCGGGCATCACCTTCCTGGCCCTGCCGGATCCCGCGCAGCGGGCCTTCTTCAGCGCCGAGTTCCGCCGCGCGGCCTGGTTCGGCAACGCCTTGTCCGAGCCCACCAGCGGCAACATGTTCCTCATGCCGCACCAGGAGGCCCGCCGGGTGGAGGGCGGCTGGCGCCTCTCGGGCGCCAAGCGCTTCGTGTCCGGGTGCGAGCACGCCCAGTTCCTCCTCACCAACGCCCTCTGTGACGGGCAGCCGGGCTTCTTCCTCATCGACAAGGATGCCTCCATCCGCGTGGAGGACATCTGGGACAGCATGGGCATGCGCGCCACGCGCAGCCAGCTCCTGCACATGCAGGACACCTTCCTGCCGGACTCGCGGCGCCTGGTGCTGGATCCGTCCCAGCCCAACGCCATCGCCATGGGGCTGCCGTGGATCTCCATCGGCCTGGCCGAGGCGGCGCTGGCGTTCGCCATCGGCTACGCGAAGGAGCGCACGCTGCCCCCGGAGAACAAGCCGCTCGCGCAGATGCAGTGGGTGCAGTTCTCCGTTGCGGAGATGAGCACGCGCCTGGAGTCGGCCCGGTCCCTGGCCATGCGGGCCGCGCTCGCCACGGATCGCCGCGAGCCCGACGCGCCCTTCCTGCAATTGCAGGCCAAGCTGGTGGCCAACGAGGCGGCCCTGACGATTTCCACCGCGGCGCTGGAACTCGCCGGGGGCAGCGGCTACCTGCGCAGCCGCCCCATCGAGCGCTACGTGCGGGATGCCCACAGCGGCCCGCTCATGGCCTGGTCCGCGCCCGTGACGAAGGACTTCCTGGGCAAGGCCCTGCTGGGGCTCCTGCCGCCACCGCCCCAGGGCTGAGCCCTCCGGGCGGGGCTACTCTGGCAGGACGGGCAGGCGGATGGTGAAGGTGGTGCCCTGGCCCGGCTCGCTCTGCACGTCGATGTGGCCCTGGTGGCTGGCGATGATGCTGTAGCTGACCGAGAGCCCCAGGCCGGTGCCCTGCTCACGCGGCTTGGTGGTGAAGAAGGGGGTGAAGAGCCGGGCGCGCACCTCGGGCGTCATGCCTTTGCCCGTGTCGGAGATCCGTACCACGATGGCATTCTGCTCGTGCCGGGTGGAGAGGGTGATGGCGCCCTGCGTCTCGATGGCCTGGGCGGCGTTGATGAGCAGGTTGGTGAAGACCTGGGCGAGCTGGGTGGGGTGGCACCGGAGCAGGGGGAGCGTCCCGAAGTCCCGCGTCACCGTGCATTTGTACTTGAGCTGGTTCCACACCATCTTCAGCGTGGACTCCAGCTCCGCGTTCAGATCCGCGGGCTGCGGCTCCCGGGAGTCCTCCCGGGCGAACAGCCGCAGGGTCTGGACGATCTCCCGGATGCGCCGGGCGCCCACCAGGGACTCCTGGAGCAGCTCGGGCATGTCCTCGAGGATGGACTTCACGTCCTCACGCTCCCATTGCGCGCGCATGCGCTCGAGGACGGGCTCCTGGGGGGCCCCTGTGGCCGAGGCGGCCAGCAGCTCCTGCTGAAGCCGGAGCAGGGGCAGGAGCACCGCGCCGTACTCGTTGAGCGCGCCCAGGTTGCTCAGCACGTAGCCCACGGGGCTGCTGATTTCATGGGCGACCCCCGCCGCCATCTGCCCCAGGGAGGCCATCTTCTCGGCCTGAATGAGCTGGGCCTGCCGCTCTTCCAGCGAGCGCGTGGCCTGGACCAGCCGCTCGGTCCGCTGGCGCACCAGCTCCTCCAGGTGGGCGCGGTGGCGCTGCAGCTCTTCCTCCTGGGCCAGGAGCCGCTTCTCGGCCTGCTTGCGCTCGGTGACGTTGCGGATGATGCACACCGCCTCGTTGGGGCCGCAGCGGACGATGCGCGACTCGTAGTGCTGGAGGCCCCGGAGCACCTGCAGCTCGTACTCGAACACCTCCACGGTGCCTTCCTCGATGGCCCGCTTGAGGCTCTGGAGCACCGTGTCGGTCAGCTCCGGGGGCAGGCCGAGCTCACGGATGTTCACGCCCCGCATGGACTCGGCGGAGGCGGTCAGCTCCTCGGCCTTGCTGACCACGAAGTCGAGGTAGGTGCCGTCGATGCTCTGACGGATGATGAGGTCCGGCAGGGAGTGCACCAGGGCCCGCAGGCGCTCAGGGCTCGTGCTCGGCGTCGCTGCTTCCTGAGAGGGGAGTTGCATGAGCGGAGTTCCTCACGGGCAGGCAGCCCGGCGGAAATCCTACTCGGAATGCGAGAAAACGAGAGCGGCCTGGGTGGCCGCGGCCCCACCACCGCTACTCAGGGGGTGAAGGAAAGTCCCAGGGAGCGGCCAGCCTCGAACTGGGGGGCCTGCTGGAGCCGCTCCAGCACCTGCTGCTGGCAGCTCAAGGTCACCATCGGGAGGGAGCCCGGCTCGCTGACCCACCGGACCGCGTCCATCAGCTGGTGGGAGTTCAGGTAGTCGAGCACCGCCGTGCGGAACCGGTAGCTCTCGGTGAGCGCCTTCGCGTGGACCTGCGAACGGTCAGGCCGGCAGCTGGGGCGGTACGGCGCAGGCTCCTCGCTGGGCATGATGATCGCATCAATCCACATCCGCGCACCTCTCCATTCTCAGTGGCCGGAAGGTAGCAAGGCGCGCCCTCAACGCATCCGCACAAGGTTGCATCTAGACGCCGAAAGGTTGCGTCTGGACGCCACGGACCGGGCCCTCTGTAAAAAGAGGAGCGCGGGCTTCCCATCTCTCGGGGCTATCGGGGTTTGGGAACGAGGAGCGCCGGTTCAGGCGTTCAACTCGAGGCCGGCGGAGCGGCCCGCTTCGAACTGGGGGGCGTTGCGCAGGTGCTCCAGCACCTGTTGCTGGCAGAGCAGGGTGACCAGGGGGAGGCAGCCCGGCTCGCTGACCCACTTCACCGAGCCCATGAGCTGGTGGCTCTGCAGGTAGTTCAGCACGGACGTGCGGAACTGGAGGCTCTCGTCGCAGCCTGCCTGGTGCACGGCACGGCGGTCACGGCGCGGCGAGGGGCGGTACGGCGCACGCTCTTCCCGGGGCATCACAATCGCCTCGATCCACATGGACGTGCCCTCTGCGTTCGTGAGCCAGGAAGTTGGCTACGTGATTATCGTACGGTTCCCGCCCCGAGTTGCGTCTAGGGGTAAAACGACAGGGCGACGAGATTTTGGAAGACCGGCAAAGGCGGGATGCAAGGGTGCGTACCGCCTGAGGATTTCCCCCTGCCGCGAGGCGTGACGGCCCGCGTCGCGGGCCGGTCAAAACACCCGCCTCTCCAGGCTGCAGGGTTTTCCATTTCTTCGGAACGGCCCCTCGCGAAGGCACCGACCCAGGGAGAGGGGCGCGCGGCAACCGACTCTCCAGGGAGGGTGCTCCGTTCAATCGCCCAGCGCGGGCAGCACCTGCACCTTGAGGGCGCTGGGGGTCGCCGCGGAACGGTACACGCGGTGGGTGGCGCGCACGAAGTCCTCCTCCTTCGCCTCGAAGATGTTGGGGACGAAGGTCTGCGGGTTGCGGTCGATGAACGGGAACCAGCTCGACTGCACCTGAATCATCACCCGGTGCCCGCGCAGGAACGTGTGGAAGACGTCGTTGATGACGAAGCGCACCTTCGTCACCTCGCCCGGCGTGAACGGCTTGGGCGTGGCGTAGTCCTCCCGGAACCGGCCGCGGAACGGCTCGCCCCGCACCAGCGTCTGCTGGCCACCCCGGTTGCGGGCGCCCTCGTCCTCGTCCTGCCGGCGCCAGCCGGGCAGCTTGCCCGGGTTCACGTCGATGAGCTTCACCACCCAGTCCGCGTCGGTGCCCGTGGTGGACACCCACAGCTCGGCCTCCAGGGGCCCCGCGAGCGTCAGGTCCTTGTCGAGCGGCTCGGTCTGATAGACGAGCACGTCCGGCCGGCGCGAGGCGAAGCGCTGGTCCTCGGCCATGTACGGCTTGTTCAGCTGGGGGGTGATCTCCGCCGTGAAGGGCACGGGCCGGGAGGGGTCACTCACGTACTCGTCGAAGAGGGCCCCCGTGCCGGAGGGAGGGGTGAACGTCAGGCCGCCCTTGGGCTGGAAGTAGAGCCGGGTCTCGCGCACGGTCTTGGGGGGCCAGGCATCGAAGCCCCGCCAGCGGTTGGCGCCCCCCTCGAAGACCCAGGCCTCGGGCAGCTCGGGCTTCGGGCCGTCCTTGAGGTGGTGCTTGAAGAAGGCCAGCACGGCCTCCTGGAAGCCCGCGCTCGTCGGGAAGCCGAAGTCGGCATCGCCCAGTGAGGCACCGTCTTCCCGGGCCCACCCGCCGTGGGTCCAGGGGCCCATGACGAGGCTGTTGGACGCCTTCGGGTTCTGCTGCTCGATGGCGCTGTAGGTCCGCAGCGGGCCGTACAGGTCCTCGGTGTCGTACCAGCCGCCCACCACCAGCACCGCGGCCTTGATGTTGCGCAGGTGGGGCAGCACGTTCCGCGCCTTCCAGAACGCGTCGTAGTTGGGGTGGGCGGTGAAGTCCTTCCAGAACGCGATGTCCCCCTTGAAGTAGCGCGTGTCCGCGTTGCTCAGCGGCCCCATGTCCAGGAAGAACTGGTAGCCGTCGGGCGTGCCGTGATCAAACCGGTCCCAGTCCTCGTTGGCCGTGGGCTGGGGCCGCGGCTTCCCGAAGGAGGAGAAGAAGTTGAAGGCCAGCATCAGGTTGAAGGCGCCATGCCGGTGCATGTCGTCCCAGTACCAATCGGCGATGGGGGCCTGGGGCGACACGGCCTTGAGCGAGGGGTGCGAGTCGATGGCGCCCGCCGCCGCGTAGAAGCCCGGATACGAGATGCCCCACATGCCCACGCGGTCGTTGTTGCCCGGCACGTTCTTCACCAGCCACTGGATGGTGTCGTAGGTGTCCGTGCTCTCGTCGATGTCCTGGGCCCCTCGCTTCGTGGGCAGCTGCGGCCGCACGTTGACGAACTCGCCCTCGGACAGGTTCCGGCCACGCACGTCCTGGAAGGCGAAGATGAAGCCCTCCTTCTCGAAGGCCACCGAGCTGCCCAGGCCCCGCTTGTACCGGTCCACGCCATAGGGCGCGACCGAGTAGGGCGTGCGCTGGAGCAGGATGGGGTAGCGCTTGCGAGGGCTCGCATCGGTGGGCACGTAGATGGACGTGAAGAGCCGCACGCCATCGCGCATGGGGATGCGGTACTCGTACTTGGTGTAGTGCTCGCGGATGAACCCGGCGCGCTCGGTGGGCTCGCCCTGGTAGGCGGGGCGCTTGGGCACCTGGGCCCACGCGGGGCTCACGAAGGCCAGCACCACCAGGGGGATGAGGAAGCGGGACATGGGGGGGTTACCAGGCGATGCCATAGTCCTCACCATGGTGGCTGGAGCCACCCCAGAAGGTGCCGTGCTTCGCGTCGAAGGCGATGGCGTTGATGGGGCCTGAGGTCCTCGCCTCGAAGCTCAGCTCGTACCCCATGCGCTTGAGCTCTCCGCGCACCCAGGGCGGCATCTGCTCGTGCAGCAGCAGCTTGCCCGGCTTCGAGGTGTGGTCTCCGAACGAGTTGCGCAGCTGGAAGCTGTTGATGTTGGCGGCCTCGGCCGCCTCCTGCACGGTCATCCCGAACTCCACCACGTTCAGGAAGAACTGGAGCAGGTTCTGGTCCTGGCTGTCCCCGCCCTGGACCGCGAAGGAGAGAAACGGCTTGCCGTCCTTCAGGGCCAGGCTCGGGGTGAGCGTGGCCCGGGGCCGCTTGCCCGGCTCCAGCACGTTGAAGGGGCTCTCCGCCTCGCTCATCGCGAAGCTCTGCATGCGCTGGCTCATGCCCACCCCCGTGCGGCCCGCGATGACGGAGGGCACCCAGCCACCGCTGGGGGTGATGGACACCACCCAGCCCTTCGCATCCGCGGCCTGGATGGACGTGGTCCCCGCGTAGAAGGTGCGCTCGAAGTCCTCCAGGCTCGTCTGCGGCGCGCTCGGGGGGGCCGGAGGCTTGGGGGGCCACTGCGTGAGCAGCTGCGCATACGGGTTGGTGCCGCCCTGGAAAGGGTAGGGGTCTCCCGGCTTGATGTCCGGATCGTTCTTCTCCCAGGAGATGAGCTTCGCCCGCTGCTTCGCGTACTCCTTCGACAGCAGGCCCCGGATGGGCTCCTCCGGCGGGAAGTACGGATCGCCGTAGTAGAAGTCCCGGTCGGCGAAGGCCAGGTTCATTGCCTGGTAGAGCGCGTGGATGTAGCGCGCGCTGTTGTAGCCCATGCCCTTCAGGTCCTGGCCCTCCAGGATGTTGAGCGCCTGGAGCAGCACCGGGCCCTGCACCCACGTGGTGAGCTTGTAGACCTCGATGCCCTTGTAGTCCGTCTTGACGGGCTGCTCGATGTGGACCTTCCAGCGGCTCAGGTCCTCCAGGGTGATGAGCCCTCCTTCCTCCTGGGCGCCCCGGACGAACTCGCGGGCGATGTCCCCCCGGTAGAAGCGCTCGTAGGCGGCCAGGATGGCCTGCTTGCGGTTCTTGCCCGAGGCCAGCGCCCGTTGCTCCGCCTCCACGAGCTTCTTCAGCGTGGCGGCGAGGTCCGGCTGGCGGAACACCTCGCCCGGCTGGGGGGCCTCGCGGGCCTCTCCCGCGTGCGGCAGCATCACCGCGCGCGTGTAGCGCCACTGCTTGAGCTTCTCCTTGTGCTTCTCCAGGCTGTTGGCCGCCTGGGCCTCGATGGGGTAGCCCTCGTCCGCCATCTGCAGCGCGGGGCCCAGCACGTCCCTCAGCGACAGGGTGCCGTACTCCGCGAGCATCACCATCAGCCCGCCCGGGGTGCCCGGGGTGACGGCGGCCAGGGGGCCGTACTCGGGGGGATACGCGAGGTTCTTCTTCTGGAAGAACTCCACGGTGGCCCCCGTGGGCGCCACCCCCAGGGCGTTGATGCCCACCACCTTGCGCGTGCGGGGATCATAGATGAGGGCCTGGGTCTCCCCGCCCCAGCTCAGCACGTCCCACATGGTGGCGGTGGCGGCCAGCATCGCGCAGGCGGCATCCACCGCATTGCCCCCTTTGTGGAAGATCATCGCGCCCGCGGTGGCCGCGAGCGGCTTGCCCGTGATGGCCACCCAGTGCTTGCCGTGCAGCACGGGCTTGGCGGTGGACTGCGCCCGGAGGGGCGCGGGGGTGAGCATCGCCAGGACAAGCAGGCCCATGAGGGCCCGGGGGAGCATCCCTGCTGCGTTCATGGCTTCTCCGGGAAGGGAGGGACAGGCGCGCAGCCTATGTCCGCGAGGCCTGAGGCTGTCCATTCTTCCGTCCCGCAAAGCAAAGGGCCCCGGGTTTCCCCGGAGCCCTTCACCGCTTCGTGCTCAGGGGCCTGCCCCGGTGCCGGAGCAGGCCCGCGCCGCCCTTAGCGGGGCGAGACCGTGAAGATCAGGTCGTCACGGTCATTGTAGTTGCCGGTGGAGCAGGTGCCCGCCGAGCTCTGGTAGCGGAACTGGGCGCGGATGGCCTGCAATCCCGTGGAGCTCGACTGCAGGTTGAACGTGTGGGTGAACGTCTTCGCCTTGCCCGCATCCGCCGCCGTGCAGGGGAGGCTGGTGGCCAGCGTGTTCCAGTACGGCTTGGACGGCTTGGTCGTGTAGTACAGGTCCAGGGAGTCCGCGGTCCCGAAGCACCACACCGTCACCTCGACCGTGACCTTCTTGCCCGCGTACAGGGGGCCCTTGTCCACGGTCTTGATGGCCATGCGGTCAATGCTCTCGTCCGAGTGGAAGGAGCCGCTGTTGCCGTCGGCGCAGACGGACGTCGACAGGGTGTTGGGCCGGTTCGTCTCGTTGCCGTTGGTCATGGTGCCCCGGCCCTTGATGAGCGTGGGGCCCGTGTCGCAGGCGCAACCCGCCGCGCACTTGGGAGCCGTCAGGGTGGCGTCGAAGCCGGCCTGGGCCGGCACGCAGGTGCTGCCGGTGGTGAACTTGGACACGCCGCTGAAGGCGCTCGGGCCGCAGACATCGGTCGAGCGCACCCGCCAGTAGTAGGTGGTGCTGGTGAGCAGCGCCGTCTTCGGCTCCCAGAGGCTGGCCGCCGAGGTGTGCGAGGCCACCACGTTGGTGAAGGCCTCGTCCGTGGCCACTTCCACCTCGTAGCCGGTGGCGCTCGGCCGGTCACCCCAGTTCAGGGAGAGGATGGGCTCGACGTTCGTGGCACCGTTCGTCGGGCTCTGCGTCGCGGGGGCCTGCAGCGTCACGCAGCCGCGCGTGGTGAAGGTGCGCGAGGCGCTCCAGTCACTGACGCCGCCGCAGGAGTTGGCCGTCCGCACCCGCCAGTAATAGGGGGTGGAGACATTCAGCGTGGGCGAGACGGCCCACTCCGAGCCGAGCACGCCAGTGGCCGAGGCCACCACGTTGGTGAAGGCCTCGTCCGTGGCCACCTGCACGTCATAGGTGCCGCCCGCCGTGCCCGTCCAGCTCAGGACCGCGGCCAGCTCCACGCCCCCGGTGCCGGCATCCGGCGCGCCCAGGGCAGGAGAAGAGGGCGCCGCGCACGTCGGCGTCACACAGGTGCAGGTGCTGCCCGCGCTGTAGCACGCGGCGCTCGAACCGGCCGCGACCACCGAGTAGCAGTACTGGCGGCCATTGGCCACCTCGCCATCGACGTAGCCCGGCGTGGTGACGGTGGCGATCTTCGCCTTGCCGAAGTCACAGCCCGCGAAGCCCTCGGTCTTCGTCACCCAGTACTCGGAGGCGTTGGGCACCGCGGACCACTGCAGGGCGACCTGGCCGTCCCCGGCGGTGACGGTGGGGGCGGGGGCCGTGGCAGGACCGGCGGAGCAGCCCGAGTCCACCGGCGCCGGCGTGGAGCAGGCGATGCCGTGGCGGTTGAAGGCCGCGTAGAGCGCGGTCATGTGCGGGGTGCCGTCGGCCAGGTTGCCGTTGTCATCGTCCGCCGCCAGCCACTGCATGTAGCCGTTGGTGGCGCCGCAGCCGTCGGAGGTACCCGCGGTGCAGTTGCAGCCGTGCCAAGTGCCCACGTTGCCGCTGCCCTGGTAGAAGATCTTGTTGGCCACCAGGAAGGCGGTGTTCGAGTCGTAGTTGTACGGCGCGGCCTGGAGGTCGCGCGCGACGAAGTCCCACGCCGCCTGGCGCACGGGCGAGGCCGAGCAGTGCACCTGCTTGCCGCACAGGCCTGTGCCCGAGGTGCAGCGGGTGCAGGTGAAGTTGGACGGGGTGGCCGGGGTGTTGGCGACGTGCTTCGCCCAGTCCGCGTCACGCACGCCGGAGCAGTTCGTGTTGCACCAGGGCTCGCCTTGGAGGGCCTCGTTCTGGTTGTAGCCCGAGCCGTCCAGCGTCTTGCCGCAGCCCTTGTCCGAGGTGTGGAAGAAGCCAAAGCCGACGCAGGAGGTCTGCAGGCGGTAGATGGCGGCGATGTCCGCGTAGCCCTCGCTGGAGTTGCTGAGCGTGCCGTTGGCATCGAAGTCATCCATGCCGTGGCCCCACTCGTGGTCGAACACGGCGCCGATCTCACCCGTGTTCCGGCACCCGCCGCCGCTCTTGTAGAAGTTGACGGTCGCGGCCGAGGGGCTCCAGAACGCGTTGCACGTCTGGGGCAGGTTGACGTTGGCGGTGAGCTGGCCCTGGAGCCAGGTGTTGCTGGGCAGCCAGCCACGGGCCTGCTCCTGCAGCTTGTTGGTCTCGTAGAAGCACGAGCGCGCCGCGGCCGTGTTGCCCGCGCCGCCGCCGCCGGTCACGCAGTCGTGGTCGTTGTTGTTTCCGCCCATGTTGATGCTGCCCGTGGCGGAGCTGAAGCTCGGCGTGCCGCAGGTGTCGGTGATCTTCACGTACTTGCCGGCCAGCGTGGTCTTCACTTCGCCCGCGCTGTAGCTGTAGACGCCCGCGCCATCCGTGTAGTTGTTGGGGGCGGGGAAGCCCGTGTCCGCCCAGGGCATGGGCGAGTTGGGCTGCATGGTGCCGCACACGGTGTTGTCCGCGCACGTGCCGACGTTGGTGGTCGGGTAGACGCCGCCCTTGATGGAGGCATCCAGGTAGTGGTTGTCGTCCTCCATGGAGAGGACTTCACCGGTCTGCGCGTCCACCGTGACCTTCCAGCGCTCCAGCTCGCCGGGCTCCTGGAAGCCGTAGGTCCACGCCAGGTTGTAGCTGTAGCCCTGGCCGAAGGTGCCCACGAAGGTCTGGCCCCGCTGCGCGTCCGCGCGCACCTGGGGAACGACTTCCAGCGTGGGCTGCATCCACAGGGTGCTAGGCGTCGAGAGCAGGCCGAACCGGTCGCCCGCGAAGGCGATGGCCTGCTCGGGCGCCACGGTGGGGCGCACCGAGAGCCGCTGGGGCGTGGACCACGCCTCGGTGCCGATGAGGATGAGGTTGCCGTGGCTGATGGTGGCCGCCACGCGGCTGTGCCGCACCGGCACCCCGTCCACCAGCTGGGGAATGTGCACCTGCCACAGCTGCGGGGTGATCTGCGTGACGCGCGGCTCGCCGAGCATCATCGGGTCCACGGCCATCGCGTCCTGGTTCTCGGCGATGAACTGGACGACGAGGTCGGCGATGGTGGCCTCGTCCACCCGGCGGACGTCACGGCCCAGGCGCTGGCGCAGGCTGTCGAGCGTGACGCGGTTGCCCACGCCGTCGCCGGGGATGAGGGGAATCACACCCTGGATGGACGTCGGGGTGCCCGTGCGCGCATCGAGGTAGACGTTGAAGTCGCGGCCGTGGCGCGCGAAGAACGCGTCCCACCCGCGCAGGCTCGAGGCGGACATCTGCGGCTGGAGCTCACGCAGGGGCACGTTGCTGATGGTCAGGGTGAGCTCGGGCTTGAAGAAGGCCTTGCTCGCCAGCGTTCCAGGACCTGACTCGGGGGGAACGATCGCCCAGCTCGCCGCTGCTCCCAGCAGCGCGCAACAGGCGGTCAACTTCGCGACATGACGCATTCAATTCTCCTACGGGGACCACGACACGACAAAAGGGACCGGAGCCGGTCCCAGGGGATGGGCAGCACGGGAAAGACGAATCTCGGAAGGTTCAGCAAGTGTAATAAATTGAACAGCCCGCTGAACAGGGGGGGCTCACGGTTTCGGCCAGATTCGCACCCAGTCGTCCTGGATGAGTTTGCCGCTGGTGCGCTCCGTGCTGCCACTGGCCATGAATTGGCGCGGTTCCCCGAGCGCGAGAGCGCCCGCTTCGACCCAAAAGAGCAACGTGGCGCCCGCCAAAAACAGGGGAACCTTGTGAGACAGGCGAGGGCGGGAATGAATGAAGACAATGAAAGGCAAAAGAATCAGCGGCACCAGCACGGGAAAGAGGACCAGCATTCCTCGCGCGTAACCAAAGAAGGCCAGGGTCACGAGCAGGCGGTGCAGGACCACGGCGGTGCAGAGGCTGAAGGCCCGGAAGGGCGCGCGCAGGGACAGCCCCGCCCCGATGAGCAGCAACAGTGCCAGCGGCCAGTGAAGCCAGGGGTGCTCGGGCACGAAGACATCCACGGGCGCGCGCGCCCCGGTCAGGCCCGAGGGCCAATCCGAGAGGCCGAAGCCCAGGCTCAGGCCTTCCAGCCACCGGGCCAGCTTGGCGAGCCACAGCCGGAGCCCCTCGCCGGGGTTTTCGGCCAGCCACCGCAGGCCCTCGGCGTAACCGTGTAACAGCAGGTGCCGCTGGGCGGGGTTCGAAGGGTCGAGGTGGCCCGCCGGGCCCATCTGGTTGATGAGGTCCGGCGTGAACCCTCCCGTGGCCCGCGCGTTGTTGGCCATGGCGAAGTTGATGGGGCCGTACGCGGTGACCAGGGTCAGCTCCGGCAGGGGCTCGAGCGCCGGGGCGCGAGCATTCAGCTCCTGGAGCATGCGCGCATTGTGCAGTGCCGTGGGGACCAGGAGGACCAGGGAGACGAGCACCGCGGCGGCCCAGCGCCCCAGCAGGGGCTTCAGCGCGGTTCCCGGGGGCCGGGTGAACAGCGCGTAGGCCAGGAGGAAGGGCCAGAGGTACAGGTGCTCGGCCCGCGTGAGCGCGCCCAGCCCCATGGCCGCGCCCAGCAGCACGAGGGTGCCCGCCGTCAACTGCCCGTCGCGGGTGCGGAGCACGAGCCCGCACGTGGCGGAGAGGAAGAACACGTACAGCACCTCGTTGCTGTACGTCGTCGAGAGGACGAGCCACCCGAAGCTGGAGGCGAAGAGCGCCGTGGCCAGCAGGCCCCAGGCGGGCCCCAGCAGCCGGCGCCACCACGCCCAGGACAGCGCCACCGTGGCCGAGTGGAGCACCGCCAGGCACAGCTTGTAGGGGAAGGCGCTGCCCCGGGGCGCTCCCAGCAGGCTGTACAGCATGCCCAGGAGCCCGGGGAACAGGGGCGGGTGGTAGGGCAGGGCCACGGGCGGCGGCTGGTGCCGGGCCTGCTCCAGGGCGGTGAGGTGGAAGAAGCGCGAGTCTCCATAGAAGAAGATGGAGAAGGGCCAGTCCCGGTCCGGCGAGGCCTGGAGGTAGAGCAGCCGGAGCAGGAGGCTCAGCAGAAACGTGGCCACGAGGCCCACGGCCAAGGAATGCCGGGCGCACAGCCGCCAGGTGCTGGAGAGAAACGCGCGCATGAAGTGCCGGGTGCCACCTTACATGGAAGCGCACCCCCAGGGCTGGGAGCGCGGCGGCGGGTGGGGCAGGATGAGGGCCGAATGCCCTCCTCCCTTGAGCTGTTCTTCACGGCCCTCCGCGAGCAACTTGGCGCCGAGGCCGTGGACACGAATCCCGAAACCCTGGCGCGCTACGGCGTCAACCTCCTGCCCTGCGGGGCCCGGCCCCCGGCCGGAGTGCTCTTCCCGGAGTCGACCGCCCAGGTGCAGACGGTGGTCCGCCTGGCCAACACGCATGGCGTCTCCCTCTGGCCCACGAGCACCGGGGAGAACCGGGGCCTGGGGCTCAAGTCCCCGGTGCGGCCGGGCCAGGTGGTGGTGGATCTCGGACGGCGCATGAACCGCATCGTCGAGATCGACGAGACGCTCGCCTATGCCGTGGTGGAGCCGGGCGTCACCTACGCTCAGATGTACGAGGAGCTGGGCCGGCGCGGGCACACGCTCATGATGGACACGACGTCGGGCCCGCCCGATGGCGGCATCCTGGGCAACACGCTCGACAAGGGCGCGGGCTACACGCCGTACTTCGATCACTTCGGGATGAGCTGCGGCTACGAGGTGGTGCTGCCCACCGGCGAGGTGCTGCGAACCTCCGATGGCGCCTCGCCCGGGGCGAAGACCCAGTACCTGTCCAAGTACGGGTACGGGCCGTTCATGGACGGCCTCTTCGTGCAGTCGAACCTGGGCATCGTCACCCGGATGGGGGTGTGGTTGATGCCCCGCCCGCCGGTGATTCGCGCGTTCTTCTTCACCTTCCCCGAGGACACGGACCTCGGCGACATCATCGAGCTGGTCCGGCCGCTCAAGCTCAACAACCTGGTGCCCACCCTCATCAAGGTGACGGGCGACCTCTACGCCCTGGGGACCGAGGAGACCTATCCGTATGCGCGGACCCAGGGCCGGACGCCGCTGCCGGATGCGCTCCGCAAGGAGCTTCGGGAGAAGCACGGCCTGGGCGCGTGGCTCGTCTCCGGCGCGTTCTATGGACCGACGGAAGAGGCCCTGCAGCCGATGCTCGAGCGGGTCAAGGCGCACTTCCTCCGGTCCGGCAAGGCCCGGTACCTCTCCCATGCCGAGGCGGAGCAGAGCCGCATCCTCCGGATTCACCTGGCCACCTTCAGCGGCCAGCCCACCCGGGACGAGCTGGATCTGGTCCAGTGGCGGCAGGGGGGAGGCGCCACCTGGTTCCTGCCGGCCACGCCCATGCTGGGCCCCGTCGCCAACGAGCATCAGGCCCTGTCCCGCCGCATCCTGGGCGAGCACGGCTTCGAGTTCGTCACCGAGTATGTCTGTGGCCCCCGCATGAGCCGGGCGCTGCACCTGATCCTCTTCAACCGCCAGGACGCGGAGGAGCGGCAGCGCGCCGGGAGATGCTTCCGGGCCCTGCTCAAGGCCTATGCCGAGGCGGGCTATCCCATCTCACGCGCGCCGCTCGATGCGCAGGAGGAGGCGATGGCCCGGCTCGAGGTGCTCCCCAGCGTGCTGTCCCGGCTCAAGAAGGCCATGGACCCCCAGGGCGTCATCGCCCCGGGCAAGTACGGCATTTCGTAAGGCACGCCCCCCTGAAGGGGAAGGGCCCCCGGCACGAGGGGGAGGGCACCTGACAGGTAGGAGACCAGGTGTCCTTTCCGGGCGATCCCAGGTTTTCGGGAGGCCGGGTATATGATGATGCTCACTGCTGAACGCTCACTTCTCCCTGTGAGATCTCCTTGGGGCACCTGCCGTCCACGGTCTTCATTCAACCCATGTCCCGGTTCGAGCACAGGCCGCTCGACACGGGGAACGTGCGGCCTCGGCGCACGGCCTTCTCCTTTCCGCAGTCCATTCCCCAGCACTGGTTGAAGGGCAGTCCAGCGCAGACGCACTTCTTCAACGCGATCAATCTGTTCGTGGTGTCCTTCGAGGACTTCATGGGGCGGGTGATGCGCGGGCAGCTGGTCAACCTGAAGGACCCGGAGTTCCTGCGGCAGGTGCGCGGCTTCATGGGGCAGGAGGCGACGCACTCCTTCGTGCACACGAAGTACCTGGCCAACCTCCGGGCCCAGGGCTACCAGATCGACGCGTACCTGGAGATGGCCGACCGCATCTTCAAGGACGTGTTCGAGAAGAGGCTCGGGCCCGCGCTCTGCCTGTCCATCATCGCGGGCTTCGAGCACATGACGGCCCTGCTGGCCGAGATCGTCCTGTCCTCGAACATGCTGGGCGAGGCGGAGCCCGCCATGGCCGAGCTCTGGAAGTGGCACGCGGCCGAGGAGATCGAACACAAGGCGCTGGCGTTCGATCTGCTGAAGGCGACGCACCCGTCCTACCTGCTGAGGCTCCTGGGCGCCTTCCTGGGGGCCCTGGTGGTCGCGGGCTTCCTGAACGCGGGCATGGCGATGCTGTTGAAGCAGGACCAGCAGCTCTGGCGGCGGCGGACCCTGAAGGACGCCTGGGAGCTGCTCCTGGGCAAGCACCGGATGGCCCCTCGCGCCCTGGGCCTCTTCATCAAGTACTTCCGGCCGGGGTTTCACCCCTCGCAATACGACAATTACTTCCTGGCGGACCAGGTGCTCCAGGGCCAGGAGCCCGAGCGCGAGGGCGTCCGGACGCGAAGCTCCCTGGAGCCGGCCGTCCCGTCCGTGAAGTGAGCCGGGGGGCTCCTTTTCACGATTGACACATGACCTGACCGGTAGTGTCTTTGCGGGACAACCCAGGACATGCCTTCCGGTGGGCGGTGTCCACGGGGAAGGCCAGGAGCCCCATGTCTCTCAGCAGCAGTGACGAGCGCGGCTATTACGAGCGCATCTATCAGGTCGTCCAGCAGGTCCCTCCCGGCAAGGTGACCACCTACGGGGATGTCGCCGCCATCGTGGCCGAGGGCTGCGACGCCCGCATCGTGGGCCATGCGATGGGGGCCCTCGGGCCCCGGTCCGTCGAGGTGCCCTGGCAGCGCGTCATCGGCCGCACCGGGCGCATCACCACCTCGGGCCTGCACCAGCGCGACAAGCTCGAGGCCGAGGGGATTGGCTTCGATGAGCGGGGGTATGCGCTCATGGAGCGCTTCCGCTGGGAGGGCCCCAGCGCGGAGTGGGCGCAGGCGAACGGCTGCAAGACGCTGTCCTCCGAGGCCGCCGCGGAGGAGGAGGCGCCGGACTCCCAGCTCCGCCTGTTCTAGGCGGAAAAAAACCGGGGCCCCGGCGGGGGCAGGCGTGGGATTCTCCCGGTGAGGATTCCCATGACCGAGCTCGACACCCTCGATGCCTTCGCGCGCCACCTCCGGGGTGGCGCCTCCCTCGCCAACGTCATCCTGCAAGGGCTCGATCTGCGGGGCCACACGCGGGAGCTGAGCGTCCTGCCGCTCGCGGGGGCCATCTTCCTGGGGTGCCAGCTCGAAAAGGAGGCGCTCCAGACGGCCATTGCCCACGGGGCGATGGTGTTCCCGCCCTTCACGGGGCTGCCCTACGTGCCCTACCGCAACAGCCTCTACACCCCCGAGGAGCTCTACGCGGGCTTCGAGTCCGCCCGGCCGGAGACCTACGCGCAGACGCTGGATGCGCGCATCTACGCGCACTGGAACGAGCGGGGGCGGGCCAACCCGCCGTCGCTGCTCGAGACGCTGGGACAGCGGCTGCATGACCACGCCATCACCGATGCGATGGAGGAGCTGCTGGCGGTGGAAGGCCCCCCGCGCAAGGTGGTGGCCATCATGGGGGGCCACTCCATGCGCCGGGGCGAGGCGGACTACCGGACGGTGGCGGTGCTGGCGCGCGAGCTGACGCGCCGGGGCTTCTTCATGGTGAGCGGGGGAGGGCCCGGTGCCATGGAGGCCACGCACGTGGGGGCTTGGTTCGCCCGGCGGACGGAGGCGGAGCTGGCACAAGGCCTGGCCGTGCTCGCCCAGGCCCCGAGCTACACGGACCGGGAGTGGCTCGCGCGGGCCTTCGAGGTGCGCGCGGCGTTTCCGCTCCGGGACGAGGACCTGCTGGCCTGCGCCAGCCTGGGCATTCCCACCTGGCACTACGGCCATGAGCCGCCCAACCCCTTCGCCACCCACATCGCGAAATACTTCGCCAACAGCGTCCGGGAGGATGGGCTGCTCACCATCGCCACGGGGGGCATCGTCTATTCCCCCGGCAGCGCGGGCACCATCCAGGAGGTGTTCCAGGACGCGTGCCAGAACCACTACAACTCCGTGGGGGTCATCAGCCCGATGATCTTCCTGGGCCGCGAGTTCTGGACGCGCACGCGCCCCGTCTACCCCCTGCTCGCGCAACTGGCCCAGGGGTACGAGTACGCGCGGTACCTGCGCATCACCGACGACGTGGAGGAGATCATCCAGGCGTTGGAGGCGTACGAGCGCGAGCGGGCGGAGGGGGCAAAGACCTGAGGCTTTTTCCGGCGGGCCTGGGCTATGGTCTCAGGCCATGCCAACTCCCCACATCTCCTCCGCGCCGGGAGACTTCGCCGAGGTGGTGCTGATGCCCGGAGACCCCCTCCGGGCCCGCTACATCGCCGAGCGGTTTCTCACCCAGCCCCAGCAGGTGACGTCCGTGCGCAACATGTATGGCTACACGGGCACCTTCCAGGGGCGAAGGCTGTCCGTGATGGGGCATGGAATGGGGATTCCCTCCCTGTCCATCTACGCCACCGAGCTCATCAAGGAGTACGGGGCCAAGGTGCTCATCCGGGTGGGCAGCTGCGGGGCCATCCGCAAGGACGTGCCGGTGCGCAGCGTCATCATCGCGCAGGGGGCGGGGACCGACTCGAAGGTCAACCGCATGCGGTTGATGGACCACGACTTCCCGGCGGTGGCGGACTTTGGCCTGGTGCGCCGGGCGGTGGAGGCGGCCGAGCGGCGCTCGCGCGTGGCCCGCGTGGGCAGCGTGTTCTCGACGGACCTGTTCTACCACCCGCAGGGCGCGCTGCTCGATGCGCTGGAGCGTATGGGGCTGCTGGCCATCGAGATGGAGGTCGCCGGGCTGTACGGCGTGGCCTCGGAGTATGGCGCCCGGGCGCTCGGACTGCTCACCGTGTCGGACCAGCTCCGCACGGGCGAGGCGCTGTCCGCGGAGGCGCGCCAGACGTCGTTCGATGAGATGATCGAGCTGGCCCTGGATGTCGCCGCCGCCGAGAGCGCCTCCATGGCGTGAGCGGGGGCGCCTCATCCGGTACCCCCTGGAAGTCAAAGACCTGCACGGGAGCTGTCATGCGCGTCGTCTTGATGTCCGGTTCGTCCCACCCCGTGCTGGGGGCGGCTCTCGCGGAGGCGCTCGGGGTGGAGCCTGGGCGGTGTGAGATTGACCGCTTCCCGGATGGCGAGCACCACGTCGAGGTCATCGAGGAGGTGCGGGGCTGTGACGTCTACCTGCTCCAGTCCCTGGGGCCCCCGGTGGACTCGCACCTGATGGAGCTGCTGCTGCTGGTGGACGCGTGTCGCCGGCGGGGGGCCGGGCGGGTGACGGCGCTCGTGCCGTACTTCGCCTATGCCCGGCAGGACCGCCGGGAGACGGGCCGGGAGCCCCTGGGGGCGCGGCTGGTGGCTGACCTCATCCGGGCCTCGGGGTTGGACCGGATCGTCACGTTGGACCTGCACAGCCCGGCCGTGGAGAGCTGCTTCAGCCTTCCGGTGGAGCACCTGAGCGCCATGCCCCTGCTGGCCGAGCGCCTGCGCCAGCTCGTCACCCCAGGCTCGGTCATCGTCGCGCCGGACCTGGGGGCCATGAAGCGCGCGGAGCGGTATGCCGCGCTGCTGAAGCTCCCCGTGGCCGTGGTGCACAAGCGGCGCACGAGCGGCTCCCAGGTGCATGTCCACCACATCACCGGCGATGTGAAGGGCTGCACCCCCATCCTCGTGGACGACATGATCTCCACCGCGGGCACCATCGAGGCCGCGGTCCAGGCGCTCCTGGAGGCGGGCTGCGAGCCCCAGGTCACCGTGGTGGCGACGCACTCGCTGCTGGTGGGCCCGTCCATCGAACGCCTCCGGCGGCTGCCCCTGCTCCGGCTGCTGACGACCGACAGCGTGCCGAGGCCCGCGGCCCTTCCCATTCCCCTGGAGACCGTCTCCATCGCCTCGTTGCTGGCCCGTGCCATCGAAATGTTGAGAGCTGGGCTGTCAGGACGTTAGACAAAGATGCTGAGTTCCCGAGGGCTTAGGTAAGCCGAGGCAGGCTTGTCCCGGAGTCTAAGAGGGGCGGGGTTGGAATGACCCACCAAGCTCTGCTAGGGTGGCCGTTGCTGCTGACACCTGGAGTTCTCTGTGTTGGACATGGAGATGTACGCAGTTCGTCCAGATGCATTGATTCCAGGAACCCTGGTGGGCAACTGGCGCGTCCTCCAACGCCTGGGACATGGCAGCCAAGGGGCTGTCTACCGGGTCGAGGATGTGCGTCAGCCCCGGGAGCACCTGGTGCTGCGCATCTCCCTTCGCGCGGCGGAGGGCCGGTTCGATCAGTGGACGGCCCAGCTCAAGCGAGCTCACCCCAACGTGGTGCTGCTGCACGCCTGTGGGCGCTGGCCCCGGCCCCGGAGCGGCTTCTTCTACTCCGTGCGCGACTACGTGAAGGGCCAGGCGCTGTCGAACTGGGTGGAGACCGTCAACCCCACCTTCCTCCAGGGGGCCGCCATCCTCAGCCGGCTGGCGCTGGCCATCGACGACATGCACCAGCGCGATGTCTGGCACCGGGACATCCGCCCGGACAACATCCGCGTCCGCGACGGGGATGGGGAGCCGGTGCTGCTGGACCTGCGGGCGGGCGGCAACGAGGAAGTCGATACGCTCACCCGGATGCCGCTGCCCACGGAGCTGCTGATGTACCGCAGCCCCGAGGCCCTGCGCTTCCTGCGGATGAACTGGGGGCGCCGGGGCGTGCGCTACCACTTCCGCCCCGCGGATGACCTGTACGCGCTGGGGGCCACGGCATACTGGCTGGTGACGGGGCACATGCCCTTCTCGGCGGCGCTCGCCCCGGACGTGCTCCACGGCGCGCTCGAGATGCGGATGCCGGTGGCGCCCCACGAGGTGAACCCGCGCGTCCCCCGGGCCTTCAGCGCGTTGATTCTCCGGCTGCTGGAGAAGGAGCCGGATTACCGGCCCCGCAGCGGTGAGGCCCTGAACGCGGAGCTGGTGGCGGCCGTGTCCGCGGGCGCCCGGTCCATCTGGGCCTCCCGCATCTTCGACTGGTGCCGGGATGCGGCGGGGCAGGAGCTGTCCCCGCTGCGCATTCTCCGCCCCACGGCCCCCTGGGAGGGCAGCTCCGGGTGCCCGCGCCTGCCCCGGGTGGTGCACTTCAACCCGCCCCACGACAAGGCGCTCTTGCCCTTCGAGCCTCCCCCCTGGTGTGCCAATCCGGTGCCGGTCCGCAAGTGTCCCGAGGAGCCCATGGGGCCCTGGTCCCAGATGATGTGAGCGGGGGAAGCTCGCTTCGCGGATGGAGGCCGTACCCATGATGCAGCCACAGCGGGTGTTGTCCGAGGAATCCTCTCCCACACCAGATGCCGCTGAAGGCCGGATTCCCCAGCGCCCAGAGCTCTTGGAGCCGGGCGTGGCCCTGCTGGAGATCCTCCCGGACGAGGACCTCTTCGGTTACCTGAAGCGCGCGCGTGGAGGCTTCGAGCCTCGCCTCTACCAGCAGCTGCTGGGCGCGGCCAACGCCTTCAAGGAAGGCGATGCGTCCATTGGCGTGGCGGCGGCGGACGCGCGGTCCCGGGACAATGCCCGGCTCCTGCTCGCGCGCACCCGGGTGGGAGACCTCCATGCCCACCCGCCCCTGGAAGACCGGCTGCACGTCTTCATGACGGAGGCGATCGACACCGAGGCCCAGGCCCTGACGGCGGACTGGACCCTGGGCCGGCTGAAGGACTTCCTGCTCTCGGCGGAGGAGGCGGCGGTGAAGTCCGTCTGCGCCGGGTTGGGCAGTGACGTCATCGCCTGCGCCGTGAAGCTGATGAGCGACGCGGAGCTCACCGCGCTGGGCAGCAAGGTGTTTCACCCGCTGCCGGGCAGCCACCTGGGCGCGCGCGGGTACCTCGGGGCGCGCATCCAGCCGAACTCGCCCACGGACCACCCGGACGACATCCGCTGGCAGGTGTTCAACGGCTGGTCCTTCGCGGTGGGGGACGTGGTGCTGGGCACCAACCCGGTGTCCTCGTCCCCCACGTCCGTGGCCGCGGTGGAGGCCGCGCTGCACGACATCCTCGTCACCTTCGGGCTCGAGGAGGTGATGCCCCACTGCGTCCTGGCCCACATCGATGTCCAGGCGCGCGTGGAGGAACTGCAGCCGGGCACCACGGGCATCTGGTTCCAGAGCATCGCGGGCACCGACGCGGCCAACGGCACCTTCGATCTCACCCTGGAGAAGATGGTGGAGTACGCGGCGCGGCGCACGGGCCGCTTTGGGCTCTACTTCGAGACGGGGCAGGGGGCCGACGCCACCAACGGCCAGCACGGCGGCTGCGACATGGTGCTGCTGGAGTCGCGCAAGTACGGCTTCGCCCGCGCGCTCAAGCGGCGCGTGGCGCTGGCGCGGGTGGGAGCGGGGCACGAGGCCGAGCCCTGGGTGCACGTCAACGACGTGGCAGGCTTCATCGGCCCGGAGGTGTTCCGCACCCGCGAGCAGCTCGTGCGCTGCTGCCTCGAAGACATCGTCATGGGCAAGCTGCACGGGCTGATGATCGGCCTGGACATCTGCTCCACGCTCCACATGGACGTGACGCTGGATGATCTCGGCTGGTGCCAGGACCAGATCGCCCCCGCGAGCCCCGGCTACCTGATGGCGCTGCCCACGCGCAATGATCCGATGCTCAGCTACCTCACTACGTCCTTCCAGGATCACGTGCGGCTGCGCGAGCGGTGGGGCACCCGGGTGGATGACCGGATGTGGGCCTTCTTCCAGCAGCTCGGCGTCATCGACGCGCAGGGGCGGCCCACGGAGCACTTCGGGGACCCCCGCTGGGTCTACGCGCAGTACCGCCGGCGCAAGGGTGACACCCGCCCGGACGCGGAGCTGCGGGCGGAGGCCGAGCGGGGCATGGCCGAAGTCCATGCCCGCAGCGTCGCGCTCGCGGTGGGGCACGGGGCGCGGCCCTGGGAGATGGTGGCCGGGCTGGAGCAGGAGGTGCGCGGCCACTACGAGGACGCCAAGGCGGGCATCTGGACGGAGCTGTCCCCCCGGTTCATCGAGACGATCTCCCAGGCGGTGCGCCTGCGCACCCAGGCGATGGACCGGCGCGACTACATCCTCCACCCCGTCTCCGGAGAGCGGCTGGAGGCCAGCTCGGTGAGCCGGGTGGAGGCGCTGCGCCTGCGCCGGGAGGCCCGCTGGGACGCCCAGATCGTCATCTCGGACGGCCTGGACCCCCGCTCGCTCATGGACGAGGGCCACCTGGGCCCCTTCCTGGAGGCCCTGCGGCGGGAGCTGGAGGCCCACGACTACCGGGTGGCCCCCGAGCACCTGGTGGTGTCCTATGGCCGGGTCCGCGCGGGCTACCAGGTGGGAGAGCTGCTGTTCGGGGACGCGGCCGACCCGCTGCCCCGGGCCCTCATCCACGTGGTGGGCGAGCGCCCCGGCTCCGGCCACCACAGCTTCTCCATGTACCTCACGGCCCCCTCGGGCAAGGGGTGGACGGGCGCGCCCCGGCCGGTCGACCACGACCTGACCCGGGTCATCGCGGGCATCTCGGACACGAGCGTCCGGCCGGAGGACGCCGCCCGGGAGGCCCTTCGCATCCTGGGAGAACTTTGCCGGGGTTGAGCACCGAAGAGGGCTTTGCCCTAGTGCATCCCCCCTGACGTGTGAAGTACATAGAAACGCATGTCCAGTGGCGATGGATGGTGGATGGCAGGGCAGCGCACCCGTGGGTACCTGCTGCTGCTGCCATTCCTTCTCCTGGTGGCCTACGCCGTCGCGTTGGGGCTGCACACGCTGCGGCACGAGGGGAATGCCCGTCTCCTCGGGGTGGAGGAGAGCACCGCCAAGAAAGTCACCCTGCGGATGGCCCGCCTGCAGATGGCGCTGGCCCGCAACCTCAAGGCCGGGCAGCTCGCCGCGGTGCGGGCCCGGATCTCCGAGCTGGGCGCCGACCCCCACGTCCGGGTGGCGCTGCTGGTGGATGACCAGGACCTGGTCCTGGCCTCGACCCGGCTGGAGCTGATCGGCAAGCCCCTGCAGGAGGCGTGGCCCGAGCTCGCCCAGCCTCCGTACACGGAACGCGCGGCGCACGCCCGCACGGACTGGACGGGAAGCGTGGACGTCAGCCCGGATGGGGGGCAGCTCGTGGGCAGCTACCCCGTCTTCCTCAACCCGGACACCACGCCCCCCCGGGTGGGCCTCCTGTTCCTTCAGCACGACCTGATGGCGCTCAAGGCCGCCAGCCGCCAGGAGACCCAGCGGACCGTGGTGCAGGCCACCTTCCTGTTCCTGCTGCTCGCCGCGGGCATCGGGGTGTTGTTCCACGTCATCCTCGGCCGGCGGCTCCAGAAGCTGGCCGACGATGTGCGCAACCAGATGGGCGTGGCGCCCTCCGCGCAGTCCGAGCTGCCCCGGACGGATGCCCTGGGCAACCTGGGGCTGGCCATCGACGAGCTGGCGGCGGAGATCGGCCGCAACCGCCAGCGGCTCGAGGAGAACGAGGAGCGCTTCCAGACGCTCATCGAGCGCTCGCCGGATGCCATCCTGATTCACCGCGAGGGCCAGCTCGTCTTCATCAACCCGGCCGGCGTCTCCATGCTGGGGTACGAGCGGGCCGAGGAGCTGCAAGGCCGCCCCATGGAGGCGCTGCTCCCCTCGTCGGACGAGGAGGAGACGCTGACGGGGGCGCCCCTGGAGGCGGCCTCCGCGGCCGCCGAGGTCGAGTGGCAGCACCGCTCGGGGCGCAAGGTGCTCGGCGAGGTGGTGGCCTTTCCGCTCGTGTTCGACGGCAAGCCCGCGGTGGTGTCCATCGTGCGGGATGTCACCGAGCGCAAGGCCGTGCAGACGCGCCTGAGGGCCGCGGACCGCATGGTCTCGCTGGGGACGCTGGCGGCGGGGGTGGCGCACGAAATCAACAACCCCTTGTCGTTCATGCTGAGCAACCTGCGGTTCATCGACGACGAGCTGCGCGCGCTGATGGAAGAGGGGCAGAGCCTCGCCAGCGAGCGCGGCAGGGAAGTGCGGGAGGCGCTCCAGGAGACGCTCGTGGGCGGCAACCGCGTCAACGACATCGTCAAGGACCTGAAGACCTTTGCCCGGAGCAACGAGGAGCGCTACGGCCAGGTGAACGTGCACGAGGTGTTGGACCTGTGCGCGAACATCGCCCGGAGCGAGCTGCGCCACCGCGCGCGGCTCGTGAAGGAGTACGGGACGCTGCCGCCCGTGCTCGCCAACGAGTCCCGGCTGGGGCAGGTGTTCCTCAACCTCATCGTCAACGCCGCCCAGGCCATTCCCGAGGGCGGGGACGTGAAGGCCAACGAGGTCCGCCTCACCACCACCCAGGATGCGCAAGGGTGGGCGGTGGTGGCGGTGAAGGACACGGGGACGGGCATCTCGCCCGAGAACCTCGGCCGGCTGTTCGATCCATTCTTCACCACCAAGCCCGCAGGCGTGGGCACGGGGCTGGGCCTGTCCATCTGCCACGGCATCATCGTGGCGCTGGGGGGCCGCATCACCGTGGAGAGCGAGCTGGGCAAGGGCAGCACCTTCCGGGTCTTCCTGCCCCCCGCGGGCGGAGGCGCCGTGACGGCCCTGCCGGAGCAGCCCCCGGCCGCCTCCGAGCAGAAGCGGCCGGAGGCCAGCTGAGCCGTCCGTCAGCGCACGCGGCGGGCCCCTGGCGCGTCAGGAGACGCGAAAAAGCATGGTGTGCCCTGGCGATCCCGGGGATCGTTCGGAAATGACGACCGAGTCTCACGAGAAGCAGAAAGGCCGCCATTTCTCGATGATCCGCACCTTCGTGCTCGCGGACTTCGTCACGCTGGGCAATGGCTTCTCGGGCGCGGGGGCCATCCTCTCGGCGATGCAGTACCTGGCCACCGGGGAGACGCGCTGGCTCTGGGTGGCGTTCTCGCTGATGCCGCTGGCGTTCGCGCTCGATGCGCTGGATGGGCGCATTGCCCGCTGGCGCTTCAAGTCCTCGCCCCTGGGGGCGGACCTGGACTCCCTGGCGGATGTCATCTCCTTCGGCATGGCGCCCGCGGCCCTGGCCTTCGCCGTGGGGATGCGCGGCGCGCTGGATGTCGCGGTGCTGCTCTACTTCGTGGCGTGTGGCATCAGCCGCCTGGCGCGCTTCAACGTCACGGCGGCCCAGCTCTCCGATGGCACGGGCAAGGTGCGCTACTTCGAGGGGACGCCCATCCCAACGAGCCTGGCGCTGGTGGCGGTGCTGGCGGTGGCGACGTGGAAGGGCCGCATTGGCCCCGGGGAGGGGCTGTTGGGCGGCGTGTGGGAGGTGGGCGCTTTCTCGCTGCACCCGCTGGTGCTGCTCTACCTGGTCAGTGGCAGCGCGATGATCAGTAAGACACTGCGCATCCCGAAGTTCTGAGCGTTGGCCAGTGCACGTTGGGCGCGGGGGATGCCTTCCCCTGTCCTGCCGTGGGCGGTTGCCCTGCCCAGGGCAGGTGCCTAGTTTCGCCACGTGATCCACGGGTCTTCCCATGTGGGTAGTGGGCGGGCCTCTGGAGGCAAACAGGGTGATGGTGTGGGGCGGGGAGGGGTATCATGCGGAGGCGTTGGGGCCTGTGGGTGCTCGTGCTGGGGCTGTTCTCCGGATGCGCGGACCGGGAACGCTCGTCGATGGCCGATGGCCGCCTGGCGGTGACGCCGGCCGGCATCGACTTCCAGCGGGTGGCGATTTTCGACGGGCGCGAGGTGGACGTCACCGTGCGCAACGTCGGGCGTGCGCGCCTCTCGGTCGATGAGGTGTGGGTGGAAGGGCCGGATGGCACGTACGTGGCCGCCTTCACCCACGAAGGACCCCACAGCCTGCTGCCCGGCAGCGAGTGCTCCATGAAGGTGCGCTTCGCGCCCCTGGAGTCCGGGGCGCTGCCCGCCACGCTCGTCATCCGCTCGGATTCGAAGGTGGAGCCCTTCATCCGCATTCCGCTCAACGGCACCGGCGTGGACGCCATGGCGCGCGTGTCGCCCCGGCGGCTGGACTTCGGGCGCATCGAGGCGGATTCCTCCAAGACGCTGAGCGTCAAGGTGGAGAACCCCACGGACATGCCGGTGGAGGTGGCCACGCGGCTGGTGGGCGCCGACAAGGACGAGTTCGTCATCGAGCCGGTGCAGCTGGCGCCGGGCGAGACGCGCGAGCTGCCGCTGACGTTCAACCCCGTGCTGGTGGGGCGCAAGAACGTGGCGCTCGCGGTGACGCCGTGCCACGGGTGCGCGGACGTGCCCGTGCTGGTGTCCGCCGAGTCCCTGGAGCAGGCGGTGGTGGCCGAGCCGGGCGCGCTGGACTTCGGCGGGGTGCCCGTGGACCGGGACAAGCGCTTGATGGCCCGCCTGCACAACCTCAGCACCGAGCCGATGACGGTGTCGCGCATGGACCTGGGGGGCAAGGACGCCTCCTTCACCCATGCCACCACGGCGTTTCCGCTGGTGCTCCAGCCGGGCGAGGTGCGCGAGTGGGAGACGCGCTACAGCCCCGGCCACATGGGGCCCGCGGACGACGTGATGACCTTCCAGGTGGTGAGCAAGCGCCACCCCACCACCACCATCTCGCTGATGGGGCATGGCGGCGCGGCGGAGCTGTGCATCTCGCCCATGGCGCACGACTTCGGCCAGAAGCCCATCGGCTCGAAGACGGCGGTGACCGTCAACATCAAGCACTGCGGCTCGGAGAACGGGGGGCCGCTGAAGCTCACCGGCCTGGCGCTCCAGGACACCTCGGCGCAGCCGCAGTTCAACCTCACGCCCGCCGTGGCGCTGCCGCACACGCTGCAGCCGGGTGAGGAGCTCAACCTCAAGGTCTTCTTCGAGCCCTCGGTGGTGGGGCCCGCCACGGGGGCGCTGGTGGTGGAGACGAACGCCTTCAACGCCGGGCGGGTGCAGCTCGACTTCAAGGGCGGGGCCGAGCCCCACGCGCCGTGTGAGCTGGCCATCAACCCGATGGCCGTGGACTTTGGCACCGTGCGGCCCCGGAAGGGCGCGGTGCTGGGTGTGAAGGTGGAGAACCGCGGCCACGACGTGTGCCCGGTGAAGAACATCCGCGTGCGCGACGATGGGGGAGGGGTGTTCCGGCTGCCGGGCGGGGACCTGGACGGGCTGGTCATCTATCCGGGCGACTGGTTCGCCTTCCAGGTGGCCTTCACGGCCCCGGCCACGGGCGGGACGTTCCTGGGCACGCTGCAAATCGAGCAGGCGGACCCCGCCAACCCGCTCGTGCTCGTGCCGCTGAGCGCCCACTCCCAGGGCACGTGCCTTGTGCCGGATCCGTACTTCGTGGACTTCGGCCTGGCGCGCCGGGATTGCCCGGCCGCGCCGCGGCAGGTGCGCTACGTCAACGCGTGCAAGGATCCGGTGACGGTCTCGAATGTCTTCGTGGGCCCGGGGACCACGGACCTGGAGTTCGCGCTGCGCTCGGCGCCGTCGCCCATGCCCTTCGCGCTGCAGCCGAACGAGGGCTTCACGGTGGAGGTGGACTACTTCGCCCAGGTGAGCGGCATGAACCTGTCGCCGCTCTTCGTGGCGTCGAGTGATCTGCCCCATCCGCTGCTGGTGCCGCTGCTGGGCGAGTCCTCGAAGAAGGTCGAGAACACGGACACGTTCATCCAGCAGGATGCCACCAAGGTGGACGTGCTCTTCGTGGTGGACAACACCGCGTCCATGGTGGAGGAGCAGCCGCGCTTCATCCAGGCGCTGCCCGCCTTCGTGAGCACGGCGCTCGACAAGCAGGTGGACCTGCACGTGGCGGTGACGACCACGGGCATCACCCCGGAGTCGAACGCCTGCCCCGGCGGCGCCCAGGGCGGTGAGGCGGGCCGGTTCTTCCCGGTGGATGGCAGCGCGCCGCGCGTGCTCACCCACCAGATGCCGGACCTGGCCGCGCGGCTCCAGGCCAACGCCCAGGTGGGGCAGTGCGCCGCGGTGGAACAGGGCTTCGAGGCGGTGCGCCGGGCGCTCTCCGAGCCGCTGGTGAACAGCGCGGATGACCCCCGCACGCCCGAGCTCAACGACGGCAACCTGGGCTTCCTGCGCGACGAGGCCGCGCTGGTGGTGGTGTTCGTGGGCGACGAGGACGACCACTCGCCCGACAGCGTGGACACGTACGTGCGCTCGTTCCAGGCGAAGAAGGGCCTGTACCAGCCGCAGCGCATGTCCATCTACGCCATCGCGCCCACGGGCAGCGCCTGCGGCACCGCGGGCGGCACCGGGCTCCGGTACTCCGAGGCCGCCCAGCGCACCGGAGGCGAGGTGGTCTCCGTCTGCGCGCCGGACTACGCGCCGCTGCTCCGCAACGTGGCCAACAAGGCGTTCTCGCCCCAGGACCGCTTCCCGCTGAGCGTGCTGCCAGAGGTGGGCTCGGTGGTGGTGCGGATCAACGGTGTGCCCGCCACCAGCGGGTGGACGTACGACGGCGTCTCCAACGCCGTCGTCTTCTCGCCGGGCCCCGCGCCCGGCGCCAAGGTGGAGGTCTCCTACCGGCGCGCCTGCCAGTGAACGCTGCAAGGGAGCAGCACGCGGAGCCCTGATTTCCGGCCCCGCACAGACGTGTCAGCCCCCGGTGCTACAGGGCTGCATGGAGCTGTGCGGATGACCAGAAAATTGGAGGACACCGCGTGCTGAGTACCCTGAGCCCGTCACTGCAGCAGCCGAGGAGACGCCCGGTGAGCACACGTCAGCCCAAGCCTTCGATGTCCGCGGAGCGGACGGGGTCCACTTCGCCGGGGCCGAACCTCCGGGTGATCCGGGGAGAAGGACAGAAGCGCCCCCCCGAGCCCCTGACGTCACGCGACGCGGTGGCCCGGGTGCTCATCGAAGCGGGTGCGGACCTGCTGCTGCGCAACATCTCCTCGGCGCGGGCCGAGGAGATCGAGCGCCAGGTCGACCAGGTGCTGGAGCTGTTTGATCGCGTCGACAGCGCCCCGGTGCTGCTGCCGGTGCTGCGGCGGCACCTGGACGAGCTGGAAGCCTTGATGCGCGAGACCCGCGCCCGCCGTCCCCTGCGCCGGGGCGGGTGATCGCCCGCCGCCTTGCCCCGCCCGCGGTGGGGGCCCGGGGCGGGCCTGCGGGGAATCGGTAGCCGGGGTTTGACCCCCTCGCCGGTGGGACATACGCTCGGGGCCTTTGGCTTTCTGGGCTTCCCCTGGCTCGATGACCGGGCACGGGGGGGCAAGTTGCACCGTGTCGCTCGAGACCTACGGCAATTATCAGCTCGTGAAACGGCTCGCCCTGGGCGGGATGGCGCAGATTTACCTCGCCCGCCGCAAGGGGCAGGACGCCTCCGCCCCCCTGGTGGTCGTCAAACGCATTCTCCCCCATCTGGCCGAGAATCTCGAGTTTGTCCGGATGTTCCTGGATGAGGCGCGGATCGCCGCGCGGCTGGCCCACCCGAACATCGTCCAGCTCTACGACTTGGGGGCGCAGGACGACAGCTTCTTCCTGGCCATGGAGTACATCCATGGGGACGACGTGCGGCGCATCTGCAAGCGCGCCGAGGCGCTGGCGCACCCGCTGCCGGTGGCGCTCGCCTGCCGCATCATCATCGATGCGTGCGCGGGGCTGGACTACGCGCACAAGAAGCTGGATCCGCTGGGCAAGCCGCTGGGCATCGTCCACCGGGATGTGTCGCCGCAGAACATCCTCGTGTCGTTCGCGGGCGAGGTGAAGGTGGTGGACTTTGGCATCGCCAAGGCGGCGGACCAGGCCACGGTGACGCGCTCGGGGGTGCTCAAGGGCAAGTACTCGTACATGTCCCCCGAGCAGGCGGCGGGCAAGCGGGTGGACTGCCGCAGCGATGTGTTCGCGCTGGGGGTGGTGCTCTACGAGCTGCTCACCGGCACGCGCCTGTTCAAGCGCTCCTCGGACATGCAGACGCTGTCGGCGGTGTCCGAGTGCCACGTGACGCCGCCGTCGGAGATCAGCCCGCGCGTCCCGTCTGACCTGGATGCCATTGTCCTGAAGGCGCTCGCCAAGGATCCCGACGCGCGCTACGCCGAGGCGCTCCAGCTCCAGGTGGCGCTGGAGGAGTGGCTGCACCAGCACCCGTCGGCGTCGTCCTCGGCGGACCTGTCCGAGTTCATGCAGGCGGTGTACGCGGAGCGCCTGGCCCGGGAGGCCCGCACGGGGCAGGTGGCGGTAGAGGAGGAACTGCCCGTCCCGGTGCAGCGCCCCTCGGGGGAGACGCCTCGCCGCTCGGGGGTGAGTGCGAGTCCCTCCTCGAGGGAGGTCACCCGGGCGGACCGGGGCGAGGGGGGGGAGGCCGTGGTGCTGGAGGCCACGGCGCGCTCGCCGGGCCGCTCCGCCCGGCCCAGCCGGCCTGCCGAGCCGGTCCATGATCCGGAGGAGACGGACCGCCAGCGTCCCGAGCGGCGCAGCGTCACGCCCCGGGCCCTCGAAGTCCGCCGGCCGGAGCCCACGGTCTCCGTGCAGACGCGCACGGAGCAAGAGGCGCACTCGTTGTCGGTGACGGACACCACGCGGGCGCCCTCGCGCCGCCGTCCGGAGACGTTCTCGCGGTGGGGGTGGTTGATGGGCCTGGCCGCGTTCCTGCTCGTCGCGGGGGGCACGGCCCTGCTGTGGGTGTGGTTGGCGCCGGGGCTCCTGGCGCCCGAGACCGCCCAGCACGTGCCGGAGAAACCGGCGCCCGCGCAGGAGAAGCCCGCGCCCGTGCCCGCGCTCGTGCAGCTCACCCTGGAGACGAAGCCCTCCGATGCGGCGGTCTTCGTGGATGGCAAGGAGCAGCAGGGGCCTCGCCCGGTGGTGATCCAGGCGGCGCGGAATCAGGAGCTGGAGGTGCGGGTGACGGCGCCGGAGTACCAGGGCGCCAGCTGGCGCGTGAAGGTGAACGAGGGCCCCTCGCAGTGGGAGCGGTTCGTGCTGTCACGTCCACCGCGCCCTGCTGCCCCGGTGGCGGCGCCTGCCCCCATCAAGAGGTCGCGCGGCGAGGAGAGCGCCAAGGCGAAGGTGCGCTTCACCGTCACGCCCTGGGCCCGGGTGTCCTGTGATGGGCTCACCCTGGGCACCACCCCCATGATGAGAGAGGTGACGCTGCCGGTGGGCGTGCACGAGTGCACCTTCCACAACCCGGAGCTGAACAGGTCGCACAACCAGCGCGTCGAGGTGAAGGCGCTCACGCTCAACGAAGTGGACGTCCACTTCTAGCCATGGCCCGGATCCTCCCGTGACGCTCGCCGCAGGTGCCCAGATCGGTAAGTACATCGTCCGCCGGAAGCTCGCCGAGGGCGGGATGGCGGAGATCTACCTGTGCACCGCCCAGGGGGCGGAGGGCTTCGAGAAGGAAGTCGTCATCAAGCAGGTGCGCGCGTTCCTGGCGAGCGATCCGGGGTTCGTGGAGATGTTCATCGCGGAGGCGCGGCTGGCCTCGCGGCTCAACCACGCCAACGTGGTGCAGATCTTCGACTTCGAGAAGCACGAGGACACGTACTACCTGGCGATGGAGTACGTGCGGGGCTGCACGCTCTGGGACTTGCGCAAGAAGTGCAAGGAGCAGCGGGAGCCCATGCCGCCCGTGCTGGTGGCGCATATTGGCGTGGAGGTGGCGCGCGGGCTCCACTACGCGCACCGGCTCCAGGTGAACGGCGAACCGCTCTTCCTGGTTCACCGGGATGTCACCCCGCACAACGTGCTGCTCTCGTTCGACGGGGCGGTGAAGCTCACCGACTTCGGCATCGCCAAGGCGGGCAACAAGCTCACCTCGCCGGGCATGCTCAAGGGCAAGTTCGCGTACATGTCCCCCGAGCAGTCCCGGGGCGAGCACGTGGATGCGCGCACGGACGTCTTCGCGCTCGGCATCGTGCTCTGGGAGATGCTCACCGGCGGGCGGCTGTTCGACGGGGACTCGGAGCTCGCCGTGCTGCGCGCCGTCCAGGAGAGCGCCATCGCGCCGCCCTCCCGGCTCAACCCGGAGGTGCCGGAGGAGCTGGGGGCCGTGGTGATGAAGGCGCTCTGCCGGGACGCCTCGGAGCGCTACCAGACGGCGTCGGAGTTCGAGCGGGCGCTGGCCCAGTGTGTGATGAACCATGCCCGGTCCGTGGACGACACGGACGTGGGGGCCTTTCTGCGCCGGCTCTTTGGCGGGACGCCCGCCCAGCACCTGCCGGCCGTGTGGGAGCGGACCCAGCAGTCCGCGGCCGAAGCCGTGCCGGCAGCGCCCCCGGTGTCCGAACCGGGGCTTCGCGAGCCCACGGCCGTGATGCCGGGTGCCCCGCGCCGCCGGGGCTCGAGCCTGGGAGGCGCTGGGAGCCCAGCGGCACCTTCTCCCGACGAGGACGTTCACGCGCCCACGCACCGGCTGCCCCTCCCGGGGCCGGTGAGCGGGAATCCGGGCGTGCCCGTGGAGGCCTCCAAGCCCTCGGGGCGGGGAGGGGAGGCGTCTTCCGGGCGCAAAGGGTTGTGGGTGGGGCTCGGGCTGGGGGCCCTTGGGGTCCTCGCGGGCGCGGGGGGCCTGGCCTTGTCCCAGAAGCAGGCTGCGCCGCCCGCTCCTTATAATGATGCCGAGCCATCCCGGACGGCTCAGGCGCCTGCCGCTGCTCCGGCCGTGACGGAACCGGAAGCCGGGCAAGCCGTTCTCCCTCCGGTGGAGCCGTCCCCCGGGCCTTCCGCTCCGGAGCGCACACCGGCCGAGCCCTCCCTGGCGGAAGCGGCCGCCAAGCCCTCGGCCCTGCCGAAGGGCCGCCTCGTCGTCAAGGCGACGCCATACGCCACGGTGCTGGTGAACGGGCGTTCCCTGGGTGAGGTCCAGAGCCGCAAGGTCTTCCCCCTGGAGCCCGGGAGCTACCAGATCACGCTGGTACACCCCAAGAAGACCAAGACCGAGTCCATCACCATCGTGTCCGATGGAACGGTGACCCGGGAGTTCCGCGCCCTGGCGCCCTGAGCGCCTCGCGCCCGTGCCTCCACCGCCTCCGGGGCTGAGCCTCCGCCGCTTGCGGAGGGCGTTTCCGCGTCCAGACCGGGTCTTTCTGGCCTGATGGGACGCTCCTTTGTCCACTGCTGAACAGAGCCCGTGAGGCCGAGTTCCGCCTTGACGGGCCCGATCGGTTCTGGCACTCAGTGGCGTCTCTTCAGTATCCTCTATTGAATGGAAGCGATGGACCTACTGGGCCTTGAGGACATTGAGCGGATCGAGCGCGACCACGCGGGCGGGCTGCCGGCGAGCGCCATCCTGGAGATCTTCCGCCCGTGCGGCGTCCAGCTGTCGGAGGCGACGTTCCGCAAGTACGTCCAGGCGGGGTTGCTGCCGCGCAGCCGCCGCGTGGGCCGCAAGGGCAAGCACCAGGGCAGCCGGGGGCTCTACCCGGTGGAGTCCGTCCGGCGCATCAACGCCATCAAGAAGATGATGGCGGAGGGGCACACCCTGGAGGACATCAAGCGCTCATTTCTCTTCCACAAGAACCACATCGACCAGCTCCAGCGGAATCTGGCCGAGGTGCTTGACGGCTTCCAGGCCGAGCTGGGAGACCGCCCCTTTGGCGGGGCGCACCGGCGGATGCTCGAGGAGGAGTTGGCAAACCTGAGGAGTCGCGCGCAGGATCTGGTCCGGGACGTGGCCCGGCTGGGCAGTGCCGTCACCGCGCACGCAGACGAAACGGGCAGTTCGCATTAGGATGCCGGCGGCCAGGGCAACCGCACGGATTGGAACCTTTCTGGAGGGGTCATGTCGGAAGTGAAGCAGCTGGAGGGCGAGGAGGAGGGGGCGGAGGAGGGAAAGACAGCGGAGCGCCGCCGCTCGAAGACCATGTCGCGCAAGGAGATGGCGCGGGATTTGCGGCGCCGCCGGTTGACGGGGCAGATGGACCCGGAGGAGACGGAGCTCCTCCAGAACATCGATTCCCAGCGCCCGCGCACCCGGGCCGACTGCGTGAACGGTCCCCGGCCGTGCTTGTTCGTCTCCTGTAAGCACAACCTTTACCTGGATGTGAACCCGGAGACGGGCTCCATCAAGCTCAACTTCCCGGACAAGGAAATCACCGAGCTGGAGCACACCTGCGCCCTGGATGTGGCGGAGAAGGGGGGCATCACCCTGGAAGAGGTGGGTGAAATCATGAACCTCACCCGCGAGCGCATCCGCCAGGTGGAGACGCGCGGGCTGATGAAGCTGCGCGAGGCGACCGAGGCCGAGCCGCCCGTGTCGGCCCGAAAGCCCTGAATTCCCCGGGCCCTTGCAGAGGGCCCGCCCTGTGACAGCGCGTTTGACACCCTGGGATGCGGTTGCTAACACCGCCGCCTCCCCTCCCTCTCCACGAGGCGCACACGCTCGTGCTGGCTCTCCTCAGCGTTTCCGATAAACGCGGGTTGGTTCCCTTCGCGCAGGGCCTCGCCCGGCGTGGCATCCAGTTGCTGTCCACGGGGGGCACCCTGTCGGCGCTTCAGGCCGCGGGCGTGGCCGCCACCCCCGTCTCCGAGCACACCCAGAGCCCCGAAATCCTCGGCGGCCGGGTGAAGACGCTCCACCCGCGCATCCACGGGGGCATCCTGGGCCGGGTGGACCTGGCCGGGGACCAGGCGGAGATGGCTGCCCATGGCATTCCGCCCATCTCCCTGGTGGTGGTGAACCTCTACCCCTTCCGGCAGACGGTGGCCTCCGGGGCGGGCGAGGCGGAGGTCATCGAGCAGATCGACATCGGCGGTCCGGCCATGGTGCGCGCGGCGGCGAAGAACTTCCGCCATGTCTGCGTGGTGGTGGACCCGGACGACTACGGCGCGGTGCTGGCGGAGCTGGAGGGCACGGGCGGGGTGGGGGAGGAGACGCGGCGCCGGCTCATGCGCAAGGCGTTCGCGCACACGGCCGCCTATGACGCGGCCATCGCCGGGTGGCTCGGGGGCCAGGCCCAAGAGCCCTTCCCGGCCGAGCTGTCGCTGGCCTTCCAGAAGGTTCAGGGCCTGCGCTACGGCGAGAACCCCCACCAGCAGGGCGCCTTCTACCGGGAGCACACCGCCCCCGCCGAGCCCACGGTGGCCTTCTCCAAGGTCCTTCAGGGTAAGGAGTTGTCCTACAACAACATCCTGGACCTGGATGCTGCGCTGGGGCTGGTGCTGGAGTTCCCCGAGCAGCCGTGCGCGGTCATCATCAAGCACAACACCCCCTGCGGGGTGGCGGTGGAGGCGCAGCTCGTCCAGGCGTACCGCACGGCGCGGGCCATCGACGAGGTGTCCGCCTTCGGCGGCATCGTCGCGCTCAACCGCGAGGTGGACGAGGCGTGCGCCCAGGCGCTGGCCGAGACGTTCCTGGAGGCGGTCATCGCCCCCTCGTATTCGGCCGCCGCGCTCCAGGTGCTCTCCGCGAAGAAGAACCTGCGGCTGCTGGAGGCGGGCCCGGCGCTGGCCTCGCTGCAGGCGCGGCCCCGGGTGCAGCTGGATGCGCGGAGCGTCTCCGGCGGCCTGCTCCTGCAGGACCGGGATGCCGCCGAGCCGCCCCTGGAGTGGAAGGTGGTCACCCGGCGGGCCCCCACGGCCGAGGAGGAGAAGGCGCTCCGCTTCGCCTGGAGGATCTGCAAGCACGTCAAGAGCAACGCCATCGTCTTCGCCCAGCCTCAGAAGCTGCTGGCCGCGGGCGGAGGGCAGACCAGCCGCGTGGACTCGGTGAAGATCGCCGCGGCGCGCGGAGGCGAGGCCCTCCGGGGGAGTGCCGTGGCCTCGGATGCTTTTTTCCCCTTCCGTGACGGGCTGGATGAGGCCGCCCGGGCGGGGGCCACCTGCGTCATCCAGCCGGGGGGCTCCGTCCGCGACGCGGAGCTCATCGCCGCCGCCGACGAACACAATCTGGCGATGGTCCTGACTGGAGTGCGACACTTCCGTCACTGAGCCATGCGGATCGTCTGCCAGAAATGTGCGGCTGCTTATGCCATCGAAGATCGGCTGATTTCGCCGAAGGGGGTTCGTGCGCAGTGCCCCCGGTGCCGGCACCTTCAGCTCGTGAAGAAGGATCCGGCCGGCGCTGAGGCCGGAGCCCCCGAGCCCGCCGCGGCCCCCGCGCCGCAGGCCGCACCGCCCGTAGCAGCGGCGGCGGCGGCGGCCCGTGTCCCGGCCCGTCCTCTGTCCTCCGAGGATGCCCTGCCGGGTTACGGCGACATGCCCGGCGGAGAGCCGGGGTCCGATCCGCTGTTCGATGGGCTCATCCCCTCCGGGCCTTCCCGGCCCGCCGCCGGTGCCGCGCCCGCCAGGGCCGCGGAGGCCGCGCCGGTGAAGTGCCGGGAGTGCAGCAAGCCCCTGCCGGATCCGTTCGATCAGGCGATTGGCACCTGCGAGGACTGCCGGCAGAAGGCCCATCCTCCGGAAGCGGCCGCGGCTCCCGCCGCCAGTGCCGCGCCGGCGAGCCAGGGCTTCCAGGAAATCGATCTGCCCCCGCTCGAGTCCATCGACATGTCGGGGGTGTCCGCCACGGGCGCGCCCGCGCTGGGGCCCGAGCCGCGCAGCAGCGCCAACCGCTCCCAGCCGCCCCGGCCTTCTTATGTGGCGTCCCCGCCCCCCAAGCCCGTGAAGAAGTCCGGAGGGGCCGGGGGCATCCTGCTCGGCCTCTTGCTGGCGCTGGTGCTGGTGGGCGGTGGGGCCGGGGCCGCGTACTACTTCCTGGTGATGAATCCGCAGGCGGAGGTGGTGGCCAAGCCCGTGCAGCCGGTGGGGCCGCCGCCCATTCCCGCCGCCATCCAGGCGGTGCTGCCGCGCTGGGAGCTGCGGTTCCTGGACCTGACCGGGACCAGCGCCCAGCGGATCGAGGTGGGCATGCGGCTGCTGGCCGAGGACCAGCGCTCCGCCTACGCGGAGGCGGAGGAGTCCTTCCAGCAGGCCCTGCTGATTGACCCGCGCAGTGACGCGGCCATCGCCGGCTACGTGCAGGCCGTGGCGCTCGGGCGGGGCACCAGCATCGACAAGGCCACGTTCGATGAGGCGCTCGCGCTCGTCGAGGCGGCCGAGGAGCGCGCGGGCCGCACCCCGGCGCTGCTGCTGGCCCATGCGAACCTGATGCTGACTCGGTCCAACCAGCCCGAGGCGGCGGGCCAGGCCCGGCGGCTGGCCGAGGAGGTGCTCACCCAGGGCATCGACATGGACAAGGCCGAGGCCCACGTGGTGATTGGCCGGACCTACCTGAAAACGTCCCAGGGACTGGCCAACCAGCACTTCGATTCGGCGCTCACGCTCGCCCCCAACCTCCAGCGCGTCGCCTATTACCGGGCGCTGGCCCACGAGTCCGCGGGCGAGTACTCCCGGGCGCTCGAGGCGCTGAAGGGGCGGCTGGAGAAGGACCCCGAGCACTGGGACAGCCTGGCCGCCATGGCCCGCATCTACCTGGAGGTCGGCGAGGTGGAGCAGGCCCGGAAGCTCTACGAGTCCCGCTCCAAGGGCCCGGAGGCGGATGGCCGCGCCCTGATGACGCTGGCGGTGATGCGCTACCAGGTGGACGGCAACGCGGGGGCCGCCGCCAAGGAGCTGCGCGCCCTGCTCAAGAACCGGCAGCGCTACGGGGAGCGGGAGGTCTCCGAGGCGCTCGTTCACCTCGCGGCCGCCGAGCGCATGGCGGGCAATGCCGAGGCGGGGGTGAAGGCGGCCGAGGAGGCGCTGACCGTCGCCAAGGACATGCCTGCGGCGCACCTGCAGTTGTTCCTCGCCGCCCTGGGGCGTGGGGAAGCCGCCAAGGCGGCCCCGCACCTGCAAGGCTTCCAGGGGAAGACCGAGGATGCCGCGCTGGAGAAGGTGCTCGAAGGCCGGCTGCGGCTGACCGAGCGCAAGCCCGCGGAGGCGCTGGAGCTGTTCCAGGAGGCCCTCAAGCTCGATTCGCGCCGTGAGGACGCGATGCTCCTGGCGGGCATCGCCGCGGCGGGGGCGGGCCGCCGGGATGACGCGTTCCGGTTCTTCTTCCAGGCCCTCCAGTCGGATCCCATGCGCCCGATGCCGCGCCCGGTGACGACGCTCTACTTCCTGCGCCCGGGCGAGACGCTGGTGGGGCTGAAGGGCGCCATCCTGGAGATGAAGAAGGAGTCCATGGACGTGGCGCCCTCGCTGTACGAGGGGCTGCTGCTCGTCCACATGGGAGAGCGCCCCGAGGCGGAGCGGCTGTTCCGCGAGGTGTTCGAGCTGGATCCCAACAACGCGGGCGCGGCGGCCTACCTGTCCCTGCTGGCCCTGCAGCGCGGCGAGGGCTCCAAGGCGCGTACCTTTGGCGCCCAGGCGGTGACGGTCGGCCGTCAGCAGCCCATCGCCCACTTCGCCAACGGCCTGGCGCTCGAGGAGAGCAAGAAGTGGGAGCCCGCCAAGCGCTCCCTGCGCGATGCGCTGGGGCTGGCGCCCGCGCTGCTGTCCGCGGAGGTGAAGCTCGCGGAGATGGAGATGGCCTCGAACCGGACCTCGGCCCGGGAGCGCCTCCTGAAGGTCGCCGGGTTGGATCCGACGTATCTGGCCGCCAAGCGCCTGTTGTTCCTGCTCGACCGTCAAGGGTGATTCGTGAAGGTGCTTCTGTTGGGGGCCGGGGGCCGTGAGCACGCCCTGGCGTGGAAGTTGGCGCGCAGCCCGAAGCTCTCGGCCTTGCTCTGTGGCCCCGGCAACCCCGGCATGGTCCGTCTGGGGACGCAGGTGGCCCTGAAGCCGGATGCGCCCGAGGCGGTCGCGGCCCTGGCGAAGCGGGAGAAGGTGGACCTGGTGGTGGTGGGCCCGGAGGCGCCGCTGGTGGCGGGCGTGGCGGATGCGCTGGCCGCCGAGGGCATTGCCTGCTTCGGTCCGGTGGCCGCCGCCGCGCGGCTCGAGGGCTCCAAGGCCTTCGCCAAGGAAGTTATGGCCGAGGCGGGGGTGCCCACCGCGGACTTCCAGGTCTTCGAGGATGTGGCCGCCGCCGAGGCGTATGCGGTGGCGCGCGGAAAGATTGTCGTCAAGGCGGACGGCCTGGCCGCGGGCAAGGGCGTCATCGTGGCGCCGGATGTGGCGTCCGCCCGGGCCGCGGTGAGGGCCGTGGCGGCGATGGGCCCGGCCAGCCAGCGCATGGTGCTGGAGGAGCTGCTGGAGGGCGAGGAGGTCTCCGTCATCGCGCTGTGCGATGGCGAGCGGTACGTGCTGCTTCCCCCCGCGCAGGACCACAAGCGGGTGGGGGAGGGGGACACGGGCCCGAACACCGGCGGCATGGGCGCGTACTGCCCGGCCCCCTTCCTGTCCGCCGAAGCGCTGGAGCAGGTGGGCAAGGACGTCATCGCCCCGATGCTCGCGGTGATGCGCCGGCGCGGGGCGCCTTTTCGCGGCGCGCTGTACGCGGGGCTGATGCTCACGCGCAGCGGGCCCAAGGTGCTCGAGTTCAACGCGCGCTTCGGGGACCCGGAGACGCAGGTGCTGATGCTTCAGCTCGGCGAGGATCTGCTGCCGCTGCTGGAGGCGTGCGCCCGGGGGCAACTGGAGCCCCGGCCCCTGACGCTGGAGCCGGGGGCCTCGGTGGGCATCGTCCTCGCGGCGGAGGGCTACCCGGAGGCACCCCAGCGCGGCCAGGAAATCCAGGGGCTGGAGGCAGTCCCCGCGGGCGCCACGGTGTTCGTGGCGGGCGCCGAGGCGAAGGGCAGCGCCATCGTCACCTCCGGCGGCCGGGTGCTGACGGTCTGCGCGCGGGGGGCGAACCTCGTGGAGGCGCGCGCCCGGGCCTATGAGGCCGTGGCGGGGCTGCGCTTCGAGGGCATGCACTTCCGCCGCGATATTGGAGCGCGAGGGGTGCGCACCGCGCCGTGATCCTGCTGGCGCGCTACCTGCTGAAGGAGCTGCTCGGCCCCCTGGTGGTGTGGGTGGCGTTCATGTTCCTGCTGCTGTTCGTCATGCAGTTCCTCGTGGGCACCGAGGTGCTGCTCGGCTCGGCGGTGACGCTCTCGGACGTGGGCCGGCTCATCCTCTACCTGACGCCGCACTTCCTGGTGAAGGCGCTGCCCATCGCGTTCCTGATGGCCATCCTGCTGGGGCTGGGGCGCCTGAGCGAGGACCGGGAGCTGACCGCGCTCCAGGCGCTGGGCATCAGCCCCGTGCAGCTCCTGCTGGGGCCCGTGGCCATCGGCCTGGTGCTCGGGGGGCTGATGGCGGTGCTGGCCTTCACCGCCCAACCCTGGGGCCTGACGAGCGTCAAGGCGCTGGTCAACGAGGTCATCAAGAAGAACGTGGCGGGCGACGTGAAGTCGGGCGTCTTCTACGAGGACCTGAGCGACCTGACGCTCTACGCGGAGCACGTCTCGCGCCAGGGCGGCGAGTGGACGCACGTGCTGCTGCACGATGACCGGGAGCCCTCCTCCCCGTTGCTGGTGCTGGCGCAGCGCGGCCGGGTGAACATGCGCGGTAGCGACGAGGCGCTGCGGCTCGTGCTGGAGGAAGGGGAGGTGCACCGCGCCAACCGCTCCACCACGGACTACAGCCTGCTGCGCTTCGAGCAGGGCGAGGTGTCCGTGGGGCTGGGCAGCTCGATGAACCGCAAGGGCAACCGCTTCCGCTCCCAGAAGGAGGAGATGTCGCCCGGGGAGCTGCTCCAGGCGGCGGAGGAGGCCGAGAAGAGCGGGGGAGACCCCCGGCCCTTCTGGATGGCCATCCACATGCGCGTGAGCAACGCGGTGGCGCCGTTCTCGTTCGCGCTGCTGGGCACGCCCCTGGCCATCGGGCGCAAGCAGGGCGGACGGGCCTGGGGGTACCTGCTGACGCTGGGCGGGTACGTGCTCTTCTACGTGCTCAGCCGGGTGTTCGAGACGCTGGGCAACCAGCAGAAGCTGCCGATGCTCCTGGCGGCCCAGCTGCCCAACCTCCTGTTCATCACCGTGGGCGTGGTGGCCATGTGGCGCGTGAGCCGCTCGGGGACGGTGCGGTGAGGGGCACGCTCTTCCGCTACGTGATGTGGACCTATGCCCGGTTCGTCGCGGGCATCCTCGCCGCGTTGCTCACGGTGTTCCTGGTGGTGGACTTCGTGGACCGCTCGCGCGCCTACACGGGCGAGGGGTGGGTGCTGGCCGTGCTGGAGCTGTACTGGAACAAGCTGCTCGTGACGACGCAGCTCTTGGGCCCGGCGGCCTTGCTGCTGGCAGCCGGGGCTGCCGTGTCCACGATGCGCAAGCGCGGCGAGGTGACGGCGCTGCGCTCGCTGACGTTCGGCCCCGCGGCGCTCTACCTGCCCGTGGGGGCCTTCGCGCTGCTGATGGTCGCGGGGCTCATCGCCTTCGATGAGTGGGTGGTGGCCAAGGCCAGCCGGCGGGTGGATGAAATCACCACCCAGCGCTTCAACCGGTGGGGAGACTGGCGGCTCTACTACACGCCCAAGCAGTGGTTCCGGCGGGGCGAGCACGTCTTCTTCCTGCGCAGTGGGAGCGTGCAGGAGGGCTTCCAGGAGGTGGCCATCCTCACGCTCTCCCCCGGCTTCAAGCTCGTGCGCCGGTTGGACGCGGACACGATGGTGCCCTTGGAAGGCACCCGCTGGCGCCTCACGGGCGTCCAGGAGCGGTCCTTCTCTCCGGAGGGCCGGACCACGGCCTCGGCGCAGCCGGAGGCGGAGTACGACCTGGGCGTTCCCGCCAGCGCCTTCTTCATCCGCCCGGGCCGTCCGGAGCAGATGCGCCTGCCCGAGCTGCGCGAGCAGATCCACGCCCGCACCGAGGTCGGTCTGGACTCACGGCAGTACGAGCTGGCGCTGTACAACCGCTTCGCCTACCCAATGGTGGGGCTGCCGGCGGCCCTGATGGCGGTGGGGTTGGCGCTGCGGCCCAGCCGCAAGGGGCACCTGACGGTGGCCATCGTGGAGGGGCTGCTCATCGCGGTGGCGATGTGGGGCCTCATCGTGGTGTCCCGGACCCTGGTGATGACGGATCGCATGGCGCCCAGCCTGGCTGCCTGGTTGCCGTCCTGCGTGCTCGTGGTGGCGGCCACGGGTTTGTGGCTGCGCCGGGAAGGCTGGCTCCTGATGCCGCGCCGTTCCGTGCCCCCCCCGTCACGATAGCCGTCGCACGCCTGGGCGGTTTGAGTTAATCCCTTGTGCCAGTGCGCCGCGCTGTCACCCTTACTTTCGCCGTGTGGGCCGTGGGGCTGGTCCTGGGAGAGCTCCTCCAGCAGGTGGCGGCTGGGGCGGCGGTGCTGTGCGCGCTCGTGCTGGCGTTCCGCCGCCGGCTCTTCCTGGCGCAGGACGTCAAAGCCTATGTCCTGGCCACGGTGGCGCTGACCTCCTGGCAGGTGCTCTCCCCGGCGGTGGCGCTCCTGACGGGGGCGGCGGACCGGTGGCCGCGGTGGGCGCGGTATGGGCAGGTGCTGGACACGGCGTCGGCCGCGGCAGTGGCCTCGGCGGGCACCGTGGGCGTGCCGTGGTTGCTCATCGCGGGGCTGGCCCTGGGCGGGTGGGTGCTGTCGGGGGCGCTGGGCCTCTTCCAGCACCTGGTGCGCTGGCCGTGGGAGCCTCCGGCGCTCTTCAAGCTGAGCCTGGCCCGGTTGCACGAGAACTTCGGCACCGAGGAGCACCCCCGCTATGCGGCCGGCGGCTTTGTGTTCCACCGGCTGCGCTTCTCGCATGGCGCCATGGCGGTGCTCGGGCCGGCGCTGGCCTGCCTGGCCCGGGCGCGGCCGGTGTGGCTCCGGGGGCTCGCCGCGGTGAGCCTCTGTGCCCTGCTGCTGGCCCCCTACACGGCGTTCGCGCGCGCCGCGTTGCTCACCGGGTTGATGGTGTGCGCCGTGGCGCTGGTGCTGCTCGTCCGGGGCACGCCCCGGAAGGTGGGGATGGCGCTGGCCGTGGTGCTGGTGGGCCTGGTGGTGGCGACGCCCGCGTGGCGGGCGCGGCTGGGCAAGGCGGTGGAGAACATCTATGGCGGCGAGCGGTCGCTGGCGATGTCCGTGGGCGGCCGGCTCGTGAGGGAGCATCCGCTGGTGGGCGTGGGGTTTGGCAACTACAAGCCCGCGGCGCTCGCGACCCAGGAGGAGACGGGCATCTCGGATCTCCTGTCCACGGATGCGCACAACCTGTGGCTGACGGTCTGGGCGGAGACGGGGCTGGTGGGGCTCCTGCTGCTGGCCGCCGTGCATGGCTTGCTGGCGCGGGCGTTGATCCGCCGGCACCGCCAGGGGTCGATTCCGGCCACGGGCGCGCTGCTGTCCTTCGTGGGGTTTCACCTCCTCGCGCTGGTGCACTACCTGCCGTTTCACTCCAGTGTTCACCTGTCCTTCGCGTTCGTCTGGGGCCTGGGCCTGTGCAAGTGGAAGCATCCGGAGAGAGCCGATGAGGGCCGCTGACACCTGGGGCGCCCGCGCGCGCTCGACGTCCAAGACGCCGCAGTGGGTCTTCTGGGCGCTGATGCTGGGGCTCGCGGTCCTGGCGGTCGCGCTGGGGCAGCACCCCCGGCGGGGCGTGGACTTCCGCGTCTACCTGCTGGCCGCGGAGCGCTTCCTGGCGGGCGTGGCGCTCTACCCCGTCTCGGATGGCACCATGCCCTTCAAGTACGCCCCCGTGACGGCACCGCTGTTCCTGCCCTTCACGCTGCTGCCCGCGCGGGTGGCCTCCGCGCTCTGGAACCTGGGCCTGGTGGCGGCCCTGGTGGCCGTGGTCCGGCTCACCTCGCGCCCGGCCTCCCGCCTGGAAGGGCGCGAGGCCTGGCCCTGGGCGCCCGTGCTCGCCACGCTGGCGCTGCTGCCCGCCTTCCGGTTCGAGTTCTTCTACGGCCAAGTGGATGCCCTGCTGCTGCTCCTGCTGGCGCTCACCGCCCTGGGGGCGGAGAAGGGCCACACGTGGGGCCCGGGCGTGGCGTTCGCCGTGGCCGTGTTGCTCAAGCCGCCCGCGGCGCTGCTGGTGCTGTTCCTCCTGGCGCGCCGCCACTGGCGGGTGATGGGGGCCAGCGTGGCGGTGGGGCTCGTGCTCGCGGTGCCCGCGCTCGCGCGCTATGGGTTCACGGGCCTGCTGGCGCAGACACAGGACTGGCTGGACACGCTCGCGCGCACCACGCCGCCGTGGGCGCTGGGGGCCAATGCCCAGGGGCTGCCCACGCTGCTGCTCGCGTTCATGGTTCCCCCGGAGCCCATGCCCTCGGGGGCGGCGATCTCCCTGGCGCAGGGGCTCGCCCTGGCCGTGTTCGCGGCGGTGCTGGCCTGGAGCCGGCCGCGGCCCCCGGCGCTGTTCGCCCTGTGTTGCCTCGGGGTGACGCTGCTCTCCCCGCTGGCCTGGCGCGCCAACTTCGTCATGGCCTGGCCGCTGCTGCGGCTCGCGGCGGAGCGGAAGACGCCGGGCGGCCTGGCCCTGGTGGCATTGGCGGGCGTGGTGGGGGTGTTCAGCGCGGACTTCGTGATTGGCACGGAGCGCGCGGAGCAGGTGCTGCTCTGGCGCCCCTATGCGCTCGTCTTCACGGCGCTGCTGGTGTGGGCCGCGTGGGATGCGCGCCGGGAGAAGGCCGCGGCTGCCTCATGAGGCGCGCGGGGCCGGCCGGTCCAGGACCCGGCGATAGGCCGCGAGCGTCCGCCGAGCGCAGTCCTCCCAGGTGAAGTGGGCGGCCCGGTCCCGGCCTTTCTCCACCAACGTCTCGCGCAGGGCATCGTCCCGGAGCAGGCGCAGGGTGGTGTCGCGCCAGGCGCGGACATCATCCGGGGGCACCAGCAGGGCGGCCTGTCCGGCCACCTCGGGCAGAGAGGAGGTGTTCGACGCCAGCACCGGGCACCCCGAGGCCATGGCCTCCAGCACGGGCAGGCCGAAGCCCTCGTACCGGGAGGGCAGCAGCAGCGCCCGCGCCGCCCCGTAGAAGCGGGGCATCTCCGCTTCGGGCATCTCCGCCAGCTCCACCGTGGTGGAGGGGAAGCCGAGCGCCTTCGCGGCCCCCTGGCCCGCGAGGAGCACGATCGGGATGGGAAGCTCCGGGGCCAGCTTCGCCAGCAGGCCGAGGTTCTTGTGGGCCTTGGGGTTGCCCACCGCCGCGAGGTAGCGCGAGGGGAGGCGATACCGCTCGATGAAGGCCCGGGCCTCGGACGCGGTGGGCGGCCGGTAGTGCCCATCCACGCCGGGCGCGATGACCTGGAACCGGTAGGGCGTCAGGCCCAGGTGCCTGGCCAGCTCCTCGCGGGAGAACTCGGAGACGGTCAGCAGCGCGGCGGCCTGCTTGGCGCGCGGCCCGACGACGAGCCGGTAATAGAGCGTGTGCAGCGGGCTGTAGTTCGCGGGCAGCGCCAGGTGGTTGGCGTCATGGAGCGTGGCCACGAGCTTTCCGTTCCACAGCCCCGGCAGCGAGAACGAGGTGGCGTGGAAGACATCCGGGGCGAGCTTCAGCAGGTCCCGGAGCAGCGCGGGCTGCTCCTTCAGCGGCGACAGGAAGCCCGCGCGGCTGGGGTACAGCGGCAGGGAAGGGGTCAGCTCGCCCAGCCCCGGCGGCAAGCCCTCCGGGGCCGTGAGGCCCATGAAGCGGAGGTCCGGTGCGAGCGGCGGCAGCCGCCGTGCCAGCTCCAGGGCATACCGTGCGATGCCGTGCAGCCTGCCCTGGACCATGCGCAGATCGATGAGGATGCTCGCCACGCCCCCTGGCGTAGCACACACGGCCCGGGGCGGGGATGCTAGAAGGGCGCCCGTGAAGGTCGCCCTGGTTCATGACTGGCTCGTCACGCTGCGCGGCGGCGAGCGTGTGCTCGAAGCGCTCTGTGAGCTGTTCCCCGGAGCGGACATCTATACGCTCATCCACCAGCCCGGGACGATGCCGCCCCTCATCGAGGACCGGCGCATCTACACCTCGTTCCTCCAGGACATCCCCGGCATCCACACGCGCTACCGGCACTTCCTGCCCCTGTTCCCGCGCGCCATCGAATCCTTCCGCCTGGAGGGCTATGAGCTGGTGCTCTCCTCCAGCCACTGTGTCGCCAAGGGGATCCGCACGCCGCCCGGGGCGCGGCACCTCGGCTACATCCATGCGCCCATGCGGTACATGTGGGATCTCTTCGACGACTACTTCGGGCCGGGCCGGGCCTCGATGCCCGTGCGCGCCGCGGCGCGCTCCGTGAGGCCGTGGTTGCAGCGGTGGGACCGGCGCACCGCCGCCGGCGTCGACCGCTTCGTGGCCAACAGCCAGCACATCGCCGGGAAGATCCACCGGTTCTGGGGCCGCGACGCCCACGTCGTGCACCCCCCGGTGGACCTGGAGCGCTTCTGCGCGGCGCCCCTGGAGGGCACGGGGCAGGGGGGCTACTTCCTGTGGCTGGGGGCCTTCGCGCCCTACAAGCGGCTCGACATCGCGCTGGAGGCCTTCCGCGCCCTGGACGCGGAGCTGTGGGTGGTGGGCACCGGGCAGGAGGCCTCGAAGCTCACCTCGGGCGCGCTGCCGCCCCACATCCGCTTCCTGGGCAACGTGCCGGATGCGCGCCTGCCCGCACTCTACCGCGACGCCCGGGCGCTCCTCTTCACGGGCGAGGAGGACTTCGGCATCACCCCGCTGGAGGCCCAGGCCACGGGCCGGCCCGTCATCGCCTACGCCAAGGGGGGCGTGCTGGAGACCGTCACGCCGCGCACCGGCCTCTTCTTCTCCGAGCAGACCCCGGAGGCCCTCGCCACCGCCGTGCGCCAGTTCGAGGCCTGGGCGCGCACCTTCTCGCCCGCCGAAGCCCGCGCCCAGGCCCAGCGCTTTTCCCGGCAAGCCTTCCTGCGCGGAATGCAGGCCGAGGTGGAGGCGCTCCTCAACTCGCCTGTCGTCAGATAACTGTGACGTTCCTGACAGGGGCCTCCTTTTTTTGAGCCCTTGGGGGGCGTGCGCCCCCTGGGTGTCCACTTCCGCCCCGGGTAAGCCCTTGGTTTCACGGGGCTTTCCGTGTTAGGTGGCCGGTGCGTCCGGGGGCTTCGCGCAGCACCCCGCTCTGGGGGCTGGGCGCGGGATTTGCACCCGTGCGGCCGGCAGTTGGCAGGCCACAGGAGTCCTGGCGTGTTCAGTCGTCTCCAGCGTTTCTACACGTCCATCAAGGTTGCCACCGACGTCTGCATGCTGACGGTGGCATTCGTGCTGGCGTACGCCACGCGCTTCGTGGGGCTCATCCCCGTGAAGGATGGCATTCCCCCGCTGGAGGAAACGGCCGTCTCGCTGGCCATGGCGCTGGCCATCTTCCCCTTCACCTTCCACCAGTCTCGGCTCTACATCACCAACCGCGCGCGCACCCACTTCGGGGAGCTGTTCGCGGTCTTCAAGGCCTCCATCACCGCGACGCTCATCCTCGTGGCGCTCACGTACTTCACGCGCGAGCGCTACTCGCGGCTCACGCTGGCGCTGTTCCTGGGCTACGCGCTGGTGCTCGTGTCGGTGACGCGGCTGGTGCTCCGGGTGGCGCTGTCCGAGGTGCGCCGCCGCGGCTACAACCTGAAGACCATCCTCGTCATCGGCGAGGGACCGCTGGGCCGCCGGGTCGTCGAGACGGTGCGCGAGCACCGCGAGCTGGGCTTCCGGGTGGTGGGGGTGCTCGCGCAGGATCCGGCCAAGGTGGGACGGCGGGTGCGGGGCGCGCCGGTGCTGGGCGAGGTGAAGGACGTGGAGCGCATCCTGGATGCCTGGCCCGTGGACCAGGTCATCATCGCGCTGCCGCTCGCCGAGCAGCTCGTGGTGAAGGAGCTGATGGAGCAGCTGGCGCTGCGCACCGTGGACGTGAAGGTGGTGCCGGACCTCTACCAGTACATCACCCTGTACGGCGGGCTGGAGGAGTTCGGCGGGCTGCCCATCATCAGCCTCCAGGGCGACCCGATGGATGGCTGGAGCCGGGTGGCCAAGCGCGCCTTCGACATCGTCTTCTCGCTGGTGGCCATCGCGCTGACGGCGCCCCTCATGCTGGTGACGGCGGTGATGGTGAAGCTCACCAGCAGGGGGCCCGTCCTCTATGCCCAGGAGCGCATGGGCATCGACGGGCGCACGTTCCCCATCCTCAAGTTCCGCACCATGCGGACGGATGCCGAGGTGGCCGGCGCGAAGATGGCCAGCCTGGAGGACCCGCGGCGCACGCCCATCGGCACCTTCCTGCGCAAGTACTCCATTGATGAATTGCCCCAGTTCTTCAACGTGCTGCGCGGCGACATGAGCCTGGTGGGCCCGCGCCCCGAGCGGCCCGTGTTCATCGAGGAGTTCAAGCGGCAGATTCCCCGGTATCACCTGAGACACAAGGTGAAGTCGGGCATTACGGGTTGGGCGCAGATCAACGGGCTGCGGGGACAGACTTCCATCCAGAAGCGCATCGAATACGACCTGTACTACATCGAGAACTGGTCGCTGCTGATGGACCTGAAGATTCTGGTGCGCACCGCGCTGGGCGGCTTCCTGTCCAAGAACGCGTACTGAGCCCGGGGAAAACCCGCAACCCGAACGCCCGGGAAGCCGTCTAGAATCGGCGGCCTCATGGCGGAAAAGCTCGGTGCCCTTCTGGTCCGCAAGGGCCTCATCACTCAGACCCAACTCGACGAGGGCCTCAAGGCCCAGATGATCTACGGCGGCCGCCTGGGGACGAACCTGGTCGAGCTGGAGTATCTGGACATCGAGAAGCTGGGCGAGGTGCTCGCGGAGCAGTCGCGCTATCCGCAGGCGACGGTCCAGGAGTTCGAGTCGGTCACCGTGGCGACGCTCGCGGCGCTGCCCGCGGCGCTGGCCGAGAAGCACGCCGCGTTTCCCCTGCTCCTGGAGGGGCGCCGGCTGAAGGTGGCCATGGCGAGCCCGTCCGACATGGAGCACGTGGACGCGCTCGCGTTCACCACGGGCCTGCGCATCGTGCCGTGCATCGCTCCGGAGCTGCGCCTCTACATCTACCTGGAGAAGCGCTATGGCATCGTCCGGCCGGAGCGCTTCATCCGGTTGGATCCGGACACCCGGCCGCAGGGGCTGCCAGGGGTGCATGCCCAGAAGCCGCCGGCCCAGGCGGCGCCCGCCACCCCGCAGTCCGCCGCGCCCGGAGGCACGCCTGAGTCCAAGGCGATGTTCGGTGGGCTCGATGACGGCGCGTACCTGAGCGATGACGCGCCCGAGGAGCTGCCGGGGGCTCCCGCGGCGCCGGGCGCCAGTGCTTCGAAGGGTGCTCCGAAGGCTGCCCCGAAGGCGGCTGCCTCGCTGATGGACGATGCGATCGACTTCCCCTCGGAGCTGCCTCCGATGAAGGCGAGCCCCGCGCCGGCGCCCGGTCGGCCGCCGGTGGAAACTGATCTGAACGCGTTGGACTTCCCCGACGGGCAGGGCATCTCGCTGCCGAAGCTGCGCTCCACGCCGCAGGCCGCGCCGCCGCCCAAGGCCGCGCCGCCGCCCCGGCCCCCGAAGCCCCTGGCGATTCCCTCGGGGGGAGAGGGGGACGCGTTGGACTTCCCCGATGGGCAGAGCATCTCCCTGCCGAAGCCGCGCGTCACGCCTCCTGCCGCCCCTGCCGCCGCGCCTGCTGCGCCTGTTGCGCCTGCCGCTCCTGCCGCCGCAGCGCCCAAGCCCCCGGCTCCTTCCGGGCCGCCCACGGCCCTCTCGGTTCCCACGTCGTTCACGCTGGAGCCGCTCGATGCGCCTGATGGGCTGTCGCTCGATGGGCCGTTCAATGCCGCCGAGAAGGCCCCTTCGCTTCCTCCGCCCAGCCCAGCGGCTCCCGCGCCCGCCAAGGCGGCAGGGACCCCGCCTCAGGGAAGTCCCTCTCCCTTGGCCGCTCCCGTGAGCCGCCCGCCGCCTCCGATTGCCCTGCCGTCGTCCCCTCAGCTCCTGGGCGGGATGGGCCCTGGGGCCATTCCACTGCCCGCGCCGGCGGCTCCTGCCGCTGCGCCTCCGAGCCTGGGCAGCGCGGCGGGGCAGGGGGCTCCGCGGCCCGCGGGGGCGCCGTTGCCTCCTCAGGCTCCTGTGGCTGCCCCCAGGCCCAACCCTCCCGCGTCGCCTCCGCAGGCGGTGCCCCTGCCTCCCGCGGCGCGGCAGACGCAGGCCTCCATTCCTTCCGTGCCCGCTGCCCGGCCGATCGCGCCGGGGGGACCCTCGGGTCCGCCGGGGGGACCCCAGGCGCCGGTCGCGGGACCGCCCCTCGTGCCCCCCGCGGCACCGGGTGAGACGCGGCCTCCGGTGGTGCCTCCCCGGCCCCTTCAACCGCCTGTGGTAGGGCCTCCGGCCGCGCAAGGCATGGTGCCAGGAGCAGCGCCTCGGCCGCCCCCAGGTGCGCCTCAACCGGCTCCAGCAGGGGGCGCCCGGCCCACGATGGGGCCGCCAGGGGGACCTCCCGCGCCGGCGGGAGCGGTGCCGGTGGCGGCTCCAGGGCGGGCGACGTTGACGGGGATTCCCGCCATCCAGACGCCCGCCGCGGCACGGCCGCCTGCGCCAGGACAAGCTCCGGGTGTGGCTTCGCCCACCGGTGCTCCAGCGGGAGCGCGTCCTCCGGGCGCGCCCGTGCGGCAAGAGCCGCCGAGCCGGGCTGCGATTCCCGCGGTGGGGGCTCCACCACCGGTGGCCGCGCCCGTGCCCCCAGCGGCCCCCGTGCGGCAAGAGCCACCGAGCCGGGCCGCGATTCCTGTCGTGGGCGCTCCACCGCCGGTGGCCGCGCCCGTGCCCTCCGTGGCCTCCGTCCGGCAGGAGCCGCCGAGCCGGGTCGCAATTCCCGCCGTGGGGGCTCCTCCGCCCGTGGCCCCTGTGCGGCAAGAGCCACCGAGCCGGGTCGCGATTCCCGCCGTGGGGGCTCCTCCGCCCGTGGCCCCTGTGCGGCAAGAGCCGCCGAGCCGGGTCGCGATCCCTGCGGTGGGTGCTCCGCCTCCGGCTGCTGCTCCAGGGCGGCCGGCGCCTCCGGTGGCACCGGGTCATCCGGGCGTTGCCGGCCCGGCTTCCCAGCGGCCCTCGATGCCGGTACCTGGGGAGTCTTCGCCGGCCGCTCGGCCCTCGGCACCCGTGCCGCTCCCGGCGCCAGCCGCTCCCCCTCCGGGCATCGCGCCTGTCCCGCCGGCTGCGTCCTCCAACGCGTCCGCGATTCCTCTCCCCGCGCCCTCGCTGCCGCCCGTGGCCGCGGATCTTCCGGTGATCGCGCTGCCCGCGCCGGTGTACACGCCAGAGCTTCCGGCTGAAGCCTCCGAGCCACCGCCCGTGATCGAGCTGGAGAGCGAGAACATCGACGAGGAGACGCTCGAGCCCGAGGCCGCCCTCGAAGAGGCGGAGATCGAAGAAGAGGAAGACGACGCCCAGGCTGCGGAAGCCGAGGCCTCCCTGCCCGAGATCGACATCGGCACGGTGACCGAGCCCGAGCCGTCCCAGGACGCTGCCGAGGAAGACGAGACGACCTCGTCCGGCGCCTGGACCCTGGAGGGGGTCAAGACCCAGCCCCCTCCCCCGGCCGAAGCCCTGGCGGAAGCGCCCGAGGCTCCGCTGGAGGAGCCCCCGGCCGCAGTGGAGAAGCCGCGGGCCCCCATTGATCTCGGCGAGCTTCCTCCCGAGCCCGAGGAGCCGCTGCAGCTCGCGGCGACGTGGGAGTTCGTCTCCCAAGGGGCAGGGGCGGAGGTCCATGCCGGACACGAGTCCACGCCTTCGTGGGAGTCGCGCGGGGTGGACCTGGAGACATCGGTGGCCGCGGCCCCGGAGCGCCCCGGCAAGCCTCAAGACGAGGTGGCGCTGGTGCCCACCTGGAGCTTCGTGCCGCCGTATCAGCCCGGGGCTCCCGCCGCGCCGGTGCCCCCGAGCCCTCCCAAGCCGCCCGCGACGGTGACGGCGCCTCCGGTCCTGGCGCCGGAGCTCTCCAGTCCGGAGCCCACGACGCACCGGTACGGCATCACGTCCGCCGCCTCCACCTCGGTGACGACCACGGCGAAGTACGGTGTCGCCCCCACCGCCTCCAGCCCCTTGCCCGGGTTCCCGGAGGTGGAGACGGATCCCTTCGAGGAGTTCGCGGCGTCGGAGGCCGCGAAGCCGCCCGAGGGTGGGCCGCCCGCGTCCGTGCCCTGGGACGAGAACCCCGAGGACAAAGAGGACTGAGCGGGCGTCCGAGGGCCCTGGAGACGAATCCAGGGCCCCGGAGCTTCGGCTCAGCTACAGCCGCTCGTGGTGCCGCAGTTGGAGCACTTGTAGCAGGCGCCGCTGCGAACCATGATCGCGCCGCACGTGTGGCAGGGCGGGGCGTCGGCCTGGTTGAGCCAGGTGTTGCGCGGGGCCACCGCGGGCAGCTGCAGGGCCACGGGCTCGGAGGGCGCCGGAGCCTCGGGCGTGGCCTTCACCTCCACCGCCGTCACCTCGGCCTCCTCCGGCGCGTTGCTCGGCAGGAACTTCAGCGCCAGCCACCGGAAGATGTAGTCAGTGATGGACTTGGCGATGGGGATGGCGGGGTTGCCCGTGAAGCCGCTCGGCTCGAAGCGCGTGTGGCTGAGCTTGTCCACCAGCACCTGCAGCGGCACGCCGTACTGGAGCGACAGGGACACCGTGGTGGCGAAGCTGTCCATGAGGCCGCTCACCACCGAGCCTTCCTTGGCCATCACCACGAAGAGCTCGCCGGGCTTGCCGTCCTCGTACATGCCCACGGTGAGGTAGCCCTCGTGCCCGCCGATCGAGAACTTGTGGGTGATGGACTGGCGCTCGTCCGGCAGGCGCCGGCGCATCGCCTGGGGCTCGGGCTTCACCAGGGGCTCGGGCTCCGCGGCCACCTGCACCTTCGTGTCCTTGACCGTGTCCTTCGAGGTGTTCAGCGGCTGGGTGCGCTTGCAGCCATCCCGGTACACGGCGATGGCCTTGAGGCCGCGCTTCCACGCCTCCATGTAGGCCTTCTCGATGTCCTCCACCGTGGCGTTCGACGGCATGTTCACCGTCTTGGAGATGGCGCCCGAGAGGAACGGCTGGCAGGCCTCCATCATCTGGATGTGGCCCATCCACTGGATGCTGCGCTGGCCGCGCGAGGGCTTGAAGGCGCAGTCGAACACCGGCAGGTGCTCGGGCTTGAGGTGCGGGGCGCCTTCGATCGTCTCGTTCTTGTCCAGGTAGGCGATGATGTCCTGGGCCTGGGAGTGACGGTAGCCCAGGCGCTCCAGGGCCTGCGGCACCGTCTGGTTGACGATCTTCAGCATGCCGCCGCCCACCAGCTTCTTGTACTTGATGAGGGCGATGTCCGGCTCGATGCCCGTGGTGTCGCAGTCCATCATGAAGCCGATGGTGCCCGTGGGGGCCAGCACGGTGACCTGGCTGTTGCGGAAGCCGTGCTCGGAGCCCAGCGCCAGCGCCTCGTCCCAGGCGGACTTCTGCGCCGCGTACAGCTCCGGGCTCACGCCCGTGGGGGAAAGCTGGTGCCCCGCCTTGCGGTGCTTGCGGATGACCCCGAGCATCGGCTCGGCGTTCTGCGCGTAGCCCGCGAAGGGGCCCATGCGCTCGGCGAGCCGCGCGCTCATCGCGTACGCCTGTCCGCACATGAGCGAGGTGATGGCGCCCGCGTAGTTGCGCCCTTCCGCCGAGTCATACGGCAGGCCGCACGCCATGAGCAGGGCGCCCAGGTTGGCGTAGCCCAGGCCCAGGGGCCGGTAGTCGTGGCTGTTGCGGGTGATTCGCTCGGTGGGGTAGCGCGAGAAGCCGACGATGATCTCCATCGCCAGGAGCACCACGTCCACCGCGTGCTTGAAGGCCACCGGATCAAAGCACCCGTCGATGGTGCGGAAGTGCATCAGGTTCAGCGACGCCAGGTTGCAGGCCGAGTCGTCGAGGAACATGTACTCGGAGCACGGGTTGGAGGCGTTGATGCGCGCGGTGTTGGCGCACGTGTGCCAGGTGTTCACCGTGGTGTCGAACTGCATGCCCGGGTCGCCGCACAGGTGCGCCGCCTCGGAGATCTCCCGGAACAGCTCCCGGGCCATGTGCGTCTCCTGGGGCTGCCCGTCGCGCACCGCGCGCGTCGTCCACGCGCCGTCGTTGACGACCGCGCGCATGAACTCGTCCGTGACGCGCACGGAGTTGTTCGAGTTCTGGAAGTAGACGGAGCCGTAGGCCTCGCCGTTGAACGACGCGTCGTAGCCAGCCTCGATGAGCGCCCAGGCCTTCTTCTCCTCGTTCGTCTTGCAGCGGATGAACTCGAGGATGTCCGGATGGTCCGCGTTGAGGATGACCATCTTCGCGGCGCGCCGCGTCTTGCCGCCGCTCTTAATCACGCCGGCGAACGCGTCGAAGCCGCGCATGAAGGAGACGGGGCCCGAGGCGGTGCCGCCGCCGGCCAGGTGCTCCCGGCTGGAGCGCAGGGTGGACAGGTTGCTGCCCGTGCCCGAGCCGTACTTGAAGAGCATGGCCTCCGTCTTGGCCAGCGTGAGGATGGACTCCATGGAGTCCTCCACGGAGTTGATGAAGCACGCCGAGCACTGCGGGTGCTCCTCCACGCCCACGTTGAACCAGACGGGGGAGTTGAAGGCCGCCTTCTGGCGCAGCAGCAGGTGCGTCAGCTCCGCGTGGAAGGTGTCGCGGTCCTCCTGCCGGGCGAAGTAGCCGCCCTCCGTGCCCCAGCGGGCCAGGGTGTCCACCACGCGGGCCACGAGCTTGCGCACGCTGCCCTCGCGCTCCGGGGTGCCGGGCGCGCCGCGGAAGTACTTCGAGGCCACCACGTTCGTGGCCAGCATGGACCAGGCCTTGGGCACCTCAATCTGCTTCTGCTCGAAGACGCTCTTGCCGTCCTCGCCGGTGATGCTGGCGGTGCGGTACTCCCACGCCAGCTCGTCCGCGGGATCCACGCCGGGCGTGGTGAAGAAGCGCTCCACCGTCAGCCCGGCGGCAGGGGACTTCGGCTTCTTCCCCACCTTCTTCCCATTCATCAACGGCTTCGAATTGAGTTCCTTCTCCATGGACCGCCCTCCCGTTGACTCACTCAAGAATGTGACCGCACCCAACCTGCGAGACCGCGAGCTTCCAGCCGCTCGCCGTGTGGACCGCCCCGGCGCGGCGGCACCGGACGGCTCGAAGAGGCCCTGACCGGGGTTCACACACCCGGAAGCAGGGCAGCCCGCCTGCCGGCCTCAAGGCCGCCAAGGCAGGAGATGCCCCTGCCAGATCAACCCTCGGCTTCTCGGAAGCCTTCCTGAACACCCCCAGATGTTGTGGCTGTTGCCATCTGACAAACCATAGGTGGTGGTGCTCAAGGGCGCTGACCCTCCGGGGTGCTCGGCAGACAGAGCACCGGGCGGCGAGACGGGGAGGGCGGATCTAGGTCCAAACGCAGGGGGGATCAAATTTGCCTTCCCGTGGCGCGTCGTCACTTGGCATGACATGTATGGTCACGCTGCGGCTAGAAGAGGAACTGATCACTGGGCGATGCTTTCGGTGATCTGCACACGAACTTCCGGCTGCCAAGTCCCCCGGGGGCAAAGCGCGGCTTGGACCTGGGGACGAGGGTGTTCTTCCGGCGGGGGGTGCGTTAGGGAAGAGGGAGCCATGGCCCCTCCCTTTCAGAGACACGTGTTCGTTTGCACCAACCGCCGCCCGGACGGCCACCCCAAGGGGTGCTGCGCCACCAAGGGCGCGGAGGAGGTGCGTGCCGCCTTCAAGAGCGAGCTGGAGAAGCGCGGCATCAAAGGGCAGATGCGCGCCAACGCCGCCGGGTGCCTCGACACGTGCGCCTTTGGCGTCTCGGTCGTCGTCTACCCGGAGGGCGTCTGGTACGGCGGGGTGAAGACGGAGGATGTGCCCGCCATCGTGGACGAGCACCTCGTGGGGGGCCGGCCGGTGGAGCGGCTCCTGATGCCCCTCATGAAGAAGGCACCGAAGCCGGAGGCCGGAAAGTAGGCGCCGGCGGGCCTAGCGGCGGCGGCCGAAGAGCCGCAGCAGGGCCAGGAACAGGTTGATGAAGTCCAGGTACAGCGTGAGCGCGCCCACCACGCTGAGCGTGGCGGCGCTGCTGTAGCCGGAGGAGGCGTGCATCTGGCGCAGCTTCTGGGTGTCGTAGGCCGTCAGCCCCGCGAAGACGACGACACACGCGCACGCGGTGACGAAGGACATGCCCTCGCTGCGCAGGAAGATGTTGGCCACGCCGGCCAGCACCACGCCCACCAGGCCCATGAAGAGGAACGCGCCCCAGGCGCTGAGGTCCTTCTTGGTGAGCGTGCCGTAGAGGCTCAGCGCTCCGAAGACGCCGCCCGTCATCAGCAGCGCCTGGCCAATGGAGCCCGCCGTATAGATGAGGAAATAGATGGAGAGCGTCATCCCCGTGAGCGCCGCGTAGCCCAGGAACAGGGCCGCGGCCACGGGCCCGGACAGGCGGGCCGCGAGGAAGGAGAGGGCGAAGACGGCGCCCAGCTCCGCCACGAGCAGGCCCAGCCGCCACTGGAGCGCCCACTGCAGCAGGGCCTCATTGCTCACCGTGTAGAGGGCCACCACCCCGGTCAGCATCAGCCCCGCGAACATCCAGCCATACACGCGCGACATGAACGCGCGCTGTGACTCCTGCACGAGGGCGCTGTGTACCTCCGACGGGGAGGTGGTCTGCCATCCCGGGTTTTCCCAAGCCATGCGAGCTGTGTCCTTTGCTGTGCCGGCATGCATCCCGGCGGTCCGGCATCCTTATAGCGCGGAGCGCCGGGCGCCGCTGGCCTGCCCGGCGCGGAGGATTAGAGGGCCTTCCAGGCCATGAGCAGCTTGTGGGCCACCTCGGCGGTGATGAGCGGAATCACCCCGCCGCCGCCCACGATGTTGACGATCTCCGCCATGGAGCCCCGGCACACCCCGCCCCAGGCGGGTTGCCGGGCGAGCCCCACCGACGCGTAGGCGGAGTAGTCCACGTAGAGCGAGGTGGGCAGCACCCCGGTCTCGGTGCACAGCACGTGGGGCTCGGGCGAAGTCTCGACGAGCTCCTGCACCACGTAGCCGCCCCCCGTGGGGTCCGCGACGGCGCGCTCGCACAGCTCCGCCCACGGCAGGGGCGCCCCGTAGAGCGCCTGCGCGCGCTCGTTGTAGGGCACGGTGCCTACGGAGCGGCCGATGAAGACGGCCTTGCCGCCGTAGTCCCACGAGCGCTTGAGGACGAACCGCTGGGGCTCCGCGGCGACCGTGGCCACCAGGTCCTCGAGGGACTCGCCCGTGGGGCCCCCGGTGGGGCCATGCCGGAAGCGGCGCGTCCAGGGGACGGAGACGCGGATGGCCTCCAGCTCCTCGGGCGTCAACTGCGCGCCCTCGGCCAGCTCCGGGGTGGCGAGCGCCTGGGAGAGCAGGGCGAAGGTCACCTTCTCCTCGACCTGGGAGGTGGGCGGGTTGAGGAAGACGGCCTTGCGGCCTGGCACCGTGCCGAAGAAGTCCTCTATCCACGGCGAGGGGTTCTCCTCCAGCCTCCGGACGAAGAGGTGGCGGTAGACCATCTGGTACGTCTTGCCGTGGGCGATGAAGGCGTCGTCGCCGGAGACGTCCTCGGGGTGGACCACGTCCGCGTCCGCGCCGAACTCCCGGAAGCGCTCCGCCAGGTACTGCAGCTCGGAGATCTGCGCGTCATGGCGGCGGCAGAGCAGGGCGATGGTCTCCGGCATCTGCCCGGGCCGCTCGGCGGCGTAGCCGTCCAGCAGCGCGCGGTAGAGCGCCAGGGCATTGCTGCCGTTGAGCGTCAGCAGCGAGGCGATGGCGCGCTCCGGATAGCGGAGGTGCCGGGCTACCACCTCCAGGAAGACGCGGGCCGCGATGTCCGAGTAGCCCTGCATGGCGGGAATGGTGGTGTTGACCTCCAGCGCGCGGGGCTGCTGGCCCGCGCCCACGAAGAAGTCCACGCGCGTGGTGGCCAGCCGGGACACCTGGCGCCACGTGCGCTCGGCGATGGCGCGCTCCAGGGGGGACAGGCCCCCGAGCAGCACTTCCCGGGTGTCCCCTCCGAGCACCGCCTCGGCCATCTTCAGCGCGGCGGAGGACAGCCGCGCGGCCAGCTCGCAGCGGCGGCGCACCTCCGCGGCCTCCAGGATGACCGGCGTGGCGGTGATGGGAATGGGCTGGCGGGTGCCGTCCTTCTTCGTCACCGCCAGGCCGCGCTGGAAGGCGGTCCGGGCCAGCTCGGGCCCAAAGTGGGCTGCCTGGTGGCGCAGCACTTCTAAAAGCTCGTTCACGGGGCTAAACCCTCTTGCTCGCTCATGTCCAAGACGATCGAGTTCTTTTTCGACTACGCAAGCCCCTATTCCTACCTCGCTTCGGCCCAGGTGGAAGCGCTTGCGGCACGCACCGGGGCGGAGCTGCGCTGGCGCCCCTTCCTGCTCGGGGCCGTCTTCAAGGCCACCGGCAACCAGTCCCCCGTCACCAACCCGGCCAAGGCCCGGTATTTGTTCAAGGATCTCCTGGACTGGACGCGGATGCTGGGCCTGCCGGACTTCCGCATGCCGGAGCCTTTTCCCGTCAACGCGCTCCAGGTCAACCGCCTGGGCCTGGTGGCGGCGGAGCAGGGGCTCATCGCCCCGTTCTCCCATGCCGCCTACCGGGCCGCCTTCGCCGAGGGAAAGAACCTGGCGGACCCCGCCGTTCTCGCGGAGGTGGCGCGCACCGCCGGACTGGAGCCTGCGCCGGCGCTGGCCCGCATCGAGAACCAGGAGATCAAGGACGCGCTGAAGCGCAACACCGAGGAAGCGGTCGCCCGCGGGGCGTTTGGGGCCCCCACGTTCTTCGTGGGCGAGGACATGTTCTTCGGCAACGACCGCTTGCCCCTGGTGGAGCGGCGGCTGCGAGCGGCGTGAGCCCGCCGCCGTCCTGCTTGCGCCGGAAATCAAACTGGCTTACAAACGCAACTCGGATTCATCTAGGAACCTCATCGACGTGAGACGCTCGGAACGCCACATGCCCTGGAGCCTCCACCGGCCGCGCTTGCTGGCGCTGCCGCTCGTGGCGCTCTGCATGCTGGCGTACCTGGGCAGCGTGGCCCACTTCGCCCTCGTCCAGCACACCCTGTGCCCGGAACACGGCGAGATGGTTCACGCCGGTGAGGAGGGAAGCCATGCCCGGCTCGCGCCGGTGCAGGAGTCCTTCGATGACTCCCGCGTGGCCTCCTCGGCCGGGGAGGCCACGGTCTCCCACGGCTCCGAGGCCCACTGCGCGCACGCCTTCTTCCGCCGCGAGCCGCTGCCGCCCGCCGGTGAAGTCCTCCTGCTCTCGGAAGCGCCTGCCCCTTCGGGGCCGGTGTCCGTGCGGGCGCAGGTGCAATCGGAGCCCGTGGCCCGGCTCCGGGTTGCCCCCAAGTCGTCTCCTCCTCAGTCCTGACGTCCCTGGAGCGCGTCCGTCACGGCCCTGCGTGGGCCGTGCGTGCGGGCTGTCGAGGGTGTGCGTCCGCGGGGGGCCCTGAGCGCCCCTGCCGGTCCGTGCACCGTGCTTCGCCCTCCGGGACGTAACGCTCCCCCTGCGCGCGGGAAGACCTTCCTCGCCGCGGGCCCCTGCCTTCATGCCCCCGCTTGCGCTCCGTGTCCTGCCGCCGAAGGCCAGGGCGCCCGAGGGCATTCGTCTGCCGTACGCCGTACTCACCCGTGGAGTCACACATGAACAGGAAGCTGTTGTCCGCCGTGCTGCTGTCCACCTCGATCCTCTTCAGCGCCGGTTGCGGCGACGACGAGGAGGAGACCGAGAGCCTCGACGCCGAGGGTTGCGCGCACCTCCAGAAGGGCCCCTCCGCGCCCATCACCGCCACCGCCGCGGCCTCGGGCGCTCCGGCGGTGAACACGGATCACAAGCGCTACGACATCTCCCTCATCGACGTGACGGGCGGCAAGGGCGGCAGCGTCACCTTCGCGGTGGCGGAGGAGGGCGACTACCTCTTCTTCATCAACGAGGACGTCCCGATGTCCATCCAGACCATCAATGGCGTGGCGATCCAGCCCGAGGAGCTGGCGAAGAGCTCCACCGAGTGCTCGGACATCAAGGGCCGCTACACGGTGGACCTGGGCGTGGGCACCCACGTGCTCACCTTCGGGCCTACCGCGAAGACGTCCGTCTCGCTCGTCGCCGAGCACGGCGCGCACGAGCACGACCACGAGCACTGAGCTTCATCCAGGGGCAGGGGGCCTCGTGGGCCTCCTGTCCCGCTTTCCGGAGCCAGGGAAGCCTGGCTCCTTTTCCCCGAAGTCCCAGGAGAGACAGCATGGGTACCTTTCAGCAGTTCCTGAACGAGCAGAAGATCGACACCCGCGCCGTGGTGCGCCTCTCGGCCCAGCTCGAGGGCCACGCGGATGAGGATCGCCTCTTGGAGCACAAGCGCTGGGCCAAGCGGCGCGACAAGGACAATCAGGGCAAGTCCTATGCGGAGCTGGGCATCGGCAAGCCGAAGAGCGGGCGCGGGGTGAGTGAGCGGCAGCTCCAGGCGGCGCTCTCGGACCAGCCGCTGCCCCCCCGCGTGCGCGGCAAGATTGTCCGCGCGGTGAACGCGCTGCTCACCAAGAAGGGGGCCGCGGCCGTAGCGCCCGCCTCCCTCTTCGGGGACATCAAGCCCCGGCAGAACGCGCCGGCCAAGGCGAGCTGAGGCGTCCGTCATGGCCACCGCCCTGCCTGCCGTGTTGCCCCTGGAGCTCCGGCGTGATGCGGAGCGCCTGTTCGACATCTCCATGGGGTGTCTTGGAAAGGATGTCACGTGCCCGGAGGGCAACCTCCTGCTGCGCCGGGGACTGTCCCGCACGCGCCGTCCGGAGGACCAGAAGGGGTGCAGCGCGTATGGCTGCGTGCTGCCGGGCGGGGCCACCCTCACGATGTGGGGGTTCGGGATGCTGCTCCAGGAGGAGCCGGAGGCCCTCTTCCTCGCACGCGATGGCTTCTCCCCCCGCTGGGTGGAGCCCGCGTGCGTGCGGTGGCCGGTGTTCCTGGCCGAGGGGCTGGGGCCGCTCCGGGAGCCGTTGCGGTTCGAGGAGCAGCGGGCCGCGCGCAGGGCCGTGGTGACGGTGGCCGAGTGGCTGGCCGTGTACGAGGAATGGGTGCTCGCGGAGGTGGGCGTGGACTGGCGTCGCGAGTGCCTGGAGAGCCGCCGGAAGGCGTCGCCCGTGAGGGCCGAGGAGCTGCCGGGGGCGTGGTGGCGCATCGCCACGCGCGCCCGGGCATTGGAATTCGCAGGAATGGATTCGAGCGCCCCCCATGCGGGGGCCTGAGGAGGACAACATGCTGGCGAGACTTCTTCGAGCCGAGGAACCCTCCATTTTCTCCCACGCGCCGTGGGAGGACATCCCCAACGCCGAGCTCCCCACGCCGCCGCTGCGCGACGGGCTGGGACAGGCCCACATGCAGGTCAGCACGCGTGTGCCCCTGGCCCAGGCGTACTTCGACCAGGGGCTGCGCCTGCTGCACCTGGGGTGGGGCACCGAGGCGCGGCGGGCTTTCGCCGAGGCCGCGCGGCAGGACCCTCGCCTGGCCATGGCCTTCTGGGGGCTGGCCCTGACGCGTGGGGCGGGAGGGCGCTTCGCCGCCGAGCGCAACGAGGCCATCCGCCAGGCGCTCGCGCTGTGCGAGGGGGCCACGGATCTCGAGCAGCGCCACATCGTCGCCGCGAGCCTCCTGGCCGACAAGGGCCCCGCCAATGGCCGCCAGTCCTTCGTCCGGGAGATGGAGTACCTCATCGAGATCTACCCTGACGACGTGGAGGCCCGGCTGCTGCTCGCGGGCTTCCTGGTGGACGGGTACGAGCCCAGCGGCAGGCCCTGCCCGGGCCAGTCCTATGCCCAGTCGCTCCTCCGGGAGCTGGTGCGCACGCATCCCCACCACGAGGGCGTCCACCATGCGTGGGTGAGCGCGCTCCTGGACAGCGCCCGGCCCGAGGGGGCCCTGGACAGCGCGCGGCAACTGGTGGCCCTGGCGCCCCAGGTGGGCCCGGCCCTGCTGGGCGTGGGGCGGCTGCTCCAGCGCCTCGGCCTCACCGGGGAGGCGCACGAGGTGCTCCAGCGCGCGGTGGAGGCCGATGACGCGTACCTCGCGCGGGAGACGCTGCCCGCGAACGCGGCGCCTTGCGCGGAGCTGGCGATGCGGCTGCTCGTGACGGGGTGTGCCGAGGCGGGCCAGTACGGCGAGGGACAGGTCTGGGCCCGGCGGCTGCGCGCCCGGGTGGAGGGCCTGGGCGATGGGCAGGCCGTGGTGCTCTCGGCCTGTGTCCTCTCGGGGCTGCACCTGCGCTTTGGCTTCTGCCGCGCGGCGGCGGACATCCACGGCGGGCTCGGCGAGGGCGCGACGGCCGCGGAGCGCGGGCTGCTCGAAGGCCTGCGCCTCTACACCCGGGGGCTCTGCGCGCTGGAGGTGGGCAAGCTCTTCGAGGCGGAGCGCGTGTGCGGCCTGCTCGATGCGCTGCACACGGCCTTGACGGACGAGCGCCGCGCCGAGGGCCGCATCCTCTGCCCCCGGGACGTGGCGCGGGTGCTGGAGACGGCCAGCCAGGAGCTGCGCGGGGCGCTGGAGGCGCGCCGGGGCGACTCCGCCCGGGCCGAGGCGACCCTCATCCGGGCGTTCCGGCTGGAGCGCCGGTTGCGCCCCGTGGGCCCGCCGGCCTTCTCCCGGCCCGCGCGCGAGACGCTGGCGCGGACGCGGCTGCGCTTCGGGCGCGAGGACAAGGCGCTGGAGCTGGCGCTCGAGCTCGCGGCGGAGCGGCCCGGCAGCGGCCATGCGCGGCTGCTCGCCGCGGAGGCCCGGGTGGGGCAGGGGGACTTCCCGGAGGCCGCGCGGGACTTCACCCACTTCCTCGAATGCTGGCGCCAGGCGGATGCCCACCTGCCCGAGCTGCGGCGGGCCCGGTCGTTCGTGACCGGGCGGGGCCATGCGCTTCGCCTGGTGGGAGGAACCGAGGCCCCGTACTGAGCTTCAGGGGGCGGGGCGCACGAGCCTGCGCACCCCGCTCAGCAGCACGCAGACGCCCACCAGCATGCTGGCGCACACCGTCTGCGAGGCCCCGACCGGGAAGTCATAGAAGAAGGCGAACAGGTAGCCGCCCGCGCCGGAGAGGCATCCGGCGAGCGTGGCCAGCAGGAACGTCCACGGCAGGCGCAGGTCGAGCACCAGCGCGGCGATGGCCGACAGGGTGGAGAAGGCGAACACGGGCAAGGCCCCGAGCGCCCGGGCCGACACGCCCACCATGATGCCGATGGAGACCATCAACACCGCGTCGAGCAGCCGCACCGGCAGCCCCTGCACCCGGGCGCCCACCCGGTCGAAGCTGGCGAAGGTGATGCCCCGGAACCACCACAGGTGGATGAAGAGGATGGCCCCGCCCACCCCGGCCACGGCGGCGAACTGCCCGGGCGTCACCAGCACCGCGGTGCCGAAGAGGATCCCCTGGATGTCATGGGCCTCCTGGGCGATGCGGTCGCCCACCAGCACGGCGGCCCCGCCCGAGAAGGCGAAGGCCAGGCCAAGCACGCTCTCCCGGGTGAGCTTCAGGCGGGAGGGGTCCGCCATCAGCAGCGCCGTGGCCAGCAGGGACAGGCCGGTGGCCCCCAGCGTGGGGTCCACGTGCATGCCCAGGTGGATCTCCGCGAAGAAGGCGAGCGCCACGCCCAGCCCCGCGGCCTGGGTAACGGCGGCGCTGACGAACACCATGCGCCGCAGCACCACGTAGACGCTCAGGAACCCCAGCACGCCCCCGGCGATCAGCGCGCACAGGACCGGATCCAGGAACAGGTCGAGGCTCGCGAGGAACTGCTCCCACTTCGAGGGTTCAACCAGGGATGGGTCCACGGGATGATCCAGAAGCGAGGCGGGCGGCGTACTCGTCGCCGTATTGGTGCCGGAAGGCGGGGTGGTGGAACACGGTCTGGGCGTTGCCCAGGACGACGGCGGGCGCCTCCCGGTCCACGAAGAGCAGGGTGCTGGCATACTCGGCGGCCATCGCCAGGTCGTGGCTCACCACCACCACGGCGATGCGCCGCTCGCGGGCCAGCGCCGCCAGCCGCTGCATCGTCTCGCGCTCGGCCACCGCGTCCATGGCGGCGGTGGGCTCATCCAGCAGCACGAGGTCCGCGTCGCTGGCGAGCACCCGGGCGAGCAGCGCGCGCTGCTTCTGTCCCTCGGACAGCTCGCGGAACGGGCGGTGGGCGAAGGCCCGGGCGCCCACGGTGTCGAGGGCCTCCTGGGCCACCCGGCGGTCTTCCGGGCTGGAGAAGGGGCGCAGGAAGTTCCACCCGGCCAGCCGTCCCCAGAGGACCATCTCCTTGGGGCGTACGGGCAGCAGCGCGTCGATGCTCGCCGTCTGCGGCACGTACGCGCTGCGCATGCCGGGCACGCCCTTCTCGATGCGGCCCGAGACGGGGGCGAGCAGCCCGAGCAGCGTCTTGAACCAGGTGCTCTTGCCCGAGCCATTGCGGCCCACCACGGCCACGAAGTCGCCGCGCCGCACCTGGAGGTGGATGGGGGGCAGCAGCGCCTTGTTCCCGTAGCCGATGACGAGCTGCTCGCAGGACAGGAGCACCTCGGACGGGGGAGCCGTGGCGGCGGCCTCGGCGGAGAGGGTCGGGTCACCGGGCTTCACGCGTCACCTCCGCCGAGGGGATCAGCTCCGCCACGCCCTTCAGGATGGCCTCTCGCGCCGGGGCGTTGGCCGCGGCGGTCAGGTCCACGGTGCCGTTGCCCTCCGGCTGGGGAGGCGCCCAGTCCACGCTGTCGAAGATGCGGGACGTCATCTCCAACTGGAGCGCCAGGCGGACGCGCGGCGCGTGCTCCCGGTCCGAGGGAATGTCCAGGTCTCCGCGGAGCACCGCGAGCGGCTCGGAGGAGGCCCCGCCGGGAGCCACCTCCAGGCGGAAGGGCTTCTCGCCGGCGAAGCGCGGCAAGTCTCTCCCATCCCGCGCGATGCCCTCCAGCGTCAGGCCCGTCACCGCCCACTGGCCCCGCGACACCGTGCCGCTGGGCAGCTCACACGCCGGGCTGCACGTCACCTGGCGCGTCTCCGGGGCGAGCAGGTTCACATCCCCCACGGGCAGGGTGGCCACGGTCTGGGTGGAGGAGCCCCCGCCGCCCAGCTCCGCGGCGATGTCCTCGTAGTCGATGAGGGCCCCATCGTCGCGGTGGCAGTGGCCGTTGTGGCACAGGCTGTAGCCCGGGGGCGGGTTCGCGGGATCAAAGGTGCCGCCCTCGCCTCCACCGGAGGAGGCCGTCAGCTCGATGCGCTCCAACCGCATCGTCGCGGTGGTGAGGCGCACCTGGTAGTCGGAGCTGAGCCGCCGGTACCCATCTCGCGTGAGACGGGAGTCCTCGGGGGCATAGGCCGCGCGCACGGTGGGCTCCAGCACGGCGAAGCCCTCGCCGGCCTCCCAGGCGCAGCCACCCAGCAGGACCAGGGGCAGGAGCAGGGACAGGCGCATGGCTCAGGTCCCCTTGCCCGCGAGGCCCTGCTCGAACTGCTTCACCATCTTCTCCATGCGCTGGAGGTACGTCTCGCCGCCCCGGAAGTTCGTGCCGCCCGGGATGACGACCAGGGGCGCGGGAAGCTTGGAGGCCACGAGCCGGGAGGTGGTGTCCGGGTAGTAGTCCTCCTGGAAGAGGAACCGCGCCTTCTGCGCGCGTCCCTCGGTCAGCACGTGGGCCACGTGGGCCGGGTTGGGCGGGATGCCCGGCTTGGGCTCGAGGAACGCGAGCTGCGTGAAGCCCAGCCAGTCGGACAGATAGGCCGTCGTGCGGTGGTAGGAGATGACCGGTGCGCCGCGCAGCCCGGCCAGACGCTTCTCCCAGTCCGCACGGGCCTTCTCCAGCGCGGTGGTGAAGCTCTTGAGGTTGGCCTCGTAGGTGGCCGCGTTCTTCGAGTCGAGCTGCGTCAGGCGCGCCGCGATGCCCTGGGCCACGTCCAGGGCGGCCCGGGGATCATAGAGGTAGTGCGGGTTGCCGCCCGGGTGGACATCGCCCTGGCTGCGATCGACCGCGACCGTGGGCACCTCGAGCAGCCTCACGAGCTGCGAGGCATCCAGGTAGCCGGGGTTGCCAGTCTGGATCTTCACGTTGCGCGCGCCGATCTGGAGCGTGGGCAGCCAGCCCACTTCCAGCTCCAGCCCCACGGTGATGAGCAGGTCCGCGCGGTTGAGCACCAGGGCGAGGTTGGGCCGGGCATCCACGAAGTGGGGATCCTGCGAGGGGGACGCCAGCGCGGTGACGTTGACCTTGTCCCCGCCGACGGCCTTTGCCAGCGCGGCCAGGTCCGGCACGGAGGTGACGACGTTGAGGGCGGCGTGGGCCGGGAGGGACAGCAGGAAGAAGAGGGCGGCACTCAGGGCCGTGAGGAGGTGTCTCATCGGAAGGCTCCGGGAGAAAAGGGGTCAGAAGGCGTGGGCGCCGTGGGTGCCCATCACCACTTCGAAGGCGAGAAAGGCGGAGTAGCCGGGCTCGTCGCGCCAGCCGGCACGGTCCGTGGCCGCCTGCAGGCGCAGCCGGGAGAACTCGGTGGGCCAGAAGGTGAGGTTGGCGGAGATGCGCTGGCGCGTGGCATCCCACTCAGGATCCAACGGGTCGGCGGCCACCTGTCCGTCCTGGCCGCGCGCGGCCGTGCCGAACTCGTAGCGCGCGTTGGTGGCCCAGCGCTGGGCGAAGCGCCAGTGGAACTGGGCATAGCCGCCCCAGTCCCCGAGCAGGTCCTCGGGAACCTGCCGGCGCCGGTAGAGCACCTCCGCCTGCAAGGCGAGCACGGTGGGATCGTTGCCCTGCACCTCGCGGTACTTCACATAGAGGTCCGTGCCGAAGACGTCGCTGCGGTTGCGGTGGCCCGTGGCGTTGGGGCCCGTCACCGCCGACAGACCCCACAGCACGGACAGCGCATCCGAGACGGGGAAGAACTGCTTCAGCGCCCCGGTGAACTGGAAGTCGAACGGGGACACCACGCGGCTCTGGGTGGCGCCGAAGAAGCTGCGCGCGGTGGACGCGCCGTTGGCATCGGTGACCGAGCCCAGCACTTCCACGTACCAGGGCAGGGGGGCCAGCCACGAGAGCTCCAGCCCCAGCCCGCGGTTGCCCTCGCCGCCGAAGACGCGGCTGAGCACGAAGGGCTGATCCACGAAGTCCCACGCGTGGGGGTGGGTGTTGTTGATCCGCCCGAAGCGGGTGAGGAACTGGCCGGCGCGCACCTGGAGGTTGGCTGGCAGGTCCAACGTGCTGGCGTAGGCCTCTTCGATCTCCACGCCGAACTGGCTGAAGACGATGTTGCCGTTGAAGCGGAAGTACGGGTCCACCACGCTGCCGATGGACAGCTCCAGCTGCTGAAGGGTGAACCCATTGGTGGACGGGTCATGCCCGCCGCCCTGGAGCGGCTCCTTGTCGGTGAAGCCCGCGAGCGCCACATCCAGGATGAAGCTCATGTCGAGCCACGCGTTGGACAGGGCGCGGGGCACGGGCAGCGGCGCGTTGCCGCCCGGGGCGGCCCCGGAGGACGCATCCGGGGGGGAGGCCGCCTGGTCCTTGCCCACGGCGGCTTCGATCTCCGCCAGCTCCTCCGGGCTCAGCCCGGCGCCGCTGCCGGGCTCGGAAGGGGGGGACTGCGCCGCCGCCGGAAGAACCGGCAGGACGAGCGCGCAGACAACAAGAACAGCCATGCCGGAGAACCGGCGTGAAGAAGGGGACACCCTTGGACTCCTCGGAACCCGGCACCCGGCAATGGGGTGCCCACCACAGTCAACCGCTTCGGGACGCTAGGCGCGTGCCGGGGGCGAGGACTTGGGGGCGAGGGCGAGGATGGGGAGCGAGACGATGGGCTGCGGGGGCGCGGTGGCCAGGAGGCTCACGCGCAGGAAGGCCGTGAGCGTCCACACCGCCTCGGGCGGGAGCAGCTCCTGGCCCATCCCGGCCGTCAGCACCGGGCACGCTTCGTGGGTGAGCCGCGAGGCGTCCAGGCCCTCGTTCAGCCGGGAGGCGGAGAGCAGCGGCGTGTGCGTGGCGAACTGGGACACCATCTGTCCCATGCCGCGCACCGTCTCCTCGAAGGCCTGGTGCTCCGCGCAGAAGCGGTGCGCATGCTCTTCGGAGTGCCCGAGCGCGCCCAGCAGCGGCAACAACCACAGCACGGCGAGCACCGTCGCGGTGGAGCGTCGAAGGCTGGAGGCTCGGGTGAACATTCGCAGGGCGTACCGCCCGGGTGCTCTAACGGTGTACCCCGGACGTGTCAAGGCAGGGGCCTCCGGGCATCCCCATGGGAGTCTCCCTCTGCATTGTCCCCTGCATGCCGGGGCCTTCGATGTACGCTCGGGAGCCTGCTCGTCCGTACCGGAGGTCCCCCGGGACCTGGCCCGTCCGCTGACGCTTGCCCTCAAGGAGTCTCACCCGTGGGAACCCCCCGAGCCCCCCGCCGCCCACCCCGTGAAGCCCCCCGCGCCCGTCCGGACGCCGCCGCCATGGCCCAGGCGGTGAAGGACTTCCTGCGCGCCGCGGGCCTGCCCCTGGAGACGGATCCCAACCTCCAGCGCACGCCCACGCGCGTCGCCGAGGTGTGGATGACCGAGTTCCTCGACGGCTATGCCCTCACCCCCGAGGAGGCGATCGGGGCGATGTACCCCGCGCCCCCGGAGTCCGCTGGCGAGATGGTGGTGGTGACGGACCTGCGCTTCCACTCCATGTGCCCCCACCACCTGATGCCCTACGAGGGCCGCGCCCACCTGGCCTACGTCCCGGGCAAGCACGTGGTGGGCTTCGGGCGCCTGGGCTCGCTGCTGAACTGCTTCGCGCACCGGCTCATCCTCCAGGAGGATCTGGCGCGGTGTGTGGCGGGCGCCATGGCCCGCGTGCTGGACAGCCCCGCCACCGCCTGCATCCTGGAGGCGAAGCAGGCCTGCCTGCGCCTCCGGAGCGGCGAGCAACGCGATGCCGTCACGCACGTCGAAGCCTACGAGGGCCGTTTGCGCAAGGAGGGCTCTCTGCGCCGGGAGCTGTGGGCCCGGCTGGGAGCGCTGAAATGACGATGCCGTCCGAGAAGACCTTCCCCCGCGTGGAGCCTGGACGGCTGGAGGCCGTGTGGACCGCGCTGGGGCAGACGCTCTCCTCGGAACAGCTTCGCCGCGACGAGGAGACGCGCCAGCGTTACGCCCGGGACGAGTCCGACAGCGGCGTCTACCCCCCCGACATCATCGCCTTCCCCGAGACCACCGCGCAGGTGTCGGCCGTCTTCAAGGCGTGCCAGGCCCAGGGCGTGCCCTTCACGCCTTGCGGGGCGCGCAGCGGCAAGAGCGGCGGCTCGCTCTCCTTGAGGGGCGGGGTGATGGTCAGCCTGGAGCGGATGAACCGCATCCGCTCCGTGTCCGTGGAGGACCTCACCGCCGTCGTGGAGCCGGGCGTCATCACCGGGGACCTGATGCGGGCGGCGGACGCCGTGGGGCTCTTCTACCCGCCAGACCCGAACTCCTGGGAATTTTGCACGCTGGGGGGCAACGTCGCGGAGAACGCGGGCGGGCCCCGGGCGCTCAAGTACGGGGTGACGCGCGACTACGTCCTGGGCCTGGAGTGGGTGCTCCCGGATGGGGAGGTGCTCCGGGTCGGCCGGCGCACCCTCAAGGGGGTGGCCGGGTACGATCTCGTGGGCCTCTTCGTGGGCTCCGAGGGGACGCTTGGCGTGGCCACGGAAATCACCCTCCAGCTCATTCCCCGGCCCCGGCACGTGCTGACGGCCCTGGTCATCTTTGACTCGGTGATGCGGGCCGCGCACGCCCTCTCGGCGGTACTGGCCTCGGGCGTGCTGCCCCGGACCCTGGAGCTCATCGACGAGGTGGCCCTCCAGGCGGTCGCGGGCAAGGGCTACCCCTTTCCGCCCGGCGCCGGGTCGGCCGTCATCGTCGAGGTGGACGGGAGTACAGAGGAGGGCTTGCTCGCCGAGCTGGCCCAGGTGGGAGATGTCTGTACCCGCATGGGGGCGACCGAGACCCTGGTGGCCCAGAACGAGGCGCAGCGCGAGAAGCTCTGGGCGGCCCGCCGCCTGGTCTCCCCGGGGCTGCGCGCCCTCAAGCCGCACAAGATTTCCGAGGACATCGTCGTGCCCCGCTCGTGCATCCCCAGCCTCATCCAACAGCTCAAGGCCCTGGGGGACCGGCTGGGGCTGCTGGTGGCCACATATGGTCACGCGGGGGATGGCAACCTGCACGCCAACATTCTCTACGAGGGGCCCCACCAGCGGCCGTTGGTGGAGGAGGCCATCCAACAGATGTTGAAGCTCACCGTGGAGATGGGCGGCACCATCACCGGCGAGCACGGCGTAGGTCACGCCAAACGCGATTACCTCGCGTTGGAGCAAGCCGGGCCGGTCATCGCACTGCAACGCCGGCTCAAAACCTTTTTCGATCCATCAGGGCTGCTCAACCCCGAGAAAATCTTTCCCGCGCCCGATTGTTTCTAGTGGCACAGCAACTCATCGCTGGGGGCGCGTTCGAGTCCGGAAGTTCCTGCGTGGAGTCCCTCAGGGAACCCCGAGGAAGATTCCCCAGGTGTGGCTGAAAAGCCTCCTGGATCGGAATGAGAAACTCTTTCCGCCGTTGCGCGTCTTATCTGCACATGGGCGCTCACGGTGTTACCGCGCGCGTCCGGAGCACTCGGAACGAACGGAGGTTTGGAACCATGGCCAACACGGCGAAGTATGCGGCGGAAGGACTGTCGCACTACCTGCGTCACCTGGGCGGGCATCACCAGCTGACGCGTGAGCAGGAGTACGAACTCGCAAGGGCGGCTCGCAAAGGCGACGAGTCCGCCCGCCAGACGCTCGCCACCTCCAACCTGGCTTTCGTGGTCGCGGTGGCCAAGAAGTTCGCCAACCGCGGGGCCCGGCTGGATGACCTCATTCAGGAAGGCAACGTCGGCCTGATGAAGGCGATCGAGCACTTTGATCCCAAGAAGAACGTGCGCTTCGCCACCTACGCGGTCTGGTGGATTCGCGCCTACATCACCCGCTACCTCAAGGACAACCGCAGCCAGGTGCGCGGCGGCGAGTCCGAGCGCGGCAGCATGGTGGACTTCTCGCTGGACGCGACGATCGACGAGGAGGGGGAGACCACCTTCATGGATCGTCTCGAGGACGGGGGCCCGTCGCCCTCGGATGTGTACCTGGCCCGGGAGCAGGACCAGGAGGTGCACGAGGCCCTCACCAAGGTGCGCAAGCGCATTGGGGACCTGGGCTGGGACATCCTGCAGGAGCGCCTCACGCAGGATAAGCCGTTGACCCTGGAAGAGCTGGGCCAGCGGTGGGGCGTGTCCCGGGAACGGGTGCGTCAGGTGGAGCTCAAGACGAAGAGCTTCCTCGAGCGCTACCTGGTCGCCTTCAACCAGGACGAGGAGAACGTGTCGGCTGATGCGGCGTGATCCGCCGGTTCCTCTCCTCCGAGAAGAGACAATCCAGGAAGGGCGGTATGCGGGGCTTCAACTCCGTGTGCCGCCCTTCTTGCATTTGACGCGCAGCGTCTGGCGCATCCTCCCTGTCAGGTCGGGCATCGGTTGCTGGGGGCGGAGTCCGCGTGCTAACACCGCCGTCCATGCGCTTGATTTTGCTCGCCCTTTCGTTGCTCGTCGCGTGGCCGGTGCAAGCTGCGCCGCCCGAGCTGCTGGCCTCCCTGGATGCCCTGTACGCGCGCAGGGCCGATGCTTCGGCCGCCAAGGAGCTGGAGGCCTCGCTGAAGAAGGAGCTGCAGGTGGCGCCGGACGACTACGAGCTCATCTGGCGCTCGGCGCGGCTGCTGACGTGGCAGGGCGATGTGGCGCAGGACAGCCGGCTCAAGAAGGTGCTCGGCAAACAGGCGTGGGACCGGTGCGAGCAGGGCGTGAAGCTCACCCCGGCCCGGGTTGAATGTCAGTACTACGCGGCGCTGGGCATCGGCACCTACTCGCAGGCGGTGGGCATCGTGAAGGCACTCGGCGAGGGGCTGGAGGGCAAGTTCAACGAGCGGCTGGATGCCGCCATCCGCATTGATCCGGACTTCGACTTCGGCGGGCCGGTGGTCATCAAGGGCCGCTACTACTTCGAGCTGCCCTGGCCGAAGCGCAACCTGGCTGAGTCCGCGAAGCTCCTGGAGCGGGTGGCGGCCAAGTTCCCGCAGAACCTGCGCGCTCACGCCTACCTGGCCGAGACTCTACTCAAGGACGGCAAGGCCGCGAAGGCCAAGGAATCCATCGTGAAGGTGAAGCAGGGCAGCACGACGTACAATCCGGCCGAAGCGCAGCTCGTCCAAGAGCGGTCCAAAAAAGTCGAAGCGGAGATCGAGGAGGAACTCAAGTGAGAGCCGAGAGTCAGATGATCTCCCCCGCCTCCGGGGGGAGCGAGCAACACCTGGTGGAGCTGCTGCTCCAGCAGGCCAAGAACGCGTCCAAGGTCGCCGTGTCCCACAAGAAGGACGGGCGGTGGCAGGAGGTGACGTGGGGCGAAGTCCTTCAGCAGGTGAAGGAGCTGTCCGCCGGCCTCCTGGCGCAAGGGGTGAAGCCGGGAGACCGCGTTGCCCTGTTCGCCAACACCACGCTGCAGTGGGTGGTGAGCGACCTGGCCATCTCCGCGGCGCGCGCCATCACCGTGCCCATCTACGGCTCCAACACGCCGGACGAGTGCCGCTACATCCTCAACCACTCCGAGACGTCGTTCCTGCTCGTGGACAACGACGAGCGGGACTCCAAGCAGATCGGCCGCCTGTCGCGCATCCGCCAGCGGCTCGCCGACTGTCCCACCGTGCGCAAGGTCATCGTGTTCGAGGGGCCCGTGTCGGGAGACCGGGAAGTCTCGCTCGCGGAGGTCATGGCGCAGGGCAAGGCGGCGGAAGCCGCGCAGCCGGACGCGTTCGAGGAGCGCTCGCGCCAGGTGGCGGTGGATGATGCCTGGGGCTTCATCTACACCTCGGGCACCACGGGCGAGCCCAAGGGCGTCATCCTCACCCACGGCAACTGGGCCTACGAGGCGCGCACCGCCCAGGCCATCGGGCTGATGGAGCCCCAGGACTCGGTCATGCTGTTCCTGCCGCTGGCGCACGTGTTCGCGCAGGTGGTGAAGGCCGCGTGGCTGCGCATGTCCTTCCGGCTCGTCTTCGCCGAGTCGGTGGACAAGCTGCTGCCGAACCTCGCGGAGACGCGGCCCTCGGTGCTGCCGTCCGTGCCGCGCGTGTTCGAGAAGGTCTACAACAACGTCGTGTCCAACGGCTCGGCGGCCCCGGGGCTCAAGGGCAAGATGTTCCGCTGGGCCTTCCGGCTGTTCGACGAGTACGCGGACGCGCGGATGCAGGGGCGCGAGTACAGCTCGCTGCAGTTCTCGCTGGCGCGCAAGCTGGTGTTCAGCAAGGTCCGGGGCACGCTCGACGAGAAGCTCGGCGGCAACATGCGCCTGTTCATCTCCGGCGGCGCGCCGCTGTCGGGGAAGATCGCCCACTTTTTCGATCTGCTCGGCTTCAAGGTGCTGGAGGGCTACGGCCTCACCGAGACGTCCGCGCCCTGCAACGTCAACCTGCCGGACAAGATCAAGATCGGCACCGTGGGCCCGGCGCTGCCCGGCACCGAGCTGAAGATCGCCCCGGACGGCGAGATTCTCGTGCGCGGCCCGTGCGTGATGAAGGGCTACTACAAGAACCCCTCCGCCACCGCCGAGGCGCTGGATGCCGACGGCTGGTTCCACACCGGGGACATCGGCGAGCTGGACGCGGACCGCTACCTGCGCATCACCGACCGCAAGAAGGACATCATCGTCACCGCGGGCGGCAAGAACGTGGCGCCGCAGAACATCGAGAACACGCTGAAGACGTTCCCGCTCATCAGCCAGTCGATGGTCTACGGCGATCAGCGCCCCTTCCTCGTGGTGCTCATCACCGTGGCGGAGGAGAACGCGCGCAAGCTGCTGCTCGACAAGGGCATCCAGGCCAGCTCCTACGCGGAGCTGGGCAAGCGCCCGGAGATCCGCGCCGCCGTCCAGGAGATCCTCAACAAGGTCAACGGGGATCAGCCGCCCTACAGCACCCTCAAGAAGTTCGAGATCATGGACTCGGACTTCACCCAGGAGAGCGGCGAGCTGACGCCCACCCTCAAGGTGAAGCGCAAGTTCTGCAGCCAGAAGTACGCCGCCATCATCGGCAAGCTGTACGAGGGCGGGAAGGGCGGCGACTAGCCTCCGCCTTCCGCCGTGGGCTCCCCTCCCGGGCAGGGAGGGGGCGCCGGGTGCCCGCAAAGAGAAACCGCCCGGCCTGCCTCCGCGCGGGGCGGGGCGGGACGGGCGGGGCTCACGGCAGCGCGAGCGCGCGGCGGCTCAGCCCGGGTGGCTGGGCGACTTGGCCGAGGTGCCCGGCTCCACCGTGGTGCTGCTTGCGAGCGTGCCGGTCTGCGGCTTCTTCTCGTCGGCGGCGGGCTCTCCCTCGCCCCCGAAACCGCGCTTGAAGTTGCGGATGGCGCTGCCCAAGGACGAGCCGAGTTGCGGCAGCCGCGACGCTCCGAACAGGAGCAGCAGCACACCCATGATCAGCAGGATTTCCGACATCTTGAGACCCATCGCACCGCTCCTCTGAAGTCAGCGGGTGGAGCATACCGGCCCAGGGCGTGCCCCGCCAGTGAACTCAGGCGTCCTTCAAGGGTGCAAGGCCGCTGGGCCGCCGAGTTCCTGGGAAAGCGTGCCCGGCAAGGAGAGGTACAGCGTGGTGCTGGCCGTGTCCGTCTCCACCCCGACGCGGCCCCCGTGGACCTCGACTTCCTGGAGTGCCAGGTGGATGCGCAGCGCGTCCTCCAGCTTCTTCTCCCGGAAGGCGCGCTCCTCGCGCTGGAACACAAGGCCCGCTTCTTCCTCCGACAAGGGCAGGCCCTCGCGCTGAACCTCGACGCGGATCCCCGCGCGGCCCGGCACGGCCCGCACGAGGATGCGTTCCCCAGGATGGGCCCGGCCCAGCTGGTACAGGACGAAGGCCTCCACGGCGTGCTGGATCCGGCCCCCGTCGATGTTCAGCAGCGGCAGCGGCAGCGGGCCCTCCAGCTCCAGCGTCACCCCGGCCGTGCGGGCCGCCGCCTGGTGCCGCTCCACCGCGGCGGCGAGCAGGGGATCGAGCGCCTGAGGCTCCTGCTCGAAGGCGAGCGAGTTCAGGTCCGCCCGGCTCGCATCGAAGAAGTCCTGGGAGAACGCCAGGGCCCGGTCCGCGTTGCGCAGGATGGTCTCCAGCCCCCGCTGCACCTTGGGCTCCAGGGCAATCCGCCCGCTGAGCAGGAGCGCCGCGTACGAGCGGATGTTGGCCAGGGCCCCGCGCAGATCATGCGAGGCGAGCGACAGGTAGCGCACCCGCTCGTGCGTCGCCTCCGGCGTCAGGGGCTCCTGGGGGGAGGAGAGCGGCCAGGTGCAGATCCACCGCGTCCCATCCTCCAGGAACGCCTCCGTCACCCCGAGCGTCCGCCCGTCCCGCTCCCAGCAGTCCGTCACGCCCGGACTCGGCCGGAAACCGGCCTGGACCATCAGGTCCGCGGCCGAGGCGATGAACGGGGGAAGCTCCTCCAGCTCCAAGTGCTCGAGCAGTTGCCGGCCCAGCAGCCGAGGGTCACCTTGGCGTGGAATCAGGACGAGCCCCGGCGGCTGCCGTGTCCCATCCTCCCGCTCCTGTACCCTCTGACCCATCTGGCCTCCCGCTCGCGGTTCAACGAATCTCGGGAAAGGGTGGGCAGCGAGTGTCGGTTTTGCAACGTGCCCCCGGTGTGCCGGGGAGAACCGCGATTTTATTGAGCCCCCCCAGTCCCGATTGGTATGAAAATCCGATTGGGCGTCCCCGGGAGAAGATTCTGGCTTCTGCAATCTCACACGGCAGTGGTTCCACCGTCATCCTGGTGGTCGATGACGATCCCGATATCCTGGAGGCCCTCTCGGAGATTCTCGAGGCCGAGGGGTTCGAGATTCGCCGCGCCCGCAACGGCAAGGAGGCGTTGGACCGCCTGGAGCCCGACCCTCCGCAGCTCATCCTGTTGGACCTGATGATGCCGGTGATGGACGGGTGGGAGTTCGCCCAGCGCATGCGCCAGCGCCCCCCCGCCATCTCCTCCATCCCGCTCATCGTGCTGAGCGCGGACCGCAACGTGGGCTCCAAGGCGGTGGACATCGGCGCGGTGGGGCACCTGGCCAAGCCCTTCGAGCTCAATGATCTGCTCGACATGGTCCGCCGCGCGCTGGAGCCCGCCTCCAAAGTGCTCTCCTCGAACCTTCCTCGTGCTTGACCGGGGAGGGGGCCGGACATTACGGTCGGCTGGGTATTGACTCACCAGTCAATCGACAGGAGACAGACCGATGACGGCGCAGCAAGTCCTCGAGACGGACATCCCCACCCTGCTCAAGCAGAAGCCCGAGCTGGGCAAGGACATCAACGCGATCATCCACTTCAACATCACCGGGGGCAGCGGCGGGACCTGGACGATGGACCTCACCAAGGACTCGGACTGGGTGACGCAGGGCACCACCGGTGAGCCGAAGATGACCATCACCGTGAGCGACGAAGACTTCGTGAAGATCCGCGAGAAGAAGCTCAACGCGCAGATGGCCGCCATGCAGGGCAAGCTCAAGTTCAAGCCCATGGACATGGGGCTCGCCATGAAGCTGGCCAAGCTGCTCGGCTGACCTTTCCCCGGCGGTCTCCGGCGCGTCCCTCCGGGGCGCCCGGCTGAAACGGCGCGTCCTCCCTTTCCGGGAGCCGCGCCGTTGCCGTCTTCTCTCCCCGGGTGCTCCCATGGACACGCTTCCGCTTCAAGGCCTCAAGGTGTTGGACCTCTCGCGGTTGCTGCCGGGCCCGTACGCCACGCTCGTGCTGGCGGACCTGGGCGCCACCGTGGACAAGGTGGAGGAGCCCAACGGTGGGGACTACATCCGGCAGATGCCCCCGCTGCGCGACGGGGAGAGCGCGCTCTTCTACGGGCTCAACCGCAACAAGCGCTCGGTGACGTTGGACCTCAAGTCCGAGGCGGGGCGCGAGGCCTTCAAGCGGCTCGTGCGCGGCTACGACGTGCTGGTGGAGAGCTTCCGCCCGGGCGTCATGGACAAGCTGGGCCTGGGCGAGGCGGTGCTGCGGGCGGAGAACCCGCGCCTCATCTACTGCGCCATCTCCGGCTATGGCCAGACGGGGCCGGACCGGCTCAAGGCCGGGCATGACCTGAACTACGCGGCCCGCGCGGGCGTGCTCGCCTACGGCGGGGCCGCCGGCGGGGCCCCGGCCTTTCCCGGCGTGCAGATGGGGGACATCGGCGGCGGGAGCCTCTTCGCGCTGGTGGGCATCCTGGCGGCGCTGCACGAGCGCGAGCGCACGGGAAGGGGGCGCTTCGTGGACGTCTCCATGACGGATGGGACGGTGGCCTTCCTGCACATGCACCTGGCCGCCCGGCTCGCCATGGGGGAGCAGGGGGCGCCGCTGCAGCGCGGGCGCGAGGCGCTCAACGGGGGCTACGCGTGCTACGGCCTGTACGGCACGCAGGACGGGCGCTGGCTGGCGGTGGGGGCGCTGGAGCCCAAGTTCTTCGCGGGCCTGTGTGAGCGCCTGGGGCGGATGGACCTCTTCGCGGACGGCTACGACACGGCGGAGGCCGGCGCGCGCGTGAAGGCCGAGCTGGCACGTCTCTTCGCCGAGCACCCCCTGGCCTACTGGCAGGAGCGCTTCGCGGGCACGGACCTGTGCATCGAACCCGTCCTGGAAGGCGATGAAGTGTGCAAGGACCCGCAGCTCCAAGCGCGGGGGCTTTTCGTGGAGGCCGAGGACGCGCAGCGTGGGCGAAGGATGACCCACCTGCTGACGCCCCTCAGAATGGGCCCCACGCCGCTGCGGCCTCCACCCACCCTGGGCCAACACTCCCAGCAAATCCTGGCGGAGGCCGGCCTCACGCCTGAAGAGATGCTGCATCTGAAAATCATTATTCCTGTTGTCTCTCGCGATTCCGAAGATGTTTCATAAGGAACTGAGAAAGTGCCCCGGGCCTACGGACGGGGTAGGGCTTGGTAGGCACTTTTAACTGCGTTGAAATTTTAAACCCGGGGCGGTGTTCGAATCACCCGGCAACGCCAGGGAGGGCAACGATGGCCGACGTGGGCGAGTTGAAAGAGTTCATCTGCCAGAAGTTCTGCGAGCACGTGGGGCTGAACGCCGAGGAGCTGTTCGGCTCGAATCTCACCCTGGCGGAGGTCATCGCGCGGTCGGACCGGATGCACAACAGCGTGGACCTGATGGAGGCGTTCGCGAAGTCCTCCAACGCGCTCCGCAAGCAGTACGCGGTGCGCGTCCGGCTGCCGGCGCTGTCGCTGGACACCCCGATCTCCCAGGTCGTCGAGCTGTTCGTCCGCGAGTGCCAGCCTGGGAGCCCCACTTGAGGGCGGTCATCCGGGAGGCGGCGGGGGCGCAGGCGCCGCTGGGCGAGGCGCTCTTGCGGATGGCGGGGCTGGTGGAGCGCAACACCGTGGAGCGGAGCCCTCCGCCAAGGCCCGCGGTGGTGACGGACCTATACCGGGCCTTCAAGGAAGAAGGCCGGCGGCTGGTGGACATCACCTGGGAGCAGCACCGGCTGCACGAGTCGCGCCGCTGGAGCGCCTCGGAGCTGGTGGAGTCGGTGCGCCTGGACCAGCTCACCGAGAAGGACCGGTTCGTGGTGTGGAACGCCGGCAAGGCGGAGATGACCGCCAAGCCCAGCGCGGACCGCATGGCGCGGCTGGCCGACCAGGAGTGCCGGCGCTGGGTGGGCAAGGACAACGTGGTGGCCTCCATCATCCAGTCGCTGGGCACCTGGAGCCGCTACTGGAACGAGGAGGAGTCGCACCACGAGACGAGCTTCACGCAGCTGGCCATGCGCGTGGGCTTCGAGCCGCTGAGCGATGCGACGGTCATCGAGTACCGCAAGGTGTTCCCGGACGATGACCTGTTGCGCACGGTGACGATGCTGGCGTTCTCCGAGAGCATTGCCTCGGTCAACTACGGCCAGTACATGCGCCAGGTGGCCGACCCGGGCCTCCGGATGCTGTTCAAGCACGTGGGGGCCGACGAGGTGCAGCACATGCAGTACTTCATCTCGTTCGCCAAGGCGCTGGTGGACAGCGGCGCCTACCCCATCAAGGAGGCCTTCGCCGTGGCGCACTTCTTCCTCCGGGAGGAGGGCGAGCTGTACGGCAGCGCGCGCGAGCACGTGGAGGACCGGGGCACCCACATCAACTGGTGGGACCACCTGGAGAACGAGGCGGGCCAGACGGCCGTGGCGCCCGAGGCGCTGGACCGCAAGCGCTCGCTCATCCTGCACTCGCTGCGGCGCATCACCGGCGTGGCGTGCGCCTCCGCCCAGGAGGTGGAGGACTACTGGATGGACCTGGTCGGGTGCTGAGCCGTGCGCTTCGACGAGTCCCTGCTGACGCTGCGCGTGCGGCCCAATGACCTGGACAGCCTGGGCCACGTGAACAACGCCACCGCCCTGGAGTACCTGGAGGCGGGGCGGTGGGCGTGGATGGAGCGCAACGCCCTGCGCAAGGTGTCCCAGGTGGTGGCGCTCACGATGCGGGTCGAGGTGGACTACCGCAAGGAGATCGCCCCGCAGGAGGTGGTGGTGCACACCCGCCTGGAGTTCCCGCCCGAGGAGGAGCTGCGGGACGAGCACGAGGTGCACTACCGGGTGCGCTTCCACCAGCAGCTCCTCATCGACGGCGGGACGCGGCTGGCGGTGGAGGCCCGGGTTCAGGCGGCCTTCGTCCACGCCGCGGATCGCTCGCTGTGCTCGCTCCAGGAGTTCCTGGCGGCGTCCCGTGTCCCTTCTCCCTGAGCAGGACGAAGTCCCCATGTCCGAGACCCTCTTCGCCCGGCTCCTGGCGGCGGATCCCCAGCGGGGCCTGTCCCTGTTCGAGGACTTTGGCCACCGGTCCTCGTTTCTCGCCTACCGGCAGATGCCGGAGCGGATCGCCGCCAGCGCGGAGCACTTCCGCGCCCAGGGCATCCAGCCCGGGGACCGGATCCTCTTTCCCTTCGAGACGTCCGAGGCCGTCGTCCTCTCGTTCCTCGGGCTGCTGGCGCTGGGGGCGGTGCCGTTCTCGGTGAAGCCCTACATCCTCAGCACGCCCAAGGGCGCTTACCGGGACTTCCTCTCGCGGCTCTCCGAGCGGCATGGGGTGCGCCGCATCCTGGACGTGCCGAGCCTGCGCGCCCTGGAGCTGTCCCTGGAGCGGGTGCCCTTGCCGCCCGCGGGGGCGCGCGTGGAGGGGGCGCGCTTGAGGGAGCCTGGCGAGGACACGCTGGCCTTCGTGCAGTTCTCGTCGGGCTCGACGGCGTTCCCCAAGGGCGTGCCCATCACCTGGGGGAACCTGCACGCCAACCTGCGGATGATCGTGGAGCAGGGGCGGCTCGGCGCGCAGGACACGTGCGTGAGCTGGTTGCCGCTGTACCACGACATGGGGCTGGTGGGCGGGATGCTGTCGTGCCTCTACGGGGGCTGTGACACGCTCCTCACCCCGCCCATGAGCTTCCTGATGGATCCGGCGGGCTGGCTGGAGTTCCTGTCCGAGCACCGCGCCACCCTGGCCGTCATCCCGAACTTCGCGATCGACTACACGCTGAAGATCCTGAACGGGCTGGAGGCCGAGGACCTTCAGGGGCTGAACCTCTCGGCGCTGCGCACCGTGTATCTGGGCAGCGAGCCCATCAACATCGCCAACCTGGAGGACTTCACGGCCCGGCTCGCGCCCCAGGGGCTGCGGCGCGAGGCGATCAAGCCCTGCTACGGCATGGCCGAGGTGGTGCTGATGGTCTCGTGCGTGGGGGACGAGGGGTGGCGGGTGGTGACGGCGCCCAGTGGCCAGCCCGCCATCTCCGTGGGGCGTCCCCTGAGCGAGTTCGAGGTACGGCTCCGGACCGAGGAGGGCCGCGTCTGTGGGGAGCGGGAGCTGGGCCAGATCGAGCTGCGGCGCGGGAGCCTGGCGCAGACGTACTACGCGGACGAGCGCCCGCTGCGCGGTGAGGACGGGTTCTACCCGACGGGGGACCTGGGCTTCGTGGAGGGCGGCGAGCTGTTCATCACGGGCCGGCTCAACGACCGGATCAAGATCAACGGCCAGAGCTACTTCTCCAGTGACTTCGAGCAGGCCATCGAACGGCTTCCGTTCATCCGCTCGGGCAGGACGGCGGTCATCCAGGCGCAGGGGCGCGTGGTGGTGCTCGCCGAGGTGAGCCGCCCGGAGGTGCTGGAGCACCGGCCCGAGAGCCAGAAGCAGGTGTCCGCCGCCATCCTGGAGGCGGTGGGCGTCACCGTGGCGCACGAGGACGTGCTGTTCATCCGCTACGGGCAGTTGCTCAAGACGAGCAGCGGCAAGCTCCAGCGCCGGGCCCTCACCGAGGCCTACGAGCAGGGGCGCATCCGCGTGGCCACCGCCCAGCAACTGCGCGCGGACCTGCTGAAGCTCCGCGCCCAGCGGTTCTTCCTGGGGCCGGTGTTCGAGGTCCGCCAGCGGGGAGGAAGGCTGCTGCGCTCCGGGGCCCAGTGGCTGCGTCAGGGCAAGGCGCGCCTCGTGGCCGGGGTGTGGCCGCGCCCGCGCTCCTGAGCGGCCTCGCTTACTTCCAGAGCTCCAGGCCATGCGCCGCATGGCAGGCGTCTCCGAGCAGATCCCAATAGAGCTGGGGTTGCTCCTGGGCGAGCGTGGGCATTCGCTGAAAGGCCTGCGCCTCGCCCAGCCTGCGGACGGTGGCCTCCAGCAACTGACGGGCCCGCAGCACGGCCTGCTGCTGCTTCGGGGTGGGGCGCCAGCCGTTCTCCTTCCGGTAGCGCCCGAGCGTCTCCAGGAAGTGGCCATAGAACTTGAGCGACTGGGAGAGGAGCACCAGCCGGTGCTCGGGCGAGGCGGCCAGCGCGGCCTCGTACTGACGGGCCTCGGAGCCCAGCCGGTAGAGCAGCACCTCCACTTGGGCCTCCAGCCTTCCGCCCCACGCCTTGCGCACGGCGGGATGGCGTGCCCAGCTCGCTACCGCCTGGAAGAAGTGCAGCCCACCACACGGGTGCGTGTAGATGCCCCGCTTGCGCTTGGGCACCTGGGGCAGGCCCGCCTTCATGCCCTCGGCGAGCTCTGCCTGGGCGCGCTCCAGCGTGGCGAGCGCCTCGTCCATCACCGCGTCGAACCGCACGGTCTCCCCCGCGCCGTTGCGAAAGGGGGTCCCCGGCGGAAGGACGTGGCCCAGGGCATCCAGCGTCCACGCGCCGTCCGGCGAGGAGGCGAGGGCAGGGGAGAAGCCGCGCTGGAGGGCCTCCACCAGCGCCTTCAGCGTCACCGCGCCTTGAGGGGTCTGGAACTTCCGGCCCAGCGGGACACCGGCCAGCACCAGCGTCTTTTCCTGGAGGGCCGGGTGGGGTTGCACGGGGATGCCCTCGGCGGTGAAGGGCTCGAAGCGCGGCCCCAGGCGCACGAAGTCCGAGACGATGACGTCCACGGCGCGGCGCCCATCGCGGGCGCGGAAGTCCCGGCCCTCCAGGGTGATGCCGTGGGCGAGGGCCCAGGGGTGGCCCGGATCCGCGGCGTGGGTTTGACACACCGCGCGAAGCGTCCCCTCCAGGGAGACGGGCGGCGGGGGCGCGGCGGTGAGTCCAACGAGCAGCAGGGGCACGAAGGGCATGGCGGGACCGGAGGCTTGTTCAGGAGCACATCGCCTGCTATTGACTTGGAAATCAACCTTTCCGAGGAGCCGCCATGCCCACCCCCTTCACCGCGGAGCACGAGGCCTTTCGCAAGACGGTCCGCGCCTGGGTCGAGAAGGAACTGACGCCGCACGCCCTGGAGTGGGACCGGGCGGGCATCTTCCCCAAGGAAATCTTCAAGCAGGCCGGCGAGCTGGGCTTCCTGGGCATCAACCATGACCCGAAGTACGGCGGCAGCGGGCTGGACTACTGGTTCGTGACGGCGTTCTGCGAGGAGCTGTCGCGCAGCCAGAACGCGGGCGTGAACATGGCGCTGCTGGTGCAGGGGCAGATGGCCACGCCCATCATCAACGAGATTGGCACCGACGAGCAGAAGCGCGAGTTCCTGGAGCCGGCGCTCAAGGGCGAGCGCATCGCCGCGCTGGGCGTGAGCGAGCCGGGCGTGGGCTCGGACGTGGCCAACATGAAGACCACGGCGCGCATCGACGGGGATGACTACGTCATCAACGGCTCGAAGATGTGGATCACCAACGGCACCCGGGCGGACTTCATCACCCTGGGGGTGCGCACGGGCGAGGCCGGCTACGGGGGCATCTCCCTGGTGACGTTCCCCACGGACGTGAAGGGCTTCTCGGTGTCCAAGAAGCTCGACAAGGTGGGCAACCTCTCCTCGGACACGGCCATCCTCTACTTCGAGGACTGTCGCATCCCCCGGCGCTACGTGCTGGGCGAGGAGAACGCGGGCTTCTACTCCATCATGACCAACTTCCAGGGCGAGCGGCTGGTGGGCGCGCTCACGGCGGTGGCGGGCATGGAGCGCATGGTGGAGGACGCGCTGCGCTACGGCACCGAGCGCGAGGCCTTCGGTAGGCCGCTGCTCAAGTTCCAGGTGTGGCGCCACAAGTTTGTCGAGCACCTCACGGGCATTGAGGCGGCCAAGCGGCTCACGTACCACGCGGTGTCGGTGTTCGACGCGAAGGAGAACGCGGTGAAGGAGATCTCCATGGCGAAGCTCTTCGCCGGAGACCTGGCGCAGCGCGTGGCCTACGACTGCCAGCAGTTCTTCGGAGGCATGGGCTACATCGAGGAGACGCCCATCGCCCGCGCATGGCGCGACATCCGCCTCATCACCATCGGAGGAGGCACCTCGGAGGTGATGAAAGAGATCCTCTCGAAGATCTACGGATTCTAAACTAGACCTCCTCAAATCGCGTGCCTATGGCCCCCATGCGTTCCAAGGCGTCCTTGATCTCCTCGAACACGATCAGGGAGCTGCTCCACCCCTCACAGCGAAACACCTTCGTGTTTCCTGCCTTGGCCTTGTCGATGCGCATCTCACGCACGGAGGCATACTGACCGACCTTGTACTGATCGGGTTGGCCCTCCACATCCACGGGGGCAGTTGCGCGTCGTCCGGGACCAACTCCGCGAACAGGGAGGCAGCCCGGACATGAACCACCGGGATGTTGAGACCCGCATCTGTGTAGTCCAGCGGCTTGCCCTCGATTGTGTCCGAACGGCTCGCGGAGAGGGGCAGAGGGCGTGAGGAGGACAAGCTCCGAGCCTCGCGGCGGATGTCTTGGGCCCATGGTGCTGATGCCCTTGGCCGCCTGGAGCATCATTCTGATCGCGGGGAACTTGAACCTGGCGGAGTTCATCGATTCCCCCTTCAACCTGGAGGATGGTGGGACCACAGGCGTGGCCGATGCAGCCGTGGAGGAGGTGCCGGGGGCCAGCGTGGCACGAGCGCCAGAGCCGAGTGGATTGGCGCTGGAGATGCTCAAAGCGCCTCTGCCCGGGCAGCGCCGTCCGCCTTGCGCTCGATTTCAGATCCACATCCAGGGAGGTTGCTGGGTGAAAGTCCCTCAAGCCTCTCCTCCCTGCGGAGAGAGCTACGACTGGAAAGGGGCTTGTTACTACCCAGTCGCTGCGCCTCCACGAACCAGCACGTCAGAAAAACCTTGAATCGCAGTCAGCCAAAGCCGGTCTTCGTGTCTCCCTCGAAGAATATCGGTAACCGTTCACCGCCTCAGGCAGCATTCGCGAGCAGAGGCGTGTCCACAATGGGCAGCAGCGAGGGCGTCGGCAGA